>NZ_JAAKZW010000078.1 GCF_011044995.1 Streptomyces mesophilus | reverse complement strand
CCCCCTCATCCGAACTTCGTTCGGATCTGCTCAAACGCCGCAGGGGCTGGATGCTAGCCCCGGTAGATCGCCTCGATCTCGTCCGCGAAGTCCTTCGCCACGACATTCCGCTTGAGCTTCAGCGAAGGCGTCAGATGGCCCGACTCCTCCGTGAACTGGGAGCCGAGGATGCGGAACTTGCGGACCGACTCCGCCTTGGAGACCGCCGCGTTGCCGTCGTCCACCGCGCGCTGGATCGTCGCGAGCAGCTCGGGGTCCTCGCGCAGCACCGCGACGGAGGCCGAGGTCTTGCCGTTCTCGTCGGCCCAGCGGCCCAGGAACTCCTCGTCGAGGGTGACCAGGGCGCCCACGAACGGGCGGCCGTCGCCGACCACCATGCACTCCGCGACGAGCGCGTGCGCACGGATGCGGTCCTCGATCACCGCGGGCGCCACGTTCTTGCCGCCGGCCGTGACGATGATCTCCTTCTTGCGGCCGGTGATCGCGAGATAGCCGTCCTCGTCGAGCGTGCCGATGTCACCGGTGTGGAACCAGCCGTCGGCCAGCGCCTCGGCGGTAGCACCCTCGTTGTTCCAGTAGCCCGCGAACAGGTGCTCGCCGTGCAGCAGCACTTCACCGTCGTCGGCGATACGGATCACCGAGCCGGGCAGCGGCTGGCCGACCGTGCCGATCTTCTGCCGGTCCCACGGGTTGAAGGCTGTGGCCGCGCAGGACTCCGTGAGTCCGTAACCCTCGAGCACGGTGAAGCCGATGCCGCGGAAGAAGTGGCCGAGGCGCTCACCCAAAGGCGCCCCACCCGAGATCGCGTACTCGCCGCGACCGCCGAGCACCGCACGCAGCTTGCTGTAGACGAGCTTGTCGAACGTCTTGTACTTGAGCTTCAGACCGAACGACGGGCCCGACGGGGTGTCCAGGGCGCGGCTGTACGCGATCGCCGTGTCCGCGGCCTTGTCGAAGATCTTGCCCTTGCCGTCCGCCTGCGCCTTGGCGCGCGCCGAGTTGTAGACCTTCTCGAAGACGCGCGGGACGCCGAGGATCAACGTCGGGCGGAACGAGGCGAGTTCATCGGTGAGGTTCTTGATGTCCGGCACATGGCCGAGCTTGATGGGCGCCATCATCGGCGCGACCTGCACCAGGCGCCCGAAGACATGCGCGAGCGGCAGGAAGAGCAGCACCGAGCACTCGCCCGTACGGAACAGGGGGCGCAGCCGCTCCACCACGTTGCCGCACTCCGCGAAGAAGCTGCGGTGGGTCAGCACACAGCCCTTGGGGCGGCCGGTGGTGCCCGAGGTGTAGACGATCGTGGCCGGGTCGTCGGCCTTCGCGACGGCCGCACGCTCGTCGACGGTCTCGTCGCTCACCGAGGCGCCGGACGCGCGCAGCTCATCAAGGCCGCCGCCGCCCTCGATCTGCCAGACGTTCTTCAGGGCGGGCAGCCGGTCGTGCACCGACGCGACGGCCTCCGCGTGGGCGTCGAGCTCCACGACGCAGCCGACCGCGCCCGAGTCGCCGAGGATCCACTGGATCTGCTCGGGCGAGCTGGTCTCGTACACCGGGACCGTGACGGCGCCCGCGCTCCAGATCGCGAAGTCGATCAGCGTCCACTCGTAGCGCGTACGGGACATCAGGCCGACGCGGTCGCCGGGCTGCACGCCCGCGGCGATCAGGCCCTTGGCGGCGGTGCGTACCTCGGCGAGGAAGTCTCTGGCGGTGACGTCCTGCCAAGTGCCGTTCACCTTGCGTCCGATGACCGCGACATCCGGGTGCTGGGTGGCGTTGCGGTGGACGATGTCGGTCAGATTGCCGTCCGCAGGGACCTCGTAAAGGGCCGGAAGGCTGAACTCGCGCAAGACTGCTGCTCCTCATAGGGCGCCGGCGCCACGACGTTGTGTGCTGCGACGGTGCGGTCCAAGATCGGGCAGGTGCTCGGGTGCGTGGGGCACGGGAGCACGACTGGACTGCCCGGACGTTACCCACCGGTATGGACTCTCCGATAGGGGGTCCGGGCCAGATGTTCGCTGCGTCACACGACAAGGCGTTGCAGTTCGCACAGTAGTCGACCCTCCGGGCGACTCGGAAGTAACCGCAGGTCCGGTGGGGGTTCTGTGGGGGACCGGTGCGCTCTGCCCTCCCCCAAGCTCTCAACTTCGTTCGAGCAGGGGGTACCCCCTTCGCTCCGGAGTTCTAGGGTGATCGGCATGCGCGTGCATGTGGTCAGCGACGTACACGGAAACACCGAGGCCCTCGCCCGGGCCGGCGACGGCGCCGACGCCCTGGTCTGCCTCGGTGACCTGGTGCTCTTCCTCGACTACGCCGACCATTCGCGCGGCATCTTCCCCGACCTCTTCGGCACCGAGAACGCCTCCCGCATCGTCGCACTGCGCACGGCCCGCCGCTTCGAGGAGGCACGGGCCTTCGGCGCCTCGCTCTGGCAGGGGCTCGACCGCAACGCCGCCATCGAAAGTGCGGTGCGCAAGCAGTACTCCGAGCTGTTCGCGGCCTTCCCGACCCCGACGTACGCGACCTACGGCAACGTCGACATCCCGGGCCTGTGGAAGGAGTACGCGGGCCGGGGCACCACCGTCCTCGACGGCGAGCGGATCGAGATCGGCGGTCTCGTCTTCGGCTTCGTCGGCGGCGGGCTCAAGTCGCCGATGCGCACGCCGTACGAGATCAGCGATGAGGAGTACGCGGCGAAGATCGAGGCGGTCGGTGAGGTGGACGTGCTGTGCACGCACATTCCGCCGGAGGTGCCGGAGCTCGTGTACGACACCGTGGCGCGGCGCTTCGAGCGCGGCAGCGTCGCGCTTTTGGAGGCGATACGGCGGACCCGCCCCCGGTACGCCCTGTTCGGGCATGTGCACCAGCCGCTGGTGCGGCGGATGCGGATCGGGGTCACGGAGTGCGTCAACGTCGGGCACTTCGCGGGGTCGGGCCGGCCGTGGGCGCTGGAGTGGTGAGCGGGCGCCGTCTCGCCTGCTGAGGCGCGGGACCTGGTGCGGGGCCGGCGCGGTAGCCTTCACGGCGGCGGGTCCACCCCGTCTGCCCCTTGCATTTCGTCCCGTACTGGAGGAGCCACGGCGATGGCGGAACACACCAGCTCGAGCATCACGATCGAGGCGTCGCCCGCCGAGGTCATGGCGGTGATCGCCGACTTCGCCCGCTACCCCGACTGGACCGGCGAGGTGAAGCAGGCGGAGGTGCTCGCGACCGACGCCGCGGGGCGTGCGGAGCAGGTGCGTCTCGTCATGGACGCCGGCGCGATCAAGGACGACCAGGTCCTCGGCTACACCTGGACCGGCGACAACGAGGTCAGCTGGACGCTGGTCAAGTCCCAGATGCTGCGGGCGCTCGACGGCAGCTATCTGCTGACGCCCGCCGGCAAGGGCACCGAGGTCACGTACAAGCTCACCGTCGACGTGAAGATCCCCATGCTCGGGATGATCAAGCGCAAGGCGGAGAAGGTCATCATCGACCGGGCGCTTGCGGGGCTGAAGAAGCGAGTGGAGTCGGGCCCCAAGTAGCGGGTGGGGCCGGGCTCCAAGTAGGGCCCGGCCGGGGCGGGTCGGTGCCGCGGGCGTTCACGTACCGTTCACTGTCATGCGCACCCTCTTCGTCACCGGCCCCGGCGGCAGCGGCCGTACCACCATCGCGGCTGCCACCGCTCGGGCCGCCGCGGCGCAAGGGCTGCGCACTCTGCTGCTCGGCTCCCAGGCCGGGCCGGTCGACGGCGTCACCGTGCGGACGATCGACTCCGCCGCCCATTTCCGTACGGAACTCCTCGCCCTTCAGGACCGGGCCGGCGCCGCCCTCGACATGTTCGGCGCCCAGCGGCTCGACGACGACGAGCTCACGCCGCTTCCCGGGGCCGAGGAACTCGCCCTGCTCACGGCGCTCCGCGACGCCCATCGCGGTGAGGCCCACGACCTCGTCGTGGTCGATCTGCCGCCCACGGAGAAGGCCCTGGCCACCCTCGCGCTGCCCGCACAGCTGCGCCGCTACGTGCGCAGGCTGCTGCCCCCTCAGCGCCAGGCCGCCCGGGCCCTGCGGCCCATGCTGGCCCAGCTCGCGGGTGTGCCCATGCCCGCGCAGTGGCTGTACGAGTCGGCCGCGCAGTGGGACGCGCACCTCGCCGGGGTGCAGTCCGTGATCGAGAGCGAGCACACCGCCGTACGGCTCGTCGCCGAGCCCGGTCCCGCCGGGGTCGACGCCATGCGGTCCGCGGTGAAGGGGCTCGCCCTGTACGGCCTGCCGGTCGAGGCCCTGATCGCCAACCGCGTGCTGCCCAAGGATTCCGCCGACCCGTGGCTGGCCGGGCTCGCCGCCCAGCAGGACAAGGCCCTCGCCGAGTGGCGCACCGACCGTCTGCCGGTGGCCGAGGTGGCCCACCTCGGCCACGACCCGCGCGGCACCGACGACCTGGCGGCCCTCGCGGTCCCGGCGCCCCGCCCCGTACCGCGGCCGGCTTCCTGGCCGATAACCGACCGCCTGGCGGACGACGGGATCCTGGAGTGGCAGATACCGCTGCCCGGAGCCGTGCGCGAGGAGCTCGATCTGGTGCGGCGCGGGGACGAACTGGTCATCACCGCGGGGGAGTTCCGCCGGATCGTGCCCCTGCCGTCCGCGCTGCGCCGCTGCACCGTCGCCGGCGCGGGTCTGAAGGACGGCGGGCTCGGCATCCGTTTCGCGCCCGACCCGGGTCTGTGGCCCCGCGCCTGAGCGGCCTCGTACCGGCCACACCCTGATCCCCGTACCGCCGTTCGGGTACCGTCGAAGGTACGCAGCCACGCACCGTCCGACCCGCCGCAGGAGCCCGTCATGAGTGACACCGAGCGCCCCGCCGACCAGCCCCGAGCGGCCGACGACGACGCATGGGAGCAGGCCTGTGCCGAGGACCTCGCCGCCGAGCAGGCCCGGCGCCGCACCCAGTACGGCACGCCGCCCGGATCCGCCGCCGAGGAACTGCGCCGTCTGGTGGACGCGGTGAGCGAGAAGTTGTCCGGGCTCCAGTCGCCCATCGCCGGGATGGCCGCGCAGGGCGCCGTCAACCAGCTGATCAACCAGGCGAAGTCCGTCGTGGAGCCCGTCATCCAGCGCAACCCCGACGTCTTCGACCACCTCGCGGCCGCAGGCACCGAACTGCTCGCGGCCTACCGTTCGGCGGTACAGGGCCATGAGCGCCGTTGGGCCGAGGAGGACCGTCCGAACAAGAAGGACGAGCCCGGCGGCGACCACATCGACTTGGACTGACGTTCCCCTCAGTTAGGCTTGGGCAGCAGCGGGGCTCGACCGAAAACTGAGGGACACATGGGACTCACCATCGGCGTCGACATCGGCGGCACCAAGATTGCGGCCGGCGTGGTCGACGAGGAAGGCACGATCCTTTCCACCTTCAAGGTGCCGACTCCCAGCACACCCGAGGCCATCGTGGACGCGATCGCCTCGGCCGTGGAAGGCGCGCGAGCCGGTCACGAGATCGTGGGCGTGGGCATCGGTGCGGCCGGATACGTCAACCGCCAGCGTTCGACCGTCTACTTCGCGCCGAACATCGACTGGCGGCACGAGACGCTCAAGGAGAAGGTCGAAGGCCGCGTAGGCCTCCCGGTGGTCGTGGAGAACGACGCGAACGCCGCGGCCTGGGGCGAGTACAAGTTCGGTGCGGGCAAGGGGCATCGCAACGTCATCTGCATCACCCTGGGCACCGGCCTCGGCGGCGGCATCATCATCGGCAACAAGCTGCGCCGCGGACACTTCGGCGTGGCCGCCGAGTTCGGCCACATCCGGATGGTCCCGGACGGTCTGCTCTGCGGCTGCGGCAGCCAGGGCTGCTGGGAGCAGTACGCCTCCGGCAGCGCGCTCGTGCGGTACGCGAAGCAGCGCGCCAACGCCACCCCGGAGAACGCCGAGTTGCTGCTCTCCCTGGGCGACGGCACCCCGGAGGGCATCGAGGGCAAGCACATCTCGATGGCCGCCCGCCAGGGCGACCTGGTCGCGGTCGACTCCTACCGTGAGCTGGCCCGTTGGGCCGGCGCCGGTCTGGCCGACCTCGCCTCGCTTTTCGACCCGTCCGCGTTCATCATCGGCGGCGGACTCTCGGACGAGGGCGAGCTGGTGCTCGACCCCATCCGCAAGTCGTACAAGCGCTGGCTCGTGGGTGGCAACTGGCGCCCGCAGGCCGAGGTGATCGCGGCTCAGCTCGGCAACAAGGCGGGCCTCGTGGGCGCCGCCGACCTGGCACGGGAGCCCGACCCGGTCATGTGATTCCTCGCGTATGGCCGTCGCCCGCCGTGTTCCGTACAGGACCGGCGGGCGCTGTCATATCGTGGCCCGGTGACCGGACAGGCCAAGGCCATCTCGCTGCCCAACTCCCGTACGGAACCGGACGGTTCGTCCGTCGTCAGGGTGCTCTCGTACAACATCCGCTCGATGCGCGACGACACCGCCGCGCTCGCCCGGGTGATCCGCGCCTGCGACCCCGACCTCGTCCTCATCCAGGAAGCCCCGCGTTTCTTCCGCTGGAACAAGAAGCTCGCGCGTCTCGCCAAGGCCTCCAACCTGGTGATCCTCGGAGGCGGCGCACCGGCCGCGGGGCCGGCGCTGCTCTGCTCGCTGCGCGTCACCGTCGAGCGCACCGAGGACGTGCTGCTCCCGCTGACGCCCGGTCTGCACCGCCGCGGCTTCGCCACCGCGGTCGTACGGATCGGCGGTGCCCGGCTCGGCGTCCTGAGCTGCCATCTGTCCCTGCAGACCGACGAACGCTACGACCAGGGCGGGATGCTGCTCGACCGGCTCGCCGGCATGGGCGTGGAGCACACCGTGGCGGGCGGCGACCTCAACGACAAGCCGCACGGCCGTACGTTCAAGCTGCTCGCGGGCGCGCTCCAGGACTGCTGGGCGACGAAGCCCTGGGGCGGCGAGTACACGTCCGAGCCCGCCACGCCGCGCCAGCGCATCGACGCGATCTTCGCCTCGCGCGGTATCGAAGTCCTCGGCTGCGGCGTCCCGTTGGGCCACGCGGGCATCACCGAAGCGGACCTCCTCGCGGCCACGGACCATCTGCCGCTGCTGGCCGCCCTCAGGGTCCCCGCTGATTCGGCCTGACCCGGCACACGGATTCAGCCTGACCCGGGCACACGGTTCAGCCCGGAAAAGACCTCAGACGACCGCGCCGCGCCCCGGGTCGTCGTCCTCGTCCTCGCCGTCTCCCATCCGCATCACGAGCGTCGCGAAGCCGCCCAGGAAGCCGCCGATGCCCAGTGTGGTGAGCCACCACGTCATCGGCCAGCCGAGCAGGATCGCGAGCAGCAGCAGCACGGGGCCGCCGATCACCGCGAGCCAGGCGAACTTGGCCGTCGTATCGGCCTCAGGCAGCGGCGGCGGCTCCGGCGGTACGAAGTGGCCCTCGTCGCTCCCGTCCAGATCGTCGTCCGAGGACTCGGCCACGTCATAGTCCCGCGGCCCCACGCCGGGAGCGAAGACGATCGAGCTGCCCACCGGCTTGTCCGGACCGGCGCGGGCGGGTCCCCGCTCCTGCTCGGCCTCCTCCGCCTCCGCGACCAGGCCCGCGAGATCCTCGACGGACTTGAAGGGCTTGGCGCCCGGCGGATCGGCCGGCTGCGCACCGTATCCGGCGATGATCGCGGCCCAGGCGGCGTCCTCGTCCAGCGGCGCGGGCTCGGGGCCCTGCGCCTGGGGCGACTTGGCCAGCGGATCGCGCAGGGCACCGTCGTTCCGGTCCTGCTGCTCCTGCTCGTCGTGGTCCTCGCGGCTCTCGTCGCGGTCCGCCGCTTCGTGCTCAGCCACCGGCCGTCGTACCTTCCCGGGAATCCTTCGCGTCGGATGCGAGCCGGTCGACGAAGGAGACGCTCTCGTCGAAGATCCGGTCCGCGTCATGGTCCAACGTCGCGACGTGGTAGCTCTGTTCCAGCAGGAGCTCGGTGACGTCCGTGGACGAGACGCGGCCGAGGATACGGGCCGAGTCGGCCGGCGCGACCACATGGTCCTGCGGGCTGTGCAGGAGCAGCAACGGCTGCGTCACCTGCGGCAGTTCGGCGTCGACCAGGCGGGAGAACCGCCGCAGCGAGTGCGCCGCGTGCAGGGGCACCCGGGTGTAGCCGACCTCCTCGGAGCCCTCCTTGGCGATATCGCTCACGACACCCTTGGTGGAGCGCACGAAGTGCCGGGCCACCGGAAGGGCGAAGGCCATCGGGTCGCGCATCTTGTTGAACGGGTTCACCAGGACGATCCCGCTGATCGCGTCGCCGTGCTTGGCCGCGAGCCGCAGCGTCAGGGCGCCGCCCATCGACAGGCCGAAGACGAAGACCTGCGTGCAGCGCTCGCTCAGCGCGCGCAGCTCGCGGTCCACCTCCGCGTACCAGTCCTGCCACCCGGTCAGCGCCAGGTCCTGCCAGCGCGTGCCGTGCCCGGGGAGCAGCGGCAGGGAGACCGTCAGGCCGCGCGCGGCCAGGTGCTCCGCCCACGGGCGCAGCGACTGCGGAGTACCGGTGAAACCGTGGCAGAGCAGGACGCCGACCTCGCCGCCTTCATGGCGGTACGGCTCGGCTCCGGGGAGGACCGGCACCATCGGTCTCCTTCTTCAGGCAGGCTCCGGCACGGTGGGTCCGGAGTCGGGTCGGGAGGTTGCGTTCACGGTACGCGACCGGACCGACACCGACCAGGGCCGTTGTGACCCGGCGCAGCGGCGCGGCCGCTCGTGGCCGGGAAGGAGCGCAGGCCCGGCACGGGTTAAGGTCGACGTGACGATACGAGAAAGGCACCTGCGTTGATCTACGGGTTCATGAAGCTCACCGTCGGCGGGGGCCTGAAGACTGTGTTCCGCCCCTGGGTCGAGGGGCTCGAGAACATTCCTGCCGAGGGGCCCGCGATCCTCGCGAGCAACCACCTGTCCTTCTCGGACTCCTTCTTCCTGCCCGCGGTGCTCGACCGCCGGGTGACCTTCATCGCCAAGGCCGAGTACTTCAACAGCCCGGGCGTGAAGGGCAAGCTCACGGCCGCCTTCTTCAAGGGCATCGGCCAGCTCCCGGTGGACCGCTCGGGGGCCCGCGGCGCCGGTGAGGCGGCCATCAAGAGCGGCATCGACGTCGTCGAGCGCGGCGAGCTCTTCGGTATCTACCCCGAGGGCACCCGCTCCCCGGACGGCCGCCTCTACCGCGGCAAGCCCGGCGGTCTCGCCCGGGTGGCCCTGGCCA
Organism: Streptomyces mesophilus; assembly: GCF_011044995.1. Classification (GTDB taxonomy): domain Bacteria; phylum Actinomycetota; class Actinomycetes; order Streptomycetales; family Streptomycetaceae; genus Streptomyces; species Streptomyces mesophilus. Next base: position 23,112 of record NZ_JAAKZW010000078.1, on the reverse strand, counting down.
CGGGTGCGCCGGTGATCCCGGTCGCGATGATCGACACCGAGAAGATCCAGCCGCCCGGCAAGGTGATGCCCAAGCTGATGCGCCCGGGCATCCGGATCGGCAAGCCGCTGGACTTCAGCCGCTATCACGGCATGGAGGGCGACCGGTTCATCCTCCGTTCGGTGACGGACGAGGTGATGTACGAAATCATGAAGCTGTCCGGCCAGGAGTACGTGGACATGTACGCGACGGCCGCCAAGCGGCAGCTCGCGGACGAGGCCAAGAAGAAGGCGGAGCCGGCCAAGGCCGCGGGCAAGGCCAAGGAAAGCTAGACGCGGGAACGGTCCGTCAGGACCGCTGGGGGCGGGGGATATGGCCAAGCGCGAACGCGTCATGCGCATGTCGGTGGAGCTGCCGCTGTGGCGCGCCCTGACGGCGTACCGCATCGGCACGATGGTGTACGCGATCGGCCTCTTCGTCGCCGCGTACGAGGATTTCGCGCGGCCCTGGGTCGCGATCGTCTACTTCGCGGTGCTCTCCGTCTGGACCCTCGCCACCCTGCGCTTCGTCGCGAACGCCGCGGCCTGCACCAAGCGCTTCCTCTTCGTCGACCTGGCGATCTCGCTCACCGGCATCCTGCTCACCCCGGTCGCCGACTCCGCCCAGCGGATCGCCGGCGAGGGGCCGACGCTGCCGTCGATCTGGACGGCCGGCGCCGTCCTCGCGTACGCGCTCAAGGGCGGCTGGCGCTGGGCGGCCGTAGCCTCCGCCCTGGTCGGGGTCGCGAACATCGTCCAGCGGGGCCACCCCAGCCAGGACACCCTGCACAACGTGCTGCTCGTCTGGGTCGCCTCCATAGCGATCGGATACGTGGTGGAGGTCGCCCGGGCCTCCGAGCGCACCCTGGCCCGTGCGCTGGAGATCGAGGCGGCGACCCGTGAGCGGGAGCGGCTCGCGCGCGACATCCACGACAACGTGCTCCAGGTCCTCGCCATGGTCCAGCGCCGCGGCACCGCGCTCGGCGGCGAGGCGGCCGAGCTCGGGCGGATGGCCGGCGAGCAGGAGGTCGCCCTGCGCACCCTGGTCGCGGGCGGTCTGCTCCCGGCGTCCCGGGTCTCGGAGGACGCGCAGCAGGGCGCGTTCGTACGGATCGTCGACGAACCCGACGAGGACCCGGACGATGTCCCGCGGGACATCCGCACCTTGCTCTCCCCGTATGCGGGCTCCCGTGTCACTCTCTCCGAACCGGGCGCACCCGTGCTGCTCGCCCCGGCCGCGGCGCGGGAGCTGGCGGCGGCCGTCGGTGCGGCACTGGACAATGTCCGGATGCACGCCGGCGAGGACGCACGGTCCTGGATCCTCGTCGAGGACTGGACGGACGAGGTGATCGTGACGGTGCGCGACGACGGTCCGGGCATCCCGGAGGGCCGCCTCGCGCAGGCCGAGGGGGAGGGCAGGCTCGGAGTGGCGCTGTCGATCCGCGGCCGGCTGCGCGACATCGGCGGCACCGCCGAACTGATCTCGGTACCCGGGCAGGGTACGGAAGTAGAACTGAAGGTCCCACGGGGGAAGGCGAGTTGATGAGCGAGCAGCAGGTGACCGGCGAGCAGCCGGCGCAGATCAAGGTCATGGTGGTCGACGACCATCCGATGTGGCGCGACGCGGTGGCCCGAGACCTGGCCGCGGAGCCGGGTCTCGACGTGGTGGCCACGGCGGGCGACGGCGACCAGGCGGTACGCCGCGCCAAGGCCGTCGCGCCCGACGTCCTGGTCCTCGACCTGAACCTGCCGCTCAAGCCCGGCGTCCAGGTGTGCAAGGAGCTGGTGGGCGCCAACCCCAAGCTGCGGGTCCTGGTCCTGTCGGCGAGCGGTGAGCACGCGGACGTCCTGGAGGCGGTCAAGTCCGGAGCGACGGGCTACCTCCTCAAGTCGGCCTCCACCGAGGAGCTGATCGACGCGGTCCGCCGCACCGCGGTCGGCGACCCGGTCTTCACCCCCGGCCTCGCGGGCCTGGTCCTCGGCGAGTACCGCCGCCTGGCCTCCGAGCCGGCCCCGTCCAACACGGACGAGCCCAAGGCCCCCCAGCTCACCGACCGCGAGACCGAAGTCCTGCGCCTGGTCGCCAAGGGCCTCAGCTACAAGCAGATCGCCGAACGCCTGGTCATCTCGCACCGCACGGTCCAGAACCACGTCCAGAACACCCTGGGCAAACTGCAGCTCCACAACCGGGTGGAGCTGGTGCGGTACGCGATAGAGCGCGGACTGGACGACGAGTGACGCCGCGGACGGGGAGCGGACAAGTCCGGTCACGTCACGACGCCGTGGCCTCGTACGAGTGAAAGCAGCTGATCAACTACCAAGCCCTTCAAGGGATTTGGCGCCCTCGACACCGCGAAGTGACCTGGATCACCATTAGCGTGACGGGTCACACAGCGAACGTGGCGAAGGGACTTCCCCATGGGGGCCAAGAAAATCGGCGTGCTGACCGGTGGCGGCGACTGCCCCGGGCTCAATGCCGTCATCCGCGGCATCGTCCGCAAGGGTGTCCAGGAGTACGACTACGACTTCGTGGGCTTCCGTGACGGATGGCGCGGGCCGCTCGAAGGCGACTCGGTGCCGCTCGACATCCCCGCCGTCCGCGGCATCCTGCCCCGCGGCGGCACGATCCTCGGCTCCTCGCGGACCAACCCGTTCAAGGAGGAGAACGGGATCCGCCGCATCAAGGAGAACCTCGCCAAGTACGAGGTCGACTCCCTGATCGCGATCGGCGGCGAGGACACCCTCGGCGTCGCCGCGAAGCTCACGGACGAGTACGGCATCCCGGTCGTCGGCGTACCGAAGACCATCGACAACGATCTGAGCGCCACCGACTACACCTTCGGCTTCGACACCGCCGTCGGCATCGCCACCGAGGCCATCGACCGGCTGCACACCACCGCCGAATCCCATATGCGCGTCCTCGTCGTCGAGGTCATGGGCCGGCACGCGGGCTGGATCGCCCTGCACTCGGGTCTCGCGGGCGGCGCCAATGTCATCCTCATCCCCGAACAGCGCTTCGACGTGGACCAGGTCTGCGCCTGGGTCACCTCGCGCTTCAAGGCCTCGTACGCCCCGATCGTGGTCGTCGCCGAGGGCGCGATGCCCAAGGACGGCGAGATGGTCCTCAAGGACGGCACGCTCGACTCCTTCGGACACGTCCGGCTCTCCGGCGTGGGCGAGTGGCTGTCCAAGGAGATCGAGAAGCGCACCGGCAAGGAGGCCCGCACCACGGTGCTCGGCCATGTCCAGCGCGGCGGCACCCCGAGCGCCTTCGACCGCTGGCTCGCCACCCGCTTCGGACTGCACGCCATCGAGGCGGTACGCGACGGGGACTTCGGCAAGATGGTCGCGCTGAAGGGCACGGACATCGTGCGCGTCCCGATCGCCGAGGCCACGGCCAAGCTCAAGACCGTGGGCCCGGAGCTCTACAAGGAAGTCGGCGTCTTCTTCGGCTGAGGCGGGTCAGCCCGCGGTCTTGGGCGCGGCGGGGACGAGTACGTTCTCGCCGCGCCTGCCCGCCTGGTAGTCGAGTACGTTCTGCAGCGTCGTCTCGATGATCTGGTTCAGCGCGTCCTCGGTGTAGTACGCCTGGTGCGAGGTGACCACGACGTTCGGGAACGTCAGGAGTCGGGCCAGGGTGTCGTCCTCGACGCCCTGGATCGACTTGTCGAAGAAGAACAGGCCCGCCTCGGCCTCGTACACATCGAGTCCCACGCCCGTGAAGCGGCCCTTGCGCAGCTCGTCGACCAGCGCCTCGGTGTCGATGAGGCCGCCGCGGCTGGAGTTCACGAGGATGGCGTCGTCCTTCATCTCACCGAGCACCTCGGCGTTGATGATGTGCTGCGTCGCGGGCAGCAGCGGCACATGCAGGCTGATCAGATCGGACTCGGCGAAGAGCTGGTCCTTCTCGACGTACTTCATGCCGAGTTCCAGACAGGCCGGGTTCTGTGCGACGTCCCAGCCGAGCAGGTTCATGCCGAAGCCGTGCGCGATCCGGGTGAAGGCCTCGCCGATCTTGCCGGTGCCGAGCACCCCGACCGTACGGCCGCGCATATCGCGCCCCATCAGGCCCTCGAGCCGGAAGTCGAAGTCGCGCGTGCGGTTGGAGGCGCGCACGATGCGGCGGTTGACGGCCATCGCGAGGGTCCAGGCGAACTCGGCGACCGAGTACGGCGAGTAGTACGAGACCCGTGCGACGGTCAGGCCGAGGCGCTCGGCCACCTCCAGGTCGATGTGGTTGAAGCCGGTGGAGCGCGTGGCGATCATCTGGGTGCCGCCGGCCGCCAGGGTCTGCAGGACCCGGCTGCTGACATTGGCGTTGACGCTGACCGTGATGATCTCGTAGCCCGCGGCGATCGGCGCCGTGTCCTCGGTGAGGAACACGTCCAGGCAGCGGACCTCGTGGTGTCCGTCGAAGGCCTTCTCGATGAGCGGCTTCTCGTCGGCCTGCACGCCGAATGACAGGATTTCCACGACTGCTCCCAGGAGATGCGGCTGCTGGCTCGTAGGGCCTTCGGCTCATGAGGCTTCTGGCCTGATATGCGCGAATATACGGCGGTCCAAGCCCCTGCGCCCCCGGGGCCCGGACCGCCCGTACACCGCCTCAGACCCGGACCGTGGCCCGCACCGACTCGATCAGCTCGCGCACCACGGCGGCCCCGCGCAGCGTCAGGACCGACTCCGGGTGGAACTGCACTCCGGCGAACCCGGGCCCGCGCAGCGCGTGCACCTCACGGGTCTCGGCGGTCCGGCTCACCTCGATCCCGTGCGCCGAGAGCTCGGCCGCCGTCTCGGCGTCGCACACCGCCGTGAAGCTGTTGTAGTAGCCGACGGTCTCGGGCCGCCCGAACAGCACGATCCGCGTCTGCGCCCCCTGGTACGGCACCTGCTTGCGCACGATGTCGAGCCCGAGCTCGGCGGCGATCAGCTCATGGCCGAGGCAGACGCCGAGCAGTCCGTGCCGGTGCGTGCGCACGAGATCGGCGGTGAGCTCGCGCAGGAAGCGCATCTTCGGGTCGGCGGCGTCCGAGGGATCGCCGGGACCGGGCCCCAGGACCACGGGCCCCTGGTGCGAGAGCGCCGCCTCCCGCACCCCGGGCTCGTCGTAGCGCCGGACCGTGACCGACAGGCCGCAGGAGCGCAGCACATGGGCGAGCATCGCGGTGAAGGTGTCCTCGCCGTCGACCACCAGGGCGTGCCCGCTCAGCTCACCGGTCCGCTCCTGCATCCGCAGCCAGAACGGCGCGAGCGACCCGCGCCGCGAGTCCAGCGCCTCTTGTACGCGGGGATCGTCGCCGAGCCGGGGACGGGACCGCTCGGTCCGCGGGCGCCCGGGGCGCACCCCGAGCGCGGCCAGGATCCCGGCCGCCTTGGCGTGCGTCTCGGCCACCTCGTTCGCCGGCACGGAATCCCGTACGAGCGTGGCGCCGACCGGGACCCGCAGGCGGCCGTCCGCCGCGATGTCCGCGGTGCGGATGAGGATGGGGGAGTCCAAGGTCTGCGCGCCGCCCGCGTCCCGGCCGATCAGAGCGAGGGCGCCCGCGTAGTAGCCGCGGCCGCCTTCCTCGTGGCGCCGGATGACCCGGCAGGCGTTCTCGACCGGCGAGCCCGTGACCGTCGCCGCGAACAGCGTCTCCTTGAGCACCTCGCGCACATCGAGGCTGGACTTCCCGCGCAGCTCGTACTCGGTGTGCGCGAGATGCGCCATCTCCTTGAGCCGCGGCCCGACGACGACCCCGCCCTGGTCGCCGACCGTGCACATCATCTTGAGCTCTTCGTCGACCACCATCGACAGCTCGGCGCGCTCCTTGGCGTCGGCGAGGAAGGAGAGCAGCCCGTCCGCCGTCGGGCCCTCGGCCGGGTAGCGGTAGGTGCCGCTGATGGGGTTCATCACGACCGTGCCGCCGCTCATCCGCACATGGACTTCGGGGCTGGCGCCGACCAGCGTCCGGTCGCCGGTGTGCACCACGAACGTCCAGTACGCACCGCGCTCGCCGTCGAGCAGCCGCCGGAAGAGCGCCAGTGCGTCGGCCCTGGTGAAGCCCTCGATCTCGCCCTCGTACGTCCGCCGGATCACGAAGTTCGCGCCCTCGCCCCGCCCGATCTCGTCCCGGATCACCCGCTCCACGATCCCGGCGTACGCCTCGTCGTCGATGTCGAAGCCGCCGCCCCGCACCTGTACGTCATGCGCCGGCAGCTGGGCGAGGGCCTCGTCCAGGCTCAACTCGTACGACTCCCGCGCGACCAGGTACGACAGCGGCGTGCCGTCGTCCGTGACCTCGAAGCCGCGCTCGCGGATCTGCCGGAAGGGGACGAGCGCGAGCAAGGGGAGCTCGGTATCGGGGAGTTCGCCGAGGTGCGCGGCCTCGTGCACCTCTCCGGTCAGGATCTCGACGGTGTCGTGGTCACGGCCGGGGGTGCGGCGGCGGAGCAGGGCGAAGGGGGTTGCCGAGTCGATAAGTCGGCTGAGGCGGTCGTCCATGGCATGGGTTCCTTCCGGCGGATCTCGGGATCTCGGATCTCGGGGAGGAACGGCCTCGGACACACAAAAAGGCCGCCCCTCGGGCGGCCTTCGCGAGTCTTGGGAACGCGCAGTCAGTGGGCCGCCGGATGAGCGGTCCACCACCAGTTCTGGGTCGAATGCGCGAACATGGGGCTGACCCTAGCGCATGTTCCGCGGCGCGCAGTCCGCCCTTGGGACGTTCGTCTCACAAAGTGGGCGGGGGAATGGGCAGCCTCACCGACCCCGTAATGTTGACGAGGTGACCGTGAACGCTAAGACCACCGTCAGCGGTGGCAACACCTGGCGAGACCTTCCCGCGGCGCAGCAGCCCACGTACCCCGATGCCGAGGCTCTGCGCGATGTGATCGCGGACCTCGAGTCGTATCCGCCGCTCGTCTTCGCGGGCGAGTGCGATCAGCTGCGCAACCGGATGGCCGCTGTGGCCAAGGGTGAGGCGTTCCTGCTGCAGGGCGGCGACTGTGCCGAGGCCTTCGACGCCGTGTCCGCCGACCACATCCGCAACAAGCTCAAGACGCTGCTCCAGATGGGCGCCGTCCTCACGTACGCGGCCTCCGTCCCGGTCGTGAAGGTCGGCCGGATCGCCGGCCAGTACTCGAAGCCGCGCTCCAAGGACACCGAGACCCGCGACGGCGTGACCCTGCCGACCTACCGCGGCGACTCCGTCAACGGCTTCGACTTCAACGAGGCGGCCCGCGTCCCGGACCCCGAGCGCCTGAAGCGGATGTACCACGCGTCCGCCTCGACGCTGAACCTGGTGCGCGCCTTCACCACCGGCGGCTACGCCGACCTGCACCAGGTGCACGCCTGGAACCAGGACTTCGTGAAGAACTCGCCGTCGGGCCAGCGCTACGAGCAGCTCGCGCGCGAGATCGACAACGCGCTGAAGTTCATGCGCGCCTGCGGCACCGACCCGGCCGAGTTCCGCACCGTCGAGTTCTACTCCTCGCACGAGGCACTGCTTCTCGACTACGAGTCGGCGCTGACCCGCGTGGACTCGCGCACAGGCCGTCTCTACGACGTCTCGGGCCACATGGTCTGGATCGGTGAGCGCACCCGTCAGCTGGACGGCGCGCACATCGAGTTCGCCTCGAAGATCCGCAACCCGATCGGCATCAAGCTGGGCCCGTCGACCACCCCGGAGGAGGCGCTCACGTACATCGAGCGCCTGGACCCGGACCGCGAGCCGGGCCGGCTGACCTTCATCGTGCGGATGGGCGCGGACAAGATCCGCGACAAGCTCCCCACCCTGGTCGAGAAGGTCACCGCCTCCGGTGCCACCGTCGCCTGGGTCACCGACCCGATGCACGGCAACACCTTCGAGGCGGCCTCGGGCCACAAGACCCGTCGCTTCGACGATGTCCTCGACGAGGTCAAGGGCTTCTTCGAGGTGCACAAGGCGCTCGGCACGCACCCGGGCGGTATCCACGTCGAGCTCACCGGTGACGATGTCACCGAGTGCGTGGGCGGCGGCGACGAGATCTTCGTCGACGATCTGCACCAGCGCTACGAGACGGCCTGCGACCCCCGGCTGAACCGCAGCCAGTCCCTTGACCTGGCCTTCCTTGTCGCGGAGATGTACCGGGACCAGTAAGGCGCAACGCGTACGACACGCCTGTGGGGCGCGGATCCTTGTGATCCGCGCCCCACAGTGCTTTTGCACGCTGGTCGTGACGGGTAAGGTTAGGTTAGCCTCACCGATCATCGGGAGAGCGCAACCTGATCCTGTCGTCGGGAGGTGAACGGCGTGTACGTCTGCTCGTGCTTCGGTGTCACGGAGCAGCAGGTCAAGCAGCACGCTGACGCCGGCGCCTGCACTCCGCGGCAGATAGCCTCCGCGTGCAAGGCCGGTACGGACTGCGGTTCCTGCGTACGCCGCATCCAGGCCATCCTCGGCCGGGGCAACTGCCCGCGCCGCGACCTGGTCGACCAGGGCAAGCCCGCGCTCGCTTCGGCCGTGGAACTCGACTCCGTCGAGCTGGACGAAGCCGCCTGACGCACCCCGTCCGGCCCGTGCGGGCTCAGGCCTCCGGCTGCTCGATCAGCTGCGCGATGTAGAGCGGCTCACCGAGCTTCTCGATCAGCTCCAGCTGCGTATCGAGATAGTCGATGTGGTGCTCCTCGTCCTCGAGGATCGACTCGAAGATATTCGCCGAGGTCACATCGCCCTTCGCGCGCATCACGTCGATGCCCCGCTTGAGCCGGTCGATGGCCTCGACCTCGACCTGTCGGTCCGCCTGGAACATCTCGGTGACCGTCTGTCCCACTCGTACGTGGAAGAGGCGCTGGTAGTTCGGCAGCCCGTCCAGGAACAGGATCCGGTCGGTGAGCACCTCCGCGTGCTTCATCTCGTCGATCGACTCGTGCCGCGTGTATTTCGCGAGCTTCGTCCAACCGAAGTTCTCCTGCATTTTGGCGTGCAGGAAGTACTGGTTGATGGCCGTGAGCTCGGCGGTCAGCTGCTCATTGAGAAATTCGATGACCTCGGGGTCGCCCTGCATCGCAGAGGCTCCTTCCAAGTGCTTGACTGGGCAGGTGCGCCGCATCCTTGCACCGGGTTTCTGGGCCGTCCAGTAAGTGCATGCTTAGTAGGAGTTGCCCGAATCGGTGCAGACCTGGTCACGTCCACCCTCCGCGGGCTGTCATCATGGAGACATGGGTCAGCCGGAAAGCCGCGTCACGGAGCAGAACGAGCTTCCTCCGGGGCAGCGGCTGCAGCGGGGCTGGCCGGTCACCCACTACGGGCCCGTACCGAAATTCCGCCCGGAACGCTGGGAGTTCAGGGTCTTCGGGGCCACCGCCGACGGTGAGAAGCACTGCTGGACCCATGAGGAGTTCGGCGCTCTGCCGTACGCCACGGTCCTCGCCGATCTGCACTGCGTCACCAAATTCTCGGTCATGGGCGCCGAATGGGGCGGCGTCCCCGCGCGCGCCGTGCTCGAGCTCGCGCCGCCCGCGCCCGATGTCACCCATGTGATGGTCTGGGCCGAGTACGGCTTCAGCTCCAACCTGCGGATCTCCGATTTCACGGCCGAGCAGACGATGTTCGCCACGCACCGCGGCGGCGAGCTGCTCACCGCCGAGCACGGCTTTCCGCTGCGGCTCGTCGTCCCGCATCTGTACGCCTGGAAGGGCCCCAAGTGGGTCCGCGGCGTCGAGTACATGACCGCCGACCGCCGTGGCTTCTGGGAGGAGCGCGGCTATCACAACATCGGCGATCCCTGGCGCGAGCAGCGCTACTCGTACCAGGAGGAGCCCGGGGACGGCCCCGAGCTCTGATCCTGGCTGTCCGGTCGGTGCTCAGTGGTACTGGTGCACCACCGCGTGTCCCTTGCCGCGGCCGATCAGCCACTTGTTGACCGGGGTCGTGACCAGGAAGGCGATCGCGAAGGCGAAGGCCAGGGCGCCCCAGAAGAGCGCGTCGCTCAGATGCGCCTCCATCGCGCCCGGTACGGCGAGCAGGACGCCGTTGTCGACGATCTCCATCACCGTGATCGACAGGGTGTCGGCGGCGAGCGCGACACCGATCGCGGCCTTGAGCGAGAGGCCGGCGCGGACGACCGCGAACAGCGTGAGCGAGTAGCCGAAGAAGAAGGCCAGCGCGATGGCCAGGACCATCGTGGGCGCGGTGCCCCAGCCGAGCGCGGTGCCGATGATCATGCCGAGCACCTCGCCGATGGCGCACCCGGTGAGGCAGTGCAGCGTGGCCTTGGCCGCCATGGCCCAGGAGACCTTGCCGTGGCCGGAGTGACTGCCGTGACCGGCTTGCTGGTGGTGCGCGTGTGCTGCGTGCGACTCATGCGACTCATGCGTCTCGTGCTGCATGGCTGATGGCCCCCAACGTCAGGTAGCGGTTCCTGCCGACAGCAGGAACCGTATACCCCCCTAGGGTACGCACTCAAGGTTTTGGATCAGCTCTCCCGCAGCTTCTTCAGGAGCTCCACATCCGCGGTGTGGCCCGACTGTCCGCCCGGTGTCTCGATGATCAGCGGCACGCCGTCCATCTCGGGGTGCTTCATCAAGGCGCGGAACGCGTCCTCGCCGATATGGCCCTGACCGATGTTGGCGTGCCGGTCCTTCTTGGCGCCGACCACGTCCTTGGAGTCGTTGGCATGGATCAGCTTGAGGCGGCCCTCGCCGACCGTCTTCACCAGCTGGTCGAGGGTCTGGTGCATGCCGTGCGGGCCGGTGAGGTCGTGGCCCGCGGCGAAGACATGGCAGGTGTCCAGGCAGATGCCGAGCTTGGGGTGGTGGCCGAGCGCGTCGAAGTACGGACCGAAGTCCCAGGTCCGTGAGCAGATCGAGTAGCCCTGGCCCGCGGTCGACTCGAGCAGGAGGTACGGGTCGTCCTCGTGCGTGAGCTCGTCGAGGAGGGGCCGCATGTGCCGGCGTACCTGCTCAAGAGCCTCCGCCCGGTCGCGGCCCATCGTCGCGGAACCCGTGTGCACCACGACGCCGAGCGCGCCGATCTCCCGGCCGCGGCGCAGCGAGTGGCGCAGCGAGGCCACCGACTTCTCGACCGTCTCGGGGGAGTGCGAGCCGAAGTTGATCAGATACGGGGCGTGGATGTACGCCGGGATCGACTCGGCCGCGCAGGCGGCGCGGAAGGCCTCGTCCTCGGCGGGACTGCCGGGCGGGGTGGCCCAGCCGCGGGGGTTGGCGACGAAGACCTGGACGGTCTCGCAGCCCAACTCACGTGCGTACGCGAGGCCTTTGGAGGAGAGCCCGCCGGCTACGGGGACATGGCTGCCGACGGGGTTACGGGTGCGCTTCACGCCGTCCAGGGTGTCACGGTGCCGCCGGCGCACGGCCGGCGGCACCGGCTCAGCGGATCTTGATGGTGACCGTCGAGCCCTTGGCGGCTTCGTCGCCGCCCTCGACCGACTGGCTCTCCACCGTGTCGCCGAACAGGCCGAGCAGCCCCCGGTCCTCGTCGACCTCGAAACCGGCCCCGGTGAGCTTGTCCTTGGCCTCGTCGACCTTCAGGCCGACGACATCCGGGACCTCGATCATCTCGGGGCCCTTGGAGAGCGTCAGGGTGACGGTGTCGCCCTCGCCGAGCGAGGCGCCGCCGCCGGGCGACTGCTCGCCGACCAGGCCCTTGTCGTGCTCGGAGTGGACCCGCTGCTCGGCGATCTCGACCTTGAAGCCGTCCTCTTCGAGCTCGTCGCGCGCCTCCTCCGGCGTCCTGCCGGTGACGTCGGGCACCTCGACGGGCTCGCCCTTGCTCACGGTGAGCGCGACGGCGGTGCCGGTCTGGCGCTGCGTACCGGAGGTCGGGCTGGTGCGGATCACATCGCCGCGCTTGATTTCGTCGCTGAACTCGCGGGTGACCGTGCCCGGTTCGAGCCCGGCCTTCTGGAGCTCCTTCTTCGCCTCGGCGAGCGGCGTCCCGCTGACATCGGGGACGCGCACGATGCGCTGCCCGAGCGAGACGGTCAGGGTGACCGTGCCGCCCTCGCGGATGCGCTGGCCGCGGTCCGGGTCGGTGTCCATCACCTGGCCGCGGTCGTACGAGGCGCTGTACTTCTTGCGCACCTCGCCGTTCACCTTGAGACCGGCGTCCTGCAGCGTCTTGCGCGCCTGCGCCTCGGTCTTGGAGAGCACGCCCGGGACCTGGGTGAACTGGCCGGAGTTGATGTACCAGACGCCCGCACCGATGCCGAGCGCCAGGATCACGGCCGCGATCACCGTGTACAGCCCGCGCCGGGGGCGATGCGCCCGCGCCGGCGCGACCGGGCCGGGCGGCGGGGGCGGCATCTCCAGGCGGCTGGTGCGGTGGATCTCCCCCTGGGCGGGCACCGGCTGCGGCACGGAGGCGACGGCGCGCGGGATCACGCTCGTACGGTCCTCGGAGTTGATGTGCGCGTCCTCGACGGCGGCCGGCGGCACCGCGTCCAGCTGGGCCTCGGTGAGCGCGGCGCGCGCCGTACGGGTCTGGCCGAGCAGCGCGACCGCGTCGTACGGGCGCACCTCGGGCGTACGGGCGGTCGCGAGGGCCACCAGCTCGTCGAGGTCGACGGGCAGGCCCGGCACGGAGGCGGAGGGCGGCGGGATGTCCTCGTGCAGATGCTTGTAGAGGATCTGCGCGGGCGATTCGCCGGTGTGCGGCTTGGCGCCGGTGAGCATCTCGTAGAGCACGACACCGCAGGCGTACACATCGACGCGAGGATCGGCGACACCGCGTTCGATCTGCTCGGGGGCGAGATACGAGACGGTGCCCAGGACGGTGCCCGTGGTGTTCGTCACGGTGTCCACGGACCGTACGAGACCGAAGTCGGCGACCTTGACCCGGCCGTCGTCCCCTATCAGGACGTTCTCGGGCTTCATGTCCCGGTGCACGAACCCCGCGCGGTGTGCGGCGCCGAGGGCGGCGAGCACCGGCTCCAGGATGTCGAGCGCGGCGCGCGGCCGCAGGGCGCCGCGTTCGCGCAGCACGTCGCGCAGGGTGCAGCCCGCCACGTACTCCATCGCGAGATAGACGTACGCGCCCTGGGCGCCCTGGTCGTAGACGGCGACCACATTGGGGTGCGCGAGCCGGGCGACGGACTTGGCCTCGCGGATGAAACGGTCGACGAAGGCGGCGTCGGCGGCCAGCGTCGGATGCATCACCTTGAGCGCGAGCACGCGGTCGAGGCGGGTGTCCACGGCCCGGTAGACCGTGGCCATCCCGCCCACCGCGATCCGGGCGTCGATCCGGTACCGGCCGTCGAGCACCTGCCCGACGAGAGGGTCCTGAAGGGTCGTGTCCACGCGCCGAGTGTACGAGCCGTGGCTTGGAGGGTTGCCTGGTTGGGGGGATGTGGGGCGGTACTGAAGCCGAGCTGTGACGCGCGGCGGACCCGGCGGGGACTCAGAACGCCGGCCGCTCCGGATCCAGCCGGGCCCGCCCCTGCATCGGCGACGACGCCTGCGCGAAGTGCCGGCGCGGGATGCGCCCCGCGCGGTGGGCCAGGCGCCCGGCCTCCACCCCGTGCCGCATCGCCTCCGCCATGAGGACCGGCTCCTGGGCCCGGGTCACCGCGGACGCCAGCATCACCGCCGAGCACCCCAGCTCCATCGCGAGCGCCGCGTCCGAGGCCGTACCGGCGCCCGCGTCGAGGATCACGGGGACGCGCGCGTTCTCCACGATCAGCTGGAAATTGTGCGGATTGCGGATGCCGAGGCCCGAACCGATCGGGGAGCCGAGCGGCATGACCGCCGCGCAGCCCACGTCCTCGAGCTTGCGCGCGAGCACCGGGTCGTCGTTCGTGTACGGAAGGACCGTGAAGCCGTCGTCGACGAGCGTCTCGCAGGCCTCCAGGGTCTCCACCGGATCCGGCAGGAGCGTGCGCTCGTCGGCGATGACCTCGACCTTCACCAGGTCCGTGCCGAGGGCTTCGCGCGCGAGCCGGGCCGTGAGCACCGCCTCGCCCGCCGTGAAACAGCCCGCCGTGTTCGGGAGCACCTCGATGCCGAGCTTGGCCAGGACGGAGAGCACCGAGCCCTTGGTGCCGGGGTCGACCCGGCGCATCGCCACGGTCGTCAGCTCCGTACCCGACGCGGCCAGGGAGCGTTCGAGCACATCGAGGCTGGGCGCCCCGCCCGTGCCCATGATCAGCCGTGAGGAGAAGGTCCTCGACCCGATGACGAGAGGATCGTCGGCCATGTTCGTCAGCCTCCCTGTACTGCGGTCAGGACCTCGACGCGGTCACCGGCGGACAGCGCCGTGCGCCGCCACTCGCCGCGCGGCACGACGGTCTCGTTGAGCGCCGCGGCCACACCGGACGGCGCGGCGGTGACGGCGGCGACCAGCGCGTCGAGCGTGGTGCCGTCGGACACCGCCCGCGTCTCCCCGTTCACCTGCACTGCGATCTCGCTGATACGGCCCGCTCCTGACTCGCTCATACGGCCTGCTCCTGAAGGGCGCCGAAACGCTTGGGGCTGAAGGGCCGTACGTCCTGGGGGAGTTCCCCGGTGGTCAGGGCGTGCGCCATCGCGTCACCCGTGACGGGCGTGAGCAGCACACCGTTGCGGTGGTGCCCGGTGGCGAGCAGCAGGCCCGGCAGCTGGGTCGGGCCGATCAGCGGCGCGTTGTCCGGTGAGCCGGGGCGCAGGCCCGCGCGGGTCTCCACCAGGGGCAGCTCGGTGATCCCCGGGATCAACTCATGGGCATCCCGCAGGAGTTCGTACACCCCGCCCGCGGTGACCGTCGTGTCGTACCCCTGCTCCTCGCTGGTGGCCCCGATGACCAGCTCGCCGTTCTCACGCGGGACGAGATAGACATCGCTGCCGCGCACGACCGCGCGCACGGTGCGCTGTAGGAACGGCGCGTACGCGGGTGGTATCCGCAGCCGCAGCACCTGCCCCTTCACGGGCCGCACCGGCACGGAGACCGGCAGTCCCGCGAGCAGTCCGCTGTGACTGCCGCCCGCGAGCACCACCTGCTCGGCGGCCAGCTCGGTGCCGTCCGCGAGCACGACTCCGCAGGCCCTGTCCCGTACGAGAAGCAGCCGGTCCGCCCACTGCCGGTGGAAGCGCACACCGGCCCGCTCGCATGCGATGACCAGGGCCTTCACGAGCTGCCGCGGATCGATCTGGTGGTCGTCGTCGGCCCGCAGACCGCCGCGCACCCCGGGCGCGAGCATCGGTTCGAGGCGCCGGCACTCGCGTCCCGAAAGCCACTCGGAGGCGAGCCCCGAGCGCTGCTGGAGGGCGTGCACCTCGCGCAGATGGGCACGGTCGTCGGCGTCGAGCGCGACCGAGAGCGTGCCGCAGGAGCGGTAGCCGAGCTGTTCGCCGCCGGCCTCGGTGAGTTCGGCGACGAAGGACGGATAGCGCGCGGCCGAGGCCAGGTTGAGGGCGAGCAGGGTCTCCTCGCCGTAATGGAGTTCGGTGACGGCGGCGAGCATTCCGGCCGCGACCTGCGCGGCACCGCCACCGGGGGCCGGGTCCACGACCGCGGTGCGCAGCCCCTGCTGCGCGGACCGCCAGGCCGTGACCAGGCCGATGATGCCGCCGCCCACCACGACGACGTCGGACGGCACCTTCGAAGACAGCTGTGACATGGGCGTCCAGCCCCTCCCTTCGCCGGCATGACCCGGATCAGGTTCATACGGTCGGAGGCCGCCGCCTCCCTCTCAGCCCGGCACGTCCGGGCTCCCGCGAGTGCTTTACGCCTGCCACCATAGCCCGACGTCCCAACGCTCTTGAAGGGAGCAGCCGATGACCGCCCGCTCGCTCGACGGCCTCGTGATGGCCCCGGTGGAGGACCAGGCACCAGGTCAGGTGGGTACGCGGACGCGCTTCACGTACCACGAGCAGGACGGCGTGATCTGGGCTTCGTATGCGGGTGGCGACGTCGTACGGGGTGAGCTGGTCGGGTCGCGTGACGGGGACGTACTGGACTTCCGTTACGTGCAGTTGAAGACCGACGGCGGGACGGCGTCCGGGCACTGTGAGTCCCGTATCGAAGAACTCCCCGACGGGCGGATCCGGCTGCGGGAGAGCTGGGAGTGGGAGTCGCGGCCCGGCAGGGGCACCAGCGTTGTGGAACAGGTCACGTCCTGACCTGTGACTTCCCACCTTCCTGACGGTTCGTCAGTTGTTTATGGTGAGCGGATGAGCGAGCAGCGGGAGGTACCTGTGGGGCAGCGTCGCGTGGTGATCGTCGGGGCCGGGATGGCCGGTGTGCAGACGGCGGTGGCCCTGCGGGAACAGGGCTTCGGCGGACCGGTCACCTTGATCGGCGCCGAACCGCACCAGCCGTACGACCGGCCGCCGCTGTCCAAGGCGGTGCTCCTCGGCAAGGCCGAGGGCTCGGCCTTCGAGGTGGACTTCGAATCGCTCGGCGTGGAGCTCCGGTTGGGCCGCGAGGTCACGGGCCTGCGCGTCGAGGCGCATGAACTCGACACCGCGCAGGGGCCCGTCCCGTACGACGTCCTGGTCCTGGCCACCGGAGCGGAACCGCTGCATCTGCCGGGCGCTTCGGGCATTCCCGGCGTGCACCTGCTGCGCACGCTCGACGACGCGCAGCGGCTGCGTCCCGTGCTCGCCGAGCAGCACGACATCGTGGTGGTCGGCGCCGGCTGGATCGGCGCGGAGTTCGCCACGGCGGCCAGGGACGCGGGCTGCGCGGTGACGGTCGTCGAGGCCGCGGACCGTCCGCTGGCCGGGGCGCTGCCGGCCGAGGTCGCGGCGCCGATGACGGCCTGGTACGAGGAGTCGGGCGCCGTGCTGCACACCGGCGCCCGCGTCCAGGCGATCGAAGAGGGGGCCGTCCTGCTGTCCGACGGCACCCGGGTGCCGGCCGGTGCGGTGGTCGTCGGGATCGGCGCCCGCCCGGCCACGGCCTGGCTGGCGGGCTCGGGCATCGAGCTCGGCCCCGACGGAGCGGTCGTCGCGGACGCCTCGCTGCGTACCTCCGCCCCGGATGTGTACGCGGTCGGCGACTGCGCCTCGTTCCCGTCGGCGCGCTACGGGGCCCGCCTCCTGGTCCACCACTGGGACAACGCCCTCCAGGGACCGCGCGCGGTGGCCTCCAACGTGATCGGTACGCAGCCGGCGGTCTACGACCCGGTCCCGTACTTCTGGTCCGAGCAGTTCGGCCGCTTCGTCCAGTACGCGGGCCACCACGGGTCGGCGGACCGGCTGGTGTGGCGGGGCGACCCGGCGACCCCGGCGTGGTCGGTCTGCTGGCTGCGGGACGGGGTCCTGGTCGCGGTCCTGGCGGTGGGCCGCCCGCGCGACCTGGCGCAGGGGCGGAAGCTGATCGAGGCGGGGGCGGTCCTGGACGCGGAGAAGGCGGCGGACGCTTCCGTGCCGCTCAAGAGCGCGATGGTGAAGTAGTCCGGCGCCGGAGCGGCCTCGCCCGCGAGGGCGCAAAGCCGTCCGTCCGGGATACCGAACAATCACACGCACCCCAAATCAATGGCACCCTTGTTCCGTGACCGAGATTGACGCAAAGATCGAAGCTCTCGTCCCTGGGTGGCTGAACCTCCCCGAAATCGCCGAAATGTTCGGCGTCGAGGTGACGCGTGTGCGGCAGCACGTCAAGGAAGGCCGGCTGATCGCCGTACGCCGCGGTGAGAACAACGCGCTGTACGTGCCGGCCGCCTTCATCGACGGCAACGCCGAAGACGGATGGAAGATCGTCAAGGGCCTCCCCGGGCTCCTGACCCTCCTGAGGGACGACGGCTTCTCCGACGAAGAGATGGTGGAGTGGCTCTTCACGCCGGACGACACCCTGCCCGGCACCCCCGCACAGGCCCTGAGCGAGAATCGCGGCACGGAGGTGAAGCGCCGAGCCCAGGCGCTCGCCGTCTGACAGCCGCCGCGCGCGCCGGCCGGTGATACGGACACGGCCGCCGTAACAGCAACAGGCATACGGGCCCCGGGACCGGGACCGCCGCGAGGCACCCCGGTCCCGGGGCCCGTGCGCCGCGAAACAGGGGGATCTCATGAACGCCACCGCAGGAACGACCCGCACGCCGCGCGAACAGCTCGCCGACGCCCGGCTCTACCTCTGCACCGACGCCCGCAAGCGTCAGGGCGATCTCCCCGAGTTCCTCGACGCCGTGCTCGCCGGCGGCGTCGACATCGTGCAGCTGCGCGACAAGGGCATGGAGGCCGCCGAGGAGCTCGAGCACCTCGCCGTCTTCGCGGACGCCTGCCGCCGGCACGGCAAGCTGCTCGCCGTGAACGACCGCGCCGACATCGCCCACGCCGCCGGCGCCGACGTGCTCCACCTCGGCCAGGGCGATCTGCCGGTCCCCGCGGCCCGAGCGATCCTCGGCGAGGACGTCCTCATCGGCCGCTCCACGCACGCCGCGTCCGAGGCGTCCGCCGCCGCGGAGCAGCCCGGCGCCGACTACTTCTGTACCGGCCCCTGCTGGCCCACGCCTACCAAGCCCGGCCGCCACGCTCCGGGCCTCGACCTGGTGCGCCACACCGCCGAACTCGCCGCGGACCGCCCCTGGTTCGCCATCGGCGGGATCGATCTGGGCAATCTGGACGAGGTGCTCGAAGCGGGTGCGAGCCGGGTCGTCGTCGTCCGCGCGATCACCGAGGCCGGCGATCCGGCCGCCGCGGCAGCCGAGTTCGCCAAGCGCCTGCGTACGGCATAGCGTCGGCGCTTT
Source organism: Streptomyces mesophilus (assembly GCF_011044995.1). Taxonomy (GTDB): domain Bacteria; phylum Actinomycetota; class Actinomycetes; order Streptomycetales; family Streptomycetaceae; genus Streptomyces; species Streptomyces mesophilus. The sequence goes on along the minus strand of NZ_JAAKZW010000078.1, from coordinate 4,459 downwards.
CGTATGACAACTGTCCGATGGGTGGACGGAAAACCGGCATTCCCGTCATAACGCCCGCTCGCGGTTGGGGTGCGGAGCCGTGGTGACTAACCTGCGCCTATGGCCCTCGGTACCGCTTCCACCAGGATGGATCGCGCGCGCACGGTGCGCGAGATGCTCGCGACCGGCAAGACCACGTACTCCTTCGAGTTCTCCGCGCCCAAGACCGAGAAGGGTCAGCGGAATCTGTGGACTTCGCTGCGCCGGGTCGAGGCGGTCGCCCCCGACTTCGTCTCCGTCACCTACGGCGCCGGCGGTTCGACCCGCGCGGGCACGGTCACGGAGACCCAGCAGATCGTCGCCGACACCACGCTCACGCCGGTCGCGCATCTGACCGCCGTGGACCACTCGGTGGCCGAACTGCGCAACATCATCGGCCAGTACGCCGACGCCGGGATCAGGAACATCCTCGCGGTCCGCGGCGATCCGCCCGGCGACCCGATGGCCGAGTGGGTCAAGCACCCGCGGGGTCTGACGTACGCGTCCGAACTGGTGCGGCTCATCAAGGAGTCCGGCGACTTCTGCGTGGGCGTCGCGGCCTTCCCGGCCATGCATCCCCGCTCGCCCGACTGGGACGCGGACGTACGGAACTTCGTGGACAAATGCCGCGCGGGCGCCGACTATGCGATCACCCAGATGTTCTTCCATCCCGAGGAATATCTGCGCCTTCGCGACCGCGTAGAGGCGGCCGGCTGCGAGACGCCGATCATCCCGGAGATCATGCCGGTGACGAGCGTGCGGATGCTCGAACGCCTGCCGCAGCTCAGCAACGCCGAGATTCCCGCCGGACTGAAAGAGCGGATCCTCACATCCAAAGAGGACGCCGCGGCTGTACGCTCCATTGGCATCGAGTTCGCGACGGAGTTCTGTGCTCGGCTCCTTGCCGAGGGAGTGCCCGGTTTGCACTTCATCACGCTCAACAACTCCACGGCGACCCTGGAAATCTACGAAAACCTGGGCCTGCACCACCCGCAGGCCTGAACCGGCACAGCCGCACACCCCTACGCGGCGGGCCGTAGGAGAGGGGCGTACATGGGCTGGACGGTCCTCTACATCGCGTTCGGACTGGTCGCGCTGTGGCTGCTCGGCGAGGTGCTGCTGCAGTACAAGGCGCGCCTGCGCTGGCGGCTGCTCGCCTTCGCCGGCTTCGTCGGCGTCGTGCTCGGTGTGCTGATTCCCTCGGTGTACGTGATCGGGGCGGGCGCCATCGCGTTCGCCATCGGCCAGACGTATGTGACCCTCTCGTTCCGCCGCGGCTTCTCCACGGGCTGGGCGATCGGCGGCAACCCGGGGGAGAGCCGCCGCCGCAGGGGCGTGGTGGAGCAGGACCCGACGCTCGAGGTCTCGGACCTGGAGTACGAGGCGGAGTACCGCGAGGACGGCCGCGAGGGCCGCGACGGCCGGGACTCCGGCTACGACGACCGCGACCAGGGCTACGCCGGCGACGGCTACGCGCCGCAGCAGGCCTCCGTCTACGCCCCCGAGCCGCTGCCCGACGACACCGGCAGCTACGGCATCTACGACACCGGGTCCCATGCGTACCCGCAGCAGCCCGCCGCCGCGGCGGCCGCGGCCGACTCTTCTTCGTACGGCTACGACACCTACAACAACGGCTACGACCAGCAGAACTACGGCTACGACCAGCAGGGCCAGCAGAGCTACGCGGCCTACTCGGACCCGTACATCGGCACGCAGTCCTACGACACCGGCCAGTACGACACGTACGGCGGCGGGCAGCAGGGCTATGACAGCGGGCAGTACGCCCAGTACCAGCAGGGCGGTTACGGCGACAGCACCCCGCCCGGCGGTGTGTGGGTGCCGCAGCAGCGCAACGGCGACGAGACGCTCGCCGGGGGCCTGCCGCCCGAGCAGCCGGCGTATCCGCCGTACAACCCGGAGGGGTACGACACCGGGTACAACGAGCAGCAGCCGTACCGCTACTGAGAGTTGATCTTTCGTACGACACGAGGGGCCGGACGGCCGGGGCTCACTGCGAGCCCCGGAAGTCCGGCCCTTCGACGATCAGGCCCGCGACCAGGGCGCCGGACATCCCGGCGTGCGGGAGCCCGCCGCCGGGGTGGGCCCAGCCGCCGACGCGGTGGAGACCGGGCAGGCGGGTCGTGTTCGACGGGTGGAGGTAGCGGGCGTCGGCGCCGGCCAGCGAGGGGTGCGGGACCGGGCCGTGGGTCCGGATCTCGCGCCACAGGAGACGGTCGCGCAGTCCGGGGACGGCCTGCCCTGCGGCGGTGACCATCCGGTCCGCGAACTCCTCGGCGTCGGCGACCTTGTGCGCGACGGCGGTCAGGACCACCGATTCGTGCTCCTCGTCCGGCACCAGCGCCGGATCGCCGGGGCGCAGAACGGTCACCGTCGGCTGCACGCCGGGCCCGAACCCGCCTGCCAGGGCGGTGAGTTCGGCCTTGCGGTCGGGGGCGTGGACGACGGTGCGATGCACGGCATCGTCTTCTCGGGCGCCGCTGAGAGCCAGCAGGACGGTGAAGCGGCCGGGACGGACTCGCGCCGTATCGAGCACGGCGTCCTGCCGCGGGTCGTGCAGGGGATGGCCGGTGAGCGCCTGGGGATCGACGCCGGCGACCACGAACTCGGCTTCGTGCACGCTGCCGTCCGCGAGCTCGACCCCGGCCGCGCGCCCGTCCTTCTCGACGATGCCGACGACCTCGGCCCCGAACGCGAACTGAACCCTGCGCTGCACGCACCGCTCGTACACGGCGGTCGCGAGCTCGCGGATGCCGCCGCGTACGTACCAGGTCCCGAAGGCCTGTTCCATGTACGGCAGCACGGCGGCGCTCGCGGGTGCGGTGCGCGGATCGAGTCCGTACGCGAGGACGGAGCTCTCCACGAGGGCGATCAGCCGGGGGTCGGCCAGCTCGTGCCGCATCGCCTCGGCGAAGGTGGGCGGCCGCTTGCGTAGGAGGCCGCTTTTGCGGACGGCGGGATACGGGTCCCGCTCGCCGAGCACCCGCCAGTCCTCCCACAGCGGCTCCTCGAGCAGCGGGCGGCGGGCGCGGTCCCAGGCCTCGCGGGCCCGGTTCAGGAACCGGGCCCAGCGCTCGCCGGTGCCGCCGCCGAGCGCCGCCTCGATGGCGTCGACGGTGCCGGCGCGGGACGCGTTGGGCACGAAGACGTCCGTGCCGTCGGCGAAGAGGTGCCGGACGGCGGGGTCGACCTGGACAAGGTCGACGCAGTCCTCCAGGGGCTGCTTGCCGGTCTTGAGGAACAGATCGCGGTAGACGGCGGGCAGCGGGAGCAGCCCGGGACCGGTGTCGAAACGGAACCCGTCGCGTTCGAAGCTGCGCACGGACCCGCCGTACGTCTCCTCGCGCTCGAACACGGTGACGCGGTGGCCCGCGACGGCCAGCCTTGCGGCGGCCGCCATCGCGCCCATACCCGCGCCGATCACCACGATATGTGCCATGCGGGGAGGGTACCGGCCGGGTCCGTGGGGCTTTCCGGGGGCTCCGCCCCGACCCGCCCGGTCCCGTCGCCGCTCACTGCGAGCGGTCAGCCCGGTGGTCGCCCGCTCACCTCACGCGCCAAGCGCTTCTCCTCACGCCTCTGCGCCCGTCTGCGCATGAACCGCCGGATGCGATGCGCAAGGAACAGCACCAACGCCAGACCGAGGATCAGCAGGACGGCCGCGATGATCGCCGCCGCCTCCGGGTAGAACATCGCGAACGTGACGATGCCGCCCACACCGAGATCCTCGGCCGTGCTCATGACCACATTGCTGAACGGCTCCGGCGACGTGTTGATCGCCATCCGTGTCCCGGCCTTCACGAAATGGCTGGCCAGCGCGGTCGAACCGCCGACCGCCCCCGCCGCGAGGTCCGAGATCGAACCGCTCTGTCCGGCGAGCAGCGCGCCGACCACGGCTCCGGACACCGGCCGGATCACGGTGTGCACCGTGTCCCAGAGGGAGTCGACGTAAGGGATCTTGTCGGCCACCGCTTCGCACAGGAAGAGGAAGCCCGCCACGCAGAGCACGTCGGTGCGCTCCAGAGCGGGAGGCACCTCGTCGCTCACGCCGGTCACGCCGAAGACGCCGAGCAGGAGCACCACCGCGTACGCGTTGATACCGCTGGCCCAGCCGCTGGTGAACACCAGGGGGAGTACGGACACGGACGCGATCGTAACCAGTCGGCAACGGGTCGGCCTGGGGATGAGTGCGTATGCCTGAGTATCCGTACCTAGTGAGTGAGATGAGTACGAGCGCGGATGGGCCCCGACCTGCAGGAACGAAAGAGTGGGGGTCACGGAAGGGGCGCGGCGCCGGCACCGCCGACACGGGGCGGCGGAACGGCGCGGCTCCCCTTGCGGAACGGGGTCGTCCCGGCCCGGAGGGGACACCGGCTGTCTCTTATGCACATCTGACGCTTCCGACGAACGAGTTGGTGTCAAT
>NZ_JAAKZW010000077.1 GCF_011044995.1 Streptomyces mesophilus | reverse complement strand
GGAGGGGGCGCGGGGGAGGCGTCTCCTCAGCAGCGCAGCGCCGTGTGCCGGGCCCGTTCGGCGGCAAAGTCCGGGTGGGAAAGGGGTGTTGGTAAGGGAGCCGCGGCTTCGGCCGTCGTCGCCAAGGCGGTACGGAGGCCGGGAACGGTGCTCGCGCAACCGACCGCCCAAGGGGTTTCCGCGCGCCCGCCCCGCACCGTGGGCATCGAAGGCGTCACCGGCCCCTCGACCGGCGTCCGCTCCGACGGTCCGCAGCCCCGCCCCGCGGGCTCGGGAACGGGCAGCCCGCTCCCGTCGACGGCCTGCACGTCCGCCCGTACGGCCTCGGCGGGCTGCGTACCGCCGACCACAAGCAGCACGCCCAGCCACACCGACACTCCGGTCCGCACGGCGAACCGCCGGCCGCGCCGCCCACGGTGGCGGCACAGACCGGACGTACCGGTCAGACGCCGAAAACCCATACGTCTACGGTAATTTCGCCGTCACCCTTCGCGCATTCCTTCGTGCGAGTGAGATCGACTCGACGGGAGGGGCGGGTGGTACGGGAGTTGTGACCGAGGCGGATGTGGTGGTCCCGTGCCCGCACGGACGCGACCGGCTCGGCCGAGAGCAGAAACTCGCTGGGGGCGACCCGTCGGCGAGGTCCGGCCCGGCCCGCGCGGCGCGGTCAGAGCGGCAGATCGTCGGGGAGGACCCGGAACGCCTTGTGACGGCCCAGCGGGCGCACGGCGCGGAAGTCGCGGCGGTCCAGGGTGAGGATCGCGTCCGTCTCGAAGTCGGCGGCGAGCGCCACGTTGACCGCGTCGGCGAGGTCGAGGTCCAACGCCTGATAGCGGGCGCGTACGGATTGAGCGGCGCCGAGGTGGTTCTCGGTGATCTCGGGCACGGAGACCCGGCCGCGGCGCATCCAGCGCCGGATGTCCTCCACCGCGCGGACTGCAGCCGTGCGGCCGAGTTCGCGGGGGTGCGTGGAGTCGAGGGCGGCCAGCAGGCCGGAGGTGTCGGTGATGACGGTGATCACGTGGCGGTTCCGGACCCGCTCCGGCTTTGCACTGCGTCGGCGACGGTCTCTCTGACTTCGTGCTTCGTCATGGTGCGGCCGGATCCTTCAAAGGTCCGGGAGAACAGGGGCTCGTCCCATACGCGGTTGGCCATGGCCGCGAGGTGGATCCCCTGCCGGATGATCTCGGCCTCGCTGATGCCCCGGCGCTTGGCCGCCTCCTTGATGATGGCCAGGTCCTCAGGGTCGACGTAGACGTTGGTCCGCTTCAGAGACATGTACCAATCTTGGTCCAAGTCCCACATTGATGTACGTCCGCGCGGTCGCGGCCCGCTAGGCCCCCGAAGCCGGTGCCGGCGGGAAGGCGAAGCCGTCCGAGGTGTCGGCCGGGCGGCCCACGGACCAGATCCGTTCGAACTCCGCCTCGAAGTGCCCGAACCACGGTCCGTCGCGGCCCGGGAGGAGGGTGAAGACGGCGTCCCCGGTGGCGGAGCTGTGCGAGTAGATGTCGACGTGGATGAGACCGCCCGGCTGCTGCGGATCGATCATCACCAGGCCGAAGGCCGGGACGAACGGCACGAACCGCACCTCGACACGGCCCTGCGCCGCGTCCGGGCGCACCCGGTGGTCGGCGAGTTCGCGCAGCAGGTCGAGGGACGGGCGCAGCCGGTTGTCGAACACCTCGGGCCGGTCGGTCAGGGTGCTGCGCCGGGTCGCTTCGGCCGGCGCCGAGGTCGTCGGGTCGATCAACGCGACCCTGATCCGCGCCCCGGCGCCCGCCCGCCGCTGCAGCTCCGACACCGTGTTGCGCAGGGTGCGCGAGAGCGTCACGCCCACGAGGGCGATGTCCCGCGCCTGGCTGAGCTGCTCGACGAGCTCCGGCTTGTCGCGCGCGAAGAACTCCTGCGCGCCCAGGTCTCCCGCGAGACGGGACCGCACCTGGTCGGCGAGCTCGTCCACCTGTCTGCGGCTGCCGAGCAGCCCGACGGCGAGCAGCGCGAGCGTGGCGAGGGTCGCGGCGGCGAGCACCTTGCCGCTCGCGAGGTCAAGTGCCCCCAGAACGGCCAGGGTTATGGAGAGCAGGGCGGTGCTGTAGATCTCCAGGTTCCGGCCGTGGGACAGGTCCCGGCGTACGCGTCTCAGGAAGCGCATGCCTCCGCGGCCGCCTAGATCTCTCCGCGCACGGCAGCGCCGACGAACCGCGCGAAGCTGTCGGCGGGGAGGGTGAGGACGGGGCCGTCGGGGGCCTTGCTGTCGCGGATGGCGATGTGGGGGGCGAGGTCGGCGACCTCGACGCACTCGCCGCCGGTGTCTCCGCTGTACGAGGACTTACGCCACTGCGCGCTCGTCAGGTCCTGGTGCCGGTCCATAACGCTCCTCCATGACGCGGGCGATCCGCGCCGCCGAGTCCTCCACGGAGAGCGCGGCGGCCTGCAAGTGATCGTAACGGAGCGAACCTTCCCTGACCGCATGCGAGTTGGCGGTCATGTGGCCCTGCACGAAGTCCTCGGTATAGACGAGGTCCGGATCGCTGTCGAAGCGCATCAGCGTGTAGGAGCCCATCAGCCCGGTGTGTTCCCCTGCCTCGAACGGCAGGACCTGGACCGTCAACCAGTCACGCTCCTGCGTATCCAACAAGTACGCCAGTTGGTTCCGCATGACCTCCCGGCCACCGATCTCCTGATGCAGCACCGCCTCGCTCAGCACGACCCACACCAGCGGCGGCTCCTCGCGCTCCAGGATGCGCTGGCGCTCCAGGCGCGCGGCTACCTTGGCGTCGAGGTCGCCCTCCTCGCGTACACCGAGCACGGCCCGCGCGTACGCCTCGGTCTGCAGAAGCCCGTACACCAACTGCGCCTGGAACGTGGAGATGTACGCGGCCCTCGCCTCCATCGCCGCGTACGCCTGGAACCACGTCGGCAGCTGGCTGCGCAGGACCAGCCCCACCAGACGCGCCAGATGCCCGTCCGAACCGAGCGCCGCATCAAGCCGCTCCGACAGCTCGCGCGTCGGGACCTTGCGGGCCGTCTCGATCTGTCCGATCAGAGAGCCGGAGCAGAAGACGGCGGAACCCAGCTCGCCCTGCTTGAGCCCGGCCGCCTCGCGCAGCCGCCGCAGCTCCGAGCCGTAATAGTCCAGCGGCGAAGCGCCCGGATCGAGGTCGCGGACATTGACCATGGCTGGCCACCCCCAAGCCCACAGAACGCGCCGTTGCGTTCAGCTCGTAGCTCAGAGTAACCACCCCACTCCAACCTGGAGCCATGAATCAAGCAACTCCCCCACGAACCGCGCCCCTTGGCCCCGCCTACCGCATGACCCTCACCGTCGGCGCCCACTCCGCCCGGCCCCTGCGTCACATCCTGCGCCTGCACCTGAAGGCCTGGCGGCTCGACGGGCTCGCGGACGCGGCGGAGCTCGCGCTCACCGAGCTGGTGTCGAACGTGATCAGACACGTACCGGGCGGGCGCTGCACGATCCGGATCGTGCGCCGCGAGCACGGGATCCGTGTGGAGGTCGCGGACGACAGCCCGGTGCTGCCGCAGCCGGCCCCGGCGTACGACGACCTCATCGAGAACAACCGGGGCCTGCTCCTCGTCGACTCGGTCACGGACCGCTGGGGGGCGGACCCGGACCCCGACGGGCGGGGCAAGACGGTCTGGTTCGAGTGCGACACGGCCTGATCGCCGCCGGGATCCAGGAGCGGGAGCGCGGGGCTTTCCCGCAGGTCAGCAGGCCCCGTCAAGGACGCGTCAAGGCCCGTCAACGGCACATCAAGGCCGCGCCCCGCCGCGTATGAGAGCCGTCAACGAAGAACGCGGCCGCCGGAAACAGGGCTTTCCTCGAAGAGTCCGATCACTACTGAACCTGGAGCTTGCGATGGCCGACGTGGCCTTCGTCGTCACCACACTCGCGGTCTTCGCGCTGGTGGCCCTCATAGCCAAGGGGGTGGCAAAGCTGTGAGCGCTGAGAACATCGTCGGCCTGATCGTCGCCGTCGCCCTCCTCGGATACCTGATCCTCGCCCTCATCAAGCCGGAGAGGTTCTAGGTACGGATATGAGTTCCGCACTCGCCGGCCTGCTCCAGCTGCTCGCGCTCATCGCGGCACTGGCGCTCGCCTACCGGCCCCTCGGCGACTACATGGCCAGGGTCTACTCCTCGGACAAGCACCTGCGCGTCGAGAAGTGGATCTACAAGGCCATCGGCGCCAACCCCGACACGGAGATGCGCTGGATGGCGTACCTCCGCGGTGTCCTCGCCTTCTCCGCGGTCGGCGTCCTCTTCCTGTACCTCTTGCAGCGGCTCCAGGGCAGCCTCCCGGGATCCCTCGGCTTCAAGTCGATCGACCCCGACCAGGCCTTCAACACGGCCGCGTCCTTCGTCTCCAACACCAACTGGCAGTCGTACTACGGCGAACAGGCCATGGGCCACGTCGTGCAGACCGGCGGCCTCGCGGTGCAGAACTTCGTCTCGGCGGCCGTGGGGATCGCCGTGGCGGTGGCGCTCGTCCGCGGCTTCTCGCGCAGCCGCACCGGTGAACTCGGCAACTTCTGGGCCGACTTGGTACGCGGTACCGTCCGCATCCTGATCCCGCTCTCCGTCATCGGCGCGATCGTGCTCGTGGCTTGCGGCGCGATCCAGAACTTCGCCGGGATCCACGAGGTCGGTCAGTTCATGGGCGGCCACCAGCAGTGGAACGGCGGCGCGGTCGCCTCGCAGGAAGCCATCAAGGAGCTGGGCACCAACGGCGGCGGCTACTTCAACGCCAACTCGGCCCACCCCTTCGAGAACCCGGGCGCCTTCTCGAACCTCTTCGAGATCTTCCTGATCCTGCTCATCCCGTTCTCGCTGACGCGCACCTTCGGCAGGATGGTCGGTTCCCTCAAGCAGGGCTACGCGCTCCTCGGCACGATGGCCGCCATCTGGCTCGCCTTCATCGGCCTGATGATGTGGACCGAATTCGCGGGCCACGGGCCGGCGTTCGACCTCGCCGGCGGCGCGATGGAGGGCAAGGAGACTCGGTTCGGCATCGCGGGCTCGGCGCTCTTCTCGGTGTCGACGACGCTCACCTCGACGGGCGCGGTCAACTCCTTCCACTCCTCCAACACCGGCTTCGGCGGCGGCCTCAACATGTTGGGCATGCAGCTCGGCGAGATCGCACCGGGCGGTGTGGGCTCCGGGCTCTACGGCATGCTGATCATGGCGATCATCGCGGTGTTCCTCGCGGGCCTGATGGTCGGCCGCACCCCGGAGTACCTGGGCAAGAAGATCGGCACCCGCGAGATCAAGTTCGCGGCCTGCTACATCCTCGTCACGCCGGCGCTCGTGCTCGGCTTCACCGCCGCGTCGATGGCGCTGTCCACCCCCGGCCACTCGATGACCAACTCGGGCGCGCACGGCTTCTCCGAGATCCTGTACGCCTACACCTCGGCCGGGAACAACAACGGCTCGGCCTTCGCCGGCCTCAACGCGGACACCCAGTGGTTCAACACCACGACCGGACTCGCGATGCTGCTCGGCCGCTTCCTGCCGATGGTGTTCGTCCTCGCCCTGGCGGGCTCGCTCGCCGAGCAGAAGCCCGTACCGGTCTCCGCCGGCACCCTGCGTACCGAAAAGCCGCTGTTCACCGGCCTGTTGATCGGCACGATCCTGATCATCACCGGCCTCACCTACTTCCCGGCACTGGCCCTTGGCCCGCTCGCCGAAGGACTGGCGTCATGACGATCGACGACACGCTTGCGACCCGCGCACCCCGCACTCCGTCCACTCCGCCCGCCCCGCCCACTCCCAAGGAGCCGGCCGGGAAGGTCGGCGGGGGCCTCTTCGACCCGAAGCAGCTGCTCAAGTCGCTGCCGGACGCGGTGCGCAAGCTGCACCCGCGGGTGATGGTCAAGTCTCCCGTGATGTTCGTGGTGTTGATCGGCTCGCTGGTCACCACCGCGCTCGCGGTCACGAACCCCGGCGCCTGGTTCGGCTGGGTCATCACGGCCTGGCTCTGGCTGACCGTCGTCTTCGCCAACCTCGCGGAGGCCGTCGCCGAGGGCCGCGGCAAGGCGCAGGCGGACACCCTGCGCAAGGCCAAGACGGACACGGTCGCGCGCCGGCTGCTGGCGGACGGCAGCTCCGAGGAGAGCGTCCCGGGCACGGATCTGCGGATCGGAGATCTCGTGGTCTGCGAGGCGGGCGACATCATCCCCGGCGACGGTGACGTCGTCGAGGGCGTGGCCTCCGTGGACGAGTCGGCGATCACCGGTGAATCGGCGCCGGTCATCCGGGAGTCGGGCGGTGACCGCTCGGCCGTCACAGGCGGTACGAAAGTGCTCTCCGACCGCATCGTCATCAAGATCACGACGAAGCCGGGCGAGACCTTCATCGACCGCATGATCAACCTGGTCGAGGGCGCGGCCCGGCAGAAGACCCCCAACGAGATCGCGCTCAACATCCTGCTCGCCTCGCTGACCGTGGTCTTCCTGCTCGCCGTCGTCACCCTCAAGCCCTTCGCCATCTACGCGGGCGCCGACAAGCAGACCTCGATGATCGTGCTCACCGCACTCCTCGTCTGTCTGATCCCCACGACGATCGGCGCGCTGCTCTCGGCGATCGGTATCGCGGGCATGGACCGTCTGGTGCAGCGCAATGTCCTGGCCATGTCGGGCAGGGCGGTCGAGGCCGCCGGTGACGTGTCGACGCTGCTCCTGGACAAGACCGGCACCATCACGCTCGGCAACCGGCAGGCCGCCGAGTTCGTGCCGGTGCGCGGCACGACGGCGGCCGAGGTGGCGGACGCCGCCCAGCTCTCCTCCCTCGCGGACGAGACCCCGGAGGGCCGCTCCATCGTGGTCCTCGCCAAGGAGAAGTACGGGCTTCGCGAGCGCCACCAGGGCGAGCTGGCCGGCGCCGAGTGGGTGCCGTTCACCGCACAGACCCGGATGTCGGGTGTGGACGTGGACGGCCGCAAGGTCCGCAAGGGCGCGACCGGTTCGGTCCTCACCTGGGTCACCGAACGCGGCGGCACGGTCGCGGACGACGCCTCCGACCTCTCGTACAAGATCTCTGAATCCGGCGGTACGCCGCTCCTCGTCGCGGTCGAAGACATCGGCCCGGATGGGAGGACCAGCGCCCGGGTGGTGGGCGTCATCCACCTCAAGGATGTCGTCAAGGAGGGCATGCGCGAACGCTTCGACGAGCTGCGCCGGATGGGCATCAAGACGGTCATGATCACGGGTGACAACCCGCTGACCGCCAAGGCCATCGCCGAGGAGGCGGGCGTCGACGACTTCCTCGCGGAGGCGACGCCCGAGGACAAGATGGCGCTGATCAAGCGCGAGCAGGCCGGCGGCAAGCTGGTCGCGATGACGGGCGACGGCACGAACGACGCGCCCGCGCTCGCGCAGGCCGATGTCGGTGTGGCCATGAACACCGGTACATCCGCGGCCAAGGAAGCCGGGAACATGGTCGATCTCGACTCCAACCCGACCAAGCTCATCGAGATCGTCGAGATCGGCAAGCAACTCCTCATCACCCGGGGAGCGTTGACCACCTTCTCCATCGCCAACGACGTGGCGAAGTACTTCGCGATCATCCCCGCGATGTTCGCGGTGGCCTACCCGCAGCTCGACGCGCTCAACATCATGCGGCTGACCTCGCCGGAGTCGGCGATCCTGTCCGCCGTCATCTTCAACGCGCTGATCATCATCGCGCTCGTGCCGCTCGCCCTGAAGGGTGTCCGGTACAAGCCGACCAGCGCCGACAAGATGCTCCGCCGCAACCTCGGGATCTACGGGCTCGGCGGTCTGATCGCCCCCTTCATCGGCATCAAGCTGATCGACCTGCTTCTCTCTCTCCTTCCCGGGCTGTAATCCCTGAAAGCGCGGCACTGACCATGAACAACTCCGTTGGAAACACCGCCCGGTTGCTCGGTGCGGCCCTGCGCGCCCTGCTCGTCCTGACGGTCGTCACCGGCGTGCTCTACCCGCTCGCCGTGACGGGCGTCGCCCAGGGGCTCTTCTCCCACCAGGCGAACGGCTCCGAGATCAAGGACGCGACCGGCAAGGTGGTCGGCTCCTCGCTGATCGGCCAGACGTACAACCTGCCGCTGAAGAAGGGGCAGGAGACCCCGGCCCCGGACCTCAAGTTCTTCCAGCCCCGCCCGTCCAACGGCTTGGGCGCCAACTCGGTCAACACCCAGTACAAGCTGATTCTCTCGGGCGCGACCAACCGCTCCGGAGAGGACGGCGCCGACCACGACCCGAAGACCGGCAAGGCCTCCTGCCCGGCGAAGCCCGAGGAGGGGACGCTCTGCGCCCAGGTGAGGGAGGCCAGGGCGGCCGTCATCAAGGACAACTCCGTACCGGGTTACGAGGTCGATGCCGCTCGGATTCCCCCCGACGCCGTCACGTCCTCCGGTTCCGGCCTCGACCCGCACATCTCCCCGCAGTACGCGGAGTTGCAGGTCCACCGGGTGGCCGAGAGGAACGGGCTGCCGGTGGCGAAGGTCGAGCAGCTGGTCGAGGACCACACCGAGGGCCGCACGCTCGGCTTCATGGGCGAGCCACGGGTGAACGTCCTCGAACTGAACGTGGCACTGCGGGGGTTGACCCGCTGAACACGTGAAGGGGCGGGGTGCACATGAGCACCCCGCCCCTTCACGTCTCACACAGTGCTCAGCCCAGCCGCTGGGTCATCCACTTCATCACGGGCCCGACGGCGAAGAGGACCGTCGACGCATGCGTCCCGAACGGCACCTTGCGGAAGGTCACCTCGGGATTCGTACGGGACCACGTGCGGTGCAGGCGCACGACATCCTCGTACGGGATCAGCTCGTCGGACGTGCCCTGGAACAGCAGCACGGGGTGGTCCGGCACGGTGCGCCCCGGGTCGGACGCGGTCAGCCGGGCCCGCCAGTCGGCGCGCTCGAAGAGCCGTCCGCCCGGCGCCGCCTTCGGGTCGACGAGCGTGTGCATCTGCCGCCCCTTCATCGCGGCGAGGATGTCGCCGGAGCAGCTGGTGCGGGCCAGGCCGGCCAGGCGCCGGCCCTCCTTGGTGAGGCTGCGCTCCAGGCCGAGACCGGGATACGCGGCGTCGTGCCCGACCGCCGCCATCATCGCGAACCCGGCGCCGCCCTTGCCGTCGTTGTACGCGAAGGCCTTCCCCAGATCGGCCGGCACACCACCGGCCGCCGTGCCGCGCAACTTCAGCTCGGGCGCGTAGGTGTGGTGCAGCTCGGCGGCCCAGGCGGCGGCGTGCCCGCCCTGCGAGTAGCCGACGATGCCCACGTCGGAGCGCTCGGTCAGGCCCGACTTCCTTGCCTGGGGCAGCCGTTGGGCCGCCCGTACGGCGTCGAGGACGGCCTGGCCCTCGGACCGTCCGACGAGATAGGTGTGGTCGCCCTTCGTCCCCAGACCCTCGTAATCCGTCATCACGAAGCCCCAGCCGCGCCGAAGCCCGCGGTCGAAGAGCAGCGATACGGCCGACAGGCGTCCCTTCGACGAGGCGCATTTGTCCGCGAGGCCCACCGTGCCCGGCGCGAAGACCACGAGCGGGCGGGGCCCCTTGCGACCGTCCTTGGGGACGATCACGGCCCCGGACACCACGTTCGCCTTGCCGGTCGCGCCGGTCGAGCGGTAGGTGATCCGCCAGCCGTCGGTCTTCTGCGTGAGCAGCCCGGGCAGCAGCCCGAACCCGGCGGGCTCCGCGCTCACCACATCCCCCGGCCGTGCGGGCCGCTCCCGCCGCTCCTCGGCGCGGGCGCCCGCGGGGCCGAGCGCCCCGAACGCCACCACGGCGACAAGACCCAGCACGCCATACGTCCGACCTGGACGTCTGCGCATCGTGAACCGCATTCCACACTCCTGACCTGGCCGTCGAGTAGATCTCCGACGGCGCTCATCCTGGCGGTGCGAGTGCGGCAAAACTGCCCATACGGCGCGTGTCGTAGGGAACGGATACGAACCACTCCCTGAAGAACCTTTCAGGTCGTTTCAGCTTCTCTTCAGCCTCGTCCAGGCACCTTTGGGTCATCGCAACGCACGACAGGCAGCACAGCCCCCCAGCCACGGAGGATCCGAGCTCATGAAGCGCAGCAACATCGTCATCGCAGGCGTCGCCGTCGCCACCCTCGTCGCGGGCGGCAGCGCCTACGCCTTCGCCACGGGTACGGAAGCGAGCACGTCCGGCGCCTCCTCGTCCTCGGCCGCTTCCTCCGACGGGAACGACGGCCGCGACGACGACCGCCGCGGCTCCCAGACCTCGACCGTCTCGAAGGGCTCCGGGTCCTCCGACTCCTCGGCGGCCGAGGCCTCCCGCCTCACCGCCGCCCAGGCGATCGACGCGGCCCTGAAGGCCCAGTCCGGTACGGCGGTCTCCGCGGACCTCGAGGACGACGACGACCGCGACTGGCAGGTCGACATCCTCGGCTCCGGCACCACCTGGTACGAGGTGAAGGTCGACGCCAAGACGGGCAAGGTCCTCGGCACCGAGACGGAGCGCGACGACGATGACAACGCCGAGGACGCCCGCGAGACCCGCGCGGCCCTGAAGGGCACGACGGTCTCCGCCAAGCAGGCGGCGGACATAGCCTCCGCCAAGGGCTTCGTCACCTCGGTCGACCTGGACGGTGACGACGACCGCGGCGCCGAGGCCTGGGACGTCGAGACCACGGACGACAAGGGCAAGGAGCGCGACTGGAACGTCGACACGAAGTCCTCCCGTATCACCGAGGACCGTGACGACCGCGATGACGCCGATGACCGGGCGGACGACCGTGATGACCGCGACGACCGCGATGACCGGGCGGACGACCACGACGACCACGACGACCGCAACGACGCCGATGACCGTGACGACCGCGACGGCCAGGACAACTGACGGAGCCTGATCACCCGGTGATCAGGATCTCCCGCGCCCACGCGACCCGCCGCACCCCCGCCGGATACGGCAGCACACCGGCCAGCGACTCGGCGCGCGCCAGCTCTCCGGCGCCCTCGCCGGGCCGCGCGGCCCGGTGCAAAGAGGCCCCGAGGGCGATGCGTGCCTCCACCTCGGCCAGCCGTTCCCCGGTGCGTTCGGCCCGGGACACCTCGGCGCGCGCGAGAGTGAGCGCCGACTCGGGCCGGCCCACGAGGAGTTCGGCCCATGCTGCTGATACGGGGGCGTCGTCCGTGTGCCCGTCCAGGGCGCTCAGGGCGTCGGCGGGGCGGTGGGCGCGCAGGGCGAGTTCGGCGCGTGCCGTGCGCACTTCGTGCTCGGCCTGCCGGTCGCCGAGCGTGGTGGCCACGGTCGCGGCGCGGTCCAGGAGGGCGGCCGCCCGCGCCGGTGCGTCAAGGCGCAGGCGTACCAGCGCCAGTGTCACGAGGGCGTACGGGAGGCACCACGCGTCGTAGGCCTCCGCACCGGCCACCGCCTGTTCGGCCAGGGCGCGGGCCGGTTCCGGTTCTTCGAGGAGCAGGTGCAGCTCCGCGAGGTTCGCCTGCTCGAAGGCGGCCGCGGTCGGATCACCGGAACGTTCGGCCAGGCCGAGCGCGCGGGTGCCGGTCTCGACCGCCTCCTGGAGGCGGCCGGCCCGCCGCGCGTTCTCGCGCAGGGTGGACAGGACCGAGCCGAGCAGCGTCGGATCCCCGTACGCCTCGGCCGGCGCGAGCGCTTGGTCGCCGGCCTCGCGCGCTTCGTCGAAGCGGCCGTTGAGCCCCAGGTTGACGGCCTGCATCGCGAACGCCTTGGCGGCGAGGCCCTGCCCCGGCGCACCGGGCACCTTCCCCGCGGCCGCGAGCGCCTGCCGGGCCGCCTCGGCGCCGTCCGTGTAGCGGCCCTGGACGCAGCGGATCACGGCCAGGGCGAGGAAGTGGCACGCGGCCGGTTCCGGCGCGGTGTCCGCGGTCACGGGGTGGTCGCGCAGGAGGCGGCGGCCGACGGCGGTGGCGTTCGACTTGCCGGATCCTGCGCCCGAGCCGCCTCCTGTGCCCAACCCGCCTCCCGAGCCCGAGCCGGGTCCTGTGCCCGAGCCCGAGCCGGGTCCTGTGCCCGAGCCCGAGCCGGGTCCTGTGCCCGAGCCCAAGCCGGGGCCTGCATCCGTGCCGGTGTCCGAGCCCGAGCCCGAGCCGGCTCCTGTGCCCGCCCCCGTCCCCGTGCCGCTCGTCTTGACCAGCGTCTCCGCGAGCACCGCCGCCGCCAGCACCGCGTCGTCGTGCGCCTGACGGCGTTCGAACTCCGCGAGGGCGAGACGCAGCGCCTCGGCCGCCTGCTCGAAGTGGCCCATTCTGCGCAGGACATGGGCGTGCGCGAGCCGGGCGCGGGCCGCGTCCACGTCGAGGCGGGCGACCAGGTCGCGGTAGTAGCGGTCGGCGGTGTCGTTGGCATAGAGGGCGGCGGCCCGTTCGGCCGCCCGGCGCAGATAGTCGGCCGCGCGCGGGTCGTCGGCGCGGGCGAAGTGGGCGGCCAGGGTGTCCACCGCGTCGGGCCTGCGCCGCTGCACGGTCTGCGCGAACGCACCGTGCAACTGCCGTCTGCGGACCGCCGAGAGGCCTTCGTAACAGGTGAGGCGGACGAGCGGATGGCGGAAGGCGAGCCCGGGCTCCTGCCGTCCCGAGACCACCACGGGCCGCTCCTCGATCAGCGCGGCACCGAGGGCCCGCTCGAGCGCCTCGGTCGCGGCGGCGCCCCGTACCGGCGGATGCAGTCCGTGCTCGGCGACGTCGAGCAGTTCGGAGGTGGCCGTCTTGGCGCCCGCCGCGGAGAGCGCCTCCACGATCCGCCGGGTGTCGTGGTCGAGCCGCGCGAGCCGCTCGGCCACCAACTGCCGTACGCCGTCGGGCGCCACGCCGCCGGCGGTGTCCAGCGGCCCCCTCGCCAGCTCAAGCGCGAACAGCGGATTCCCGAGCGACAGCTCCCACACCCGCTGGGCCTCCACGCCACCGCCCGCGTCGCGCGCCACCGCGAGACAGGCGTCCCGGCCGAGCCGGTGTACGGGCTCGACGCCGGCCAGCCGCTGGCGCACCAGGGCCGCCAGGTCCGCGCGGCGCGGATCGGTCTCCGGCAGTTCCTCCTCGCGATACGTGACGAGGAACCGCGCCCCGGGACCGCCGCCACCGCCGCGCCGCGCCAGATGGCTGAGCAGCTGGTACGAGCCGGTGTCGGCGGCGTGCAGATCATCGAGGACGAGCACCACGGGCTGCTGGGCGGCCAGTTCACCGAGCAGCCCGGCCGTCGCACGGAACAGCCGGTCGCGTTCCTCCTCGGGGCTGCGCTCGCCGACCGCCGGCACCTGACCCAACGAGGGCAGGAACGCGGCCAGTTCGGGGTACTCCGCGCCGACCCGCGCCCGTTCGGCCACGCTCCGCTCGGCCAGCCACCCGTCGAGCGCCTCCGCGAACACCCCGTACGGCGTGTGTCCCTCCGCGTCGTGCCCGGCGCCCCACAGGACCACGGTGCCCGCCGCGACCGCCCGGCGGGCCGCCTCGCCCGCGAGCCGGGTCTTGCCGACGCCCGCCTCGCCCGTGAGCAGCCGTACCGGTGGCCCTTCGTCGGCGAGCAGCCGGCTCAGCTCTGCGCCGCGGCCGTGCAGCGGCGTCGTACGGATGCCCCGCAGCGGGGCCGGCAGCGTGGGCCGGATCGCGGGCGAAAGCGCGGGCGGCGACGCGAGCGCCACGCGGTGCAGCCGCTCCGTCTCGGGACCGGGGCGCACCCCCAGCTCCGTGTCCAGCGCCTCGCGGCACAGGTGGTACTGGTGCACGGCCCGGCGGCGCAGGCCCTGCCGCACGTACGCGTCGATGAGCACCCGATGGGCCAGCTCCTCGGCGGGGCTGGTGGCGAGCACCTGCTCGGCGGCGCCGATCGCCTCGGCCGGGGAGCCCTGCGCCATATGCGCCGCGGCGAGCGCGAGCAGCACCTCCTCGCGCAGGGCGGCCAGCTGGTCACGGCGGGCACGGGCCCAGTTCGCGTACCGGTCCTCGGGCAGCAGCTCGCCGGTGAACTCGTCGAGGACCGCCCCGAGTTCGCCGATCCGCCCGGAGTCGAGCGCGGTGCGCGCCGCGTGCTCGATCCGGTCGGCGTCGATCTGCACGGTCGCCGGGTCGAGCCGGAGGAAGGCGCCGTCGGATATCAGGTACGAGGAGGCCGCGCGCGGGGTGAGTTCCGGTTCGAGCGCGCGGCGCGCGGCGTGCAGCGCGACCCGGAGGCTGCCGGTCGCGGACTGCTGGTCGGCCTCGGGCCAGCACAGCGCCATCGCCTGCTCGCGGTGCAGACGGTGGCCGGGCGTGACGGCGAGCAGCTTGACCAGGGCCTGGGCGCTGGGCCGCGGCCACCGTTCGGGAGCGGCCGGACCTTCTTCACGTATGGCGCGAAAGCCACCCATGAGGTGCAGACGCAGCACAGGAGCGGTGTCGCTGCTGCCCGTTGTCTGCCGTGCGTCGTCCATGAGGGCGCCAGGTTAACCGAGCGTGCCGAGGACCCCCTGGGGCGAGCCCAGGGGGTCCTGTCAGGCGGAGATCACGACAGCTCAGGCGGAGATCACGACAGCGTGAACGTCGTCATCTGGTGGATGGCGTTGTTCAGGGACAGCACCCCGCCGCCGAGGAGCTCGGCCGCCCGGTTGACGCCGAAGTCGTCGAAGTTGAGCGAGACCACGTCGTCGACCCCGTTCCCGTCGAGGTCGGCGGCGAGATACGTCCGGCCGCCCATCAGGGTGGCGCCTCC
This sequence comes from Streptomyces mesophilus, assembly GCF_011044995.1. GTDB lineage: Bacteria > Actinomycetota > Actinomycetes > Streptomycetales > Streptomycetaceae > Streptomyces > Streptomyces mesophilus. Next base: position 17,674 of record NZ_JAAKZW010000077.1, on the reverse strand, counting down.
CCGGCTCGACTGGAAGGAGTCACCGGTGGTCAGCTGCGACGGGTCGAACGCGGCCACACCGGCCTCCGTGCCGCCGATCACCAGCTTGCGGCCGCCGGGCCCGGTGGCGAAGTCCGCGGTGCGCAGACTGGTGACCACCGAGCTGCGGGTGTCGATGCCGCCGGCACCGAAGCCGCGGAACGTGCCGAAGCTGATCGCGTACAGCGGTTCCTGCGCGGCCTCGCTCGCGTCGTCGATGAAGAAGTTGCCGTGCGACCAGGGGCCGCCGGTGGCGTCCTGGTGCAGCAGCTCACCGGTGCGGCCGTCGCGGATCTCGACGATGACCCTCGGGGCCGCGGTGCTCAGGTCGCCGGCGACGGTCGGGTCGGCCAGCACGATCCAGGTGTGGACGACGGCGTGCCCGTCCGCGTACGGAATCTTCGGCGAGGCGAAGGTCCCGTGGTCGAGGATCGCGCCGTGCAGCTTCCCGTCGGCGGCCCGCTCGGGCGCCTTGGGCTCGGCGTTCCACTCCACCTTGCCCGTGGCGCCGTCCAGGGCCGCGCCGCCCACGACCGCGTCGTCCGCGAAGAGCGCGTTCCCGGTCGTGTACTGCGTGTGCACCCGGCCGTCGGCGACCACCGTGTCCGAGAAGACGACATCGGTACGTTCGGTCGGCGCGGAGTACGTCCACAAGGCCGCGCCGCTCCCGTCGTAGACCCGCAGCGCGTCGGTCGGGACGAGGATCTCGTCCTTCCCGTCGCCGTTCACGTCGTCCACGGTCACCGAGCGGACGAACTCGCCCGCGCCGCCGATCGTGGTCCGCACCTTGCCGGTGGCGCCGTCCAGGACGACGGTGGCGGTGTCCGCGGCGACGACGACCTCGGGCTTGCCGTCTCCGTCGACGTCACCGGTCGCGATGTTCCGTACCGCGCCCGGCACTTGGGCCTTCCACAGCTGCTTCGGCCCGCCCGCGACGAGGGAGGGCCCCGACCAGGCCCACACTCCGTTCGACGTGCCGCCCGCGATGACGTCCGGCTTCTTGTCGCCGTTCAGGTCGGCGGTCTGCCCGTAGTTCAAGTCGCCTTGCAGCGCGGTGAGCTCCTTCTGCTTACCGGTGCCCAGGTTGTACGTGCGGATGTTCTGCGCCTGGTCGACGAGGCGTACGAAGTCGGCGCCGCCCGCCCGGTACACCTGGTGGTGCAACGGCGAGGCCCCCACGCCCTGTTGGCGCCAGATGACCTTGCCACTGCCGTTGAGCGCGGTGAGCGCACCGTAGACCCGGCCGCCCGGGTTCTCGGCCGTGGCGATGCCCCGGTCGTCCTGTGCCGAGGCGACGAGCCTGCCGCCCACGGCGTCCAGGTCCCAGAAGCTGGGGCCGCTGCCGGACGTGTTCCCGGCGTCCCGCTTGACGGTGTGCGTCCAGTCGACGGTCGCCCCGTCCTTGCCCTCGAGCACCCGGATCGTGGCGGCGTTCACGGACCCGTACGGCGTGAGTGTCGACTCGGCGACCGCGTACTCGGCGCCCGCGCTGTCGCTCACGTCGCCGACCGTCATGGCGGTGGCCAGCGCGTTGATCCTGGTGTCCAGGGTGGTGCGCGCGCCGCTCGCCAGGTCGTAGGCGACGAGCTCGTACTTCACCGCGTCCATGGTGTCGGCCTGCTCCAGGGCGACCACGCGGCCTCGCGCGGCGTCCAGGTGGAGCTGCCGGCCGTAAAGGTCGCTGCCCGTCGCCCACTTGACCGAACCGTCGGCGGTGTCGAGCACGAGCGTGGTGCCGTGCGCGGTGACGCCGCCGAACTTGCGCAGGTTCCAGGAGAGCGCGGCCTTGCCGCCGCCCACGTCCGCGAGAGCGCCCCAGGTGGCGATGCGCGCCTCGCCCGTGTCGTACGTCCAGGTCTTCGACGGGGTCAACTTGCCGTCGCCGTAACCGAATCGGATGCCGTGGACCTTGGCGGTCTCGGTCGCCGGCGCGCCCCCGTTGTTCAGGCGCGGGGCATCGGCGACGAGCAGCGTCCCGTCGACGATCTTCACCATCGAGGCATACGAATAGATCTTGGACCACAGCGTGTTGCCGGTCCTGCCGTCGAGCACCGTCACGAACGTGCCGGTGTAGAGGGAGGAGCCGGGCGAGCTGAACGGCCGGTACGGGGAGTCGCCGACGGACGCCGCGAACACGAGGTCCGGGATGCCGTCCCCGGTCAGGTCCCCGGTGTCGTAACCCTGGTCGGAGGAGGGCGCGAACGGGCTGACGGCGTTGTAGCCCATCAGGATCCGTGCCGGATACGGCTCCTGCTGCCAGGGACGCAGCGGCTTGACCTGCCAGTCCGCGTACAGCGAGGTGTTGGTGCGGGCCCACGCGGTGGAGCCGTCGGCCCGGTGCAGCTGGATGTTCCCCAGGCTGTGGACGGTGAAGTACTGGCCGCCGGCGGCCGGCACGGTGGCGCCGATGCCGCGTACGCCTTCGAGGGTGGACTTGGCGGTGAAGGTGACCGGACCGTCGGCCGCTTCGGACGTGGCTTCGCCGGCCGCGGTCTCGTCGTCGGCCACCGACGCGTCGCCGTACACATCGACACCGATGCGGTCGGCGAGCTTCTCTGCCTCGGCGCTCGTCAGCTTCATCACGGAGCTGTCGTCGCCCTCGGCGGCCAGGGCGTACGGCGCGGCGGTGAGGGTGAGGCCCGCCGCTATGAGCCCGGAGGCCAGGCGCAGACCGCGCCGTGAGGTGGGTGTTCCGGTCATCACTTGGCTCCCTGCATGATGCGGATCGCCGAACCGTTGCCGAGGACGGCCTGCTCGAACGAGTACTGGAGGGCGTCGGTACCGCTCTGGTCCTCGATGCCGACGGTGGCGCCCGAACCGGCGCCCGGCACGGACTGGTACTGGAAGGTCACGTCACCGGTGGCCTCGTCGAAGACCGCCTCGAAGGTGACGCGGCTGTTGTCGGACACGAGCAGGGCCTGGTTCCAGACGACCGCGAACTTGCGGCCGCCGGCCTTCCCGGTCGTGGCCGTCTGCACGCTGGACCTGCGGTCGAGGGTCAGGTCGTCCCAGAACGGGGCGACGATGCCGTTCGGCTCCTCGGCCGCGGGCAGCGCGGTGTTGATGTAGTCACCGAGGCGCGGCTGGAGGAAGTTGACCAGCCCGTTGGTGGTGACGGACGCGCTGGAGTACTCGACCCCGTACAGGCGGACGGGGAAGGGCAGTTGGAGCGTCTTCGCGTCCTCGTCCCCGCTCAGCGGGACGGCGGTGGCGCCCTTGATCCAGGAGTACGTGGCCGGGGTGCAGCTGTTGCCGTACCGGTCGGTGCGCGCGGGCAGCCGGACCGTACGGGTCTCGGCGCCGTCGACGGTCAGGGGCGTGCGCGCGATGCCGTTGCAGAGCACCGGCTCGGTGGGTGTCACGGTCAGCGTGTAGGCGCCCTCGGCGACCTTCGGCAGCGTGAACGTGCCGTCCGTGCCCGTGCGGACCGCGTCCACCGGGATCCCGGTGACCTCGACGGTCGCCTTCGCGAGGGGCTTGCCGGTCACGTCGAGCACGGTGCCGGTGACGGAGTGGCTCGCGACCGCGTCCAGGGCGATGTCCTGCACCAGCGGCTGCCCGGCGGTCAGTTCGACCCCGGTCAGCTGCTTGGGGGCGTATCCGTAACCGCTGAGCGCGAAGTCGTACGTGCCCGGGTCCATCGGCACCCGGTACGAACCGTCGGAGCCGGTGCTGACGATGCGGGTGCCGGTCGTGGCACCGGTGACCTTGACGTCGATGCCGGGCAGGGCGGCGCCGGTCGCCTTGTCGGTGACCTTGCCGGACACGGTGACGGCGGTGTGCGGGGCCTTGTCGACGGAGGCGAGGATGTCGAGCTTGCCCTCGCCCCAGACGTTGTTGGCCTCGGCGGTGCCGCCGCAGTGGGTGTCGTCCACGTTGCGCGCGCCCTGGTTCAGGAAGGCGCGGGTGGCATCGATGTCACCGATCAGCGAAGGGGCCGACGACCACAGCAGGGCGGTGGCGCCGGCGACGTGCGGGGTCGCCATCGACGTACCGTTGATGGTGTTGTACGCCGAACCGGGCCAGGTGGAACGGATGTCGACACCGGGCGCGGCGATGTTCGGCTTCATCGAGCCGTCGACCCGGGACGGACCGAACCCGGAGAAGTTCGCGATCTTCCCGCTGCTGTCGTAGGCGCCGACACCGTAGGAGGGCGCCTGCGATCCCGGGGCCTCACTGGTGGAGCAGGTCGTGCCGTTGCCCTTGTTGCCCGCGGCGAACGCCTCGAAGATCCCGGCGGCGTTCCAGGCCTCGACGATGTCCTGGTAGAAGGTCGTGTGACCGCCGCCCCAGGAGTTGTTGACGATGTTCGGCGCCAGCTCGGGCTTCGGGTTCAGCCCGTTGCTGTCGGTCGGCGCCAGGATCCACTGACCGGCCGCGAGCAGCGAGGTGTCGGAACAGCTGCTCGACTCGCACCCCTTGGCGGCGATCCACTTGGCCCCCGGCGCGACACCGATGCCGTTCGCGCCGACCATCGTGCCCATGGTGTGCGTGCCGTGCCCGTTGTTGTCGCAGGGGACACCGCTCGTGGGGCACTGCCCACTCGGGTCGTACCAGTTGTAGTCGTGCGCGAAGGTGCCGTCGCCCTTGTTGCCGCGGTAGTTGGCGACCAGATCCGGGTGGTCGAACTGCACACCGGAGTCGACGTTCGCGATGACGATGCCCTCACCGCGGTTGTCGTACTGCTCCCACACCTGATCGGCCTTGACGTCGGCGATGCCCCACTCGGGCGCGGCGTCCTCGGCCGCCGCGACGGTGTCGGCGGGCCCGGCCTGCTCGATCTCGTCGAGCTCGTACCGCCGCTCCTTGACGAGCCCGGCGACATCGGACCGCGCGGCGAGCTTCGCCACGAGCTCCGCGTCGCCCTCGACCCGTACGACATCGGCGATCCAGAAGTCCTGGTGCCCCACCTTCTCCTTGTCGAGAAAGGCGGTCAGGGACCGCTGGTTGTCCCGTGCGTGCTCGCGCAGCGCGCCGTACGCGGCCTTCGCCCGCGCGCCGTGGGACTTCTCGCCGCGGGCGGCGGACAGATCGGCCTGATCATCGAGTACGACGAAGAAGGCGGCCTCGCCGCCGTCCTCCACGGCGCCCGCCAGCGCGGCGTCGACCTTGGGGCCCTCCACGGGCCGCGCGTCGTCGGCCAGGGCGGGCAGGGGGCTGAACAACAGGGCGGCCGCCGACGACAGCGAGACCGCCGTCCAGGTGGCACGACTGCGCCAGGACGGTCTTGGCAGGTGCATTGAGGCGCTCCTCCAGGGACGGTACGGGGGAGCCCGGACGCTAAAGAGCGCTTGTTACTCGGGCATTACCGGACCTGGGGGAGGGACCTGAGGAGGCTGGGGACCCGCAGCCGAACGCCTCCCGAACGCCTCCCGAACGCCTCCCGAGCCCCTCCCGAACGCCTACAGATCCAGCGCGAGACGAGGCGTCACCGAGCGCCCCACGCAGATCATCATCGTGCTGCCCGCCGCACGCTCGGCATCGCTCAGGAGCATGTCCCGGTGGTCAGGCGTCCCGTCGAGCACCTTGGTCTCGCAGGTGCCGCACATGCCCTCCTCGCAGGAGAACGGCACACCCGGCACCGCCTCGCGCACCACGTCGAGCAGGGTCCGGTCGACGGGAACGCGCAGGCTGACGCCCGTGCGCCGCAGCTCCACCTCGAACGCGCCGCCGGTGACCGGGCCTTCCTCGGCGGGGGCCCTGAACCTTTCCGTGTGCAGGGCCCCCGACGGCAGTCGGCGCTCGGCGGAGGTCTGCACCGCCTGCAACAGCCCCTCGGGGCCGCAGCAGTAGACGGCCGCCGACGCGGGCAGATCGGCAAGCAGCCGGTCCGGATCGGGCAGCCCGTGGGTGTCCTGCGGCCACAGGGTCACCTCGCCCCCGGGCAGGGCGGCGAGTTCGTCCCGGAAGGCCATGCTGCTCAGCGACCGGCCCCCGTACAGGAGCGACCAGCGCGGAGCGGCCGGATCGGCGGCGAGCTGCCGCAGCATGGGGAGCAGCGGAGTGATGCCGATACCGCCCGCGAGGAACAGGTACGCGGGGGCCGACACCAGCGGGAAGTGGTTGCGCGGTCCGCGCACGCTCACGTCCTGTCCCACGACGCCCACTCGGTGCAGCTCGGCCGACCCGCCCCGGCTGTCCGGGGTCAGCAGCACCGCGATCCGGTACGCGCCGCGGTCCCGCGGGCTGCCGCACAGCGAGTACGAGCGGACCAGGCCCGACGGCAGGACGACATCGACATGCGCACCCGGTTCCCAGGCGGGCAGCGGTGCGCCGGCCGGGTCCGCCAGCGTGAGCGCCAGGACTCCTTCGGCCTCCCTGCGGGCGTCGACCACCACCAACTGCCGTATCGGAGCGTGGTCGTTCAGCGGTACGGGGTTGTTCATCGGCCTGCGGCCCTCCTCGGCATACGGATGCGACGGGCGGCCATCCTGCACCGCGCGGCCGGGCGGTGTCCCGCGTGGCGTGCGGCATGGATGTGCACCGGCACGGAGGTGCCAAGCACCCCCTGTGAGCTGGTGTTTTCGGAGATCCGGGGGTCATCGGTGGCACACCTGTGCCGGGCCTGTTCATGGCACCCGATGACCGGTGACAAGCCCTTCGCGGCAGGTGAGTCTGGATCACGTCGCCACCGAGCAACACCGATCCACACCCAGCAACACCGACTCACACCGCCCCGGCCGCTTGGAGCCAGGGGCCGTATCCGCGAGAGGGAAGCCGTGCCGAACCAGCTGCACCCGGAGACCCGGGCGATCCACGTAGGGGTCCCGGATCTAGGCGGAGCGCGCCCGCTGAACACGCCGCTCTACCAGACCGCCAACTTCGGCTACGACAACCCGGAGGAACTGGCCGAGGCCATCAACCGCCCCGAGTCGTTCGCCTACCTCCGCAACTCCAACCCCACGGTGCGGACCCTGGAGGACGCGCTCTCCGCCCTGGAGGGCGCGGCGGCCAGCCTCGCCACCTCCAGCGGCATGGGCGCCATCCACACCGTGCTGCACACGCTGCTCGGCAGCGGCGACCACATCATCGTCCAGAAGCACCTCTACGGCGGCACGTTCGCCCTCCTGAAGGATCTCGCCGCCCGCTACGGCGTCGAGGTCACCTATGTCGACGGCCGGGACCCCGCCGAGGTCACCGCGGCCCTGCGGCCCTCGACCAAGGTGCTCTACCTGGAGACGCTCTCCAACCCCACCGCGCAGGTCACCGATCTGCCGGCGTTCTTCGCCGCGGGCCGGGCCGCCGGGCTGGTCGGCATCGTCGACAACACCTTTGCCTCGCCGCTCGGTTGCCGCCCGCTGTCGATGGGCGCGGACGTGGTGATCCACTCCTCCACCAAGTACCTGTCGGGCCACTGCGACGTGCTCGGCGGCATCGCCTCCTTCGCCGACGCCGACCTGCACCGCAAGGTGTGGTCGCGCTCCCTGGAGACCGGCACGATCGCCGACCCGTTCGCCGCCTGGCTGACCCTGCGCGGTCTCGCCACCCTGGGGCTGCGGATGCAGCGCCACCACGAGAACGCCGACGGGCTCGCGCACTTCCTCTCCCGGCACCTGGGCGTGGAGAAGGTGCACTGGCCGGGACTGCCCGACCACCCCGCCTTCGAGCTGGCGAAGCGCCTGCTGCCGAACGGCTACGGCGGGGTCCTCGCCATCGACGTGGCCGGCGGCCGCAAGGAGACGCTGGAGTTCACCCGGCGCCTGCGGCTCGTCGACCGCGCGGTCTCCCTCGGCGGTTTCAAGACGCTCGTCCAGCAGCCGTCCGCCACCTCGCACCGCTCCATGGACGCCGACGGGCTGCGCGCCATCGGCATCACGGAGGGAACGGTCCGTATCGCCGTCGGTCTCGAGCACCTGGACGACCTGACGGCCGACTTTGCCCAGGCACTGGGCTGACCGGCAGCGTTCCCCCCTCCCTCAACTCACCTTTCCTCAGCAGGAGTTACCGACCCATGTCCCACCGCGCCACGCTCACCCCGCAGATGCTGCAGTACGCCGAGAAGTTCGACGACCGCGGAGACATCCGCTGGATGCCGTATCTGATGTACTTCCACGCCGCCGGCCACCGCTCCGACGTGGTCAACACCGACCGGCTCGGCTTCCGCGTCTCCGAGGGCCCGGACGGGCAGAAGGCCTCGGTCGGCGGCCCGGGGCCCGACGGTCCGGTACGGCTGCTCGCGGGCAGCTCCACGGCCTTCGGCATCGGCGCGAGCACCGACGGCGACACGCTGTCCTCGTACCTGTGGAGCAAGCACGCGCCGTCGCTGCCCTGGCTCAACTTCGGCGGACGCAGCCACAACTCGACCCAGGAACTGCTGCTCTTCACCCTCTACCGGCATCTGCTGCCGCAGGTCGACGAGATCGTGCTGTTCTCCGGCTTCAACAACCTGGGCCTGAGCCGGCTGCCCGCCTCGGTGCGCGGCGACAGCGGTGCCTTCTTCAACTGCAATGACTTCTCGGGGCAGATGGAGGAGCTCCGCGCCCGCAACCGCAAGGCGTCGGCAGGCCGTGGCCTGTTCGGCGGCCGCAAGAAGGAAGCCGCAGAGCCCGCCGGGCAGGACCTGCGGGTGCCCGAGCTCGCCGAGCAGATCGACCTCGCCTCCGAGCTGACCCTGCGCCACCTCGACTCCTGGCGGCTGCTCGCCGAAGGCATGGGCGCGAAGCTGACCTTCGTCCTGCAGCCGCTGGCCACCTGGGTCCGTGAGACACCCGCACCGCAGGAGAAGCTGATCTTCGACGAGCTCGACCAGATCTCGAACTTCGGCGAGGTGTACGGCGACATCTCGTCCATGTCCGCCCGCGAGACCTACTCCAAGGAACTCCAGGCCGGCTGCGAGCGCATGGGCGTGCGCTACCTCGACATCAACCCGGTCATCGCCGACGCGATCGGCAAGGACGACTGGCTGTTCGTCGACCGCATCCACTTCACCGACGAGGGCCACGACCTGGTCGCGGGCCTGCTCGCCAAGGAGCTCGAGCTCTCCTGACCGGCGCCGCCCGCTGATCCCCGTATCGCATCCGAACTCCCCGAAAGGCACGGCCCGATGACCGTCCTGCGCAACCTGATCAACAAGCTGCTCGGCCGCAAGCCGAAGCCGAAGAACGACGCCTCCATCTACCCGATGTTCTGAGCGGACCCCGCTCCCCGTCCCCATCCACCACCAGCGCCCGTCCCCCGCTGGAGAACCGGAAAGAGGCTTGAAGTGTCAGCGCCCACCGTCGCTGCAGCACCGTCCCGCGCCACCCGTACACCGTCCACCGCCGCCGAAGCAGCACGCACCGTCTACGGAAAGGTGGTCGACCCCGAAGCCGCACTTCCCGCGGGCCGGCTCCTGACCGAGATACGCACCGAGCTCGAAGGCTCCCTGGATCCCGACGGAGGACTGGACGCACTGCGGCGGCGGGCCGCCGACTGGTCGGCGGCGGAGACCCTGCAGTACCAGGAGCTGCGCGAAGGGCTCGCCCCGGACACCCGGGAGGTCCTGGTCCGGCGCACCGCGCTGGCCTGCGCGCCGCTGTCCCTGATGTCCGGCGCCTGGTTGCAGTGGCTGAGCTCGCCCGGCAACGGGGACGACCCCGCGGTCCTCGCCGTCCTCGCCCTGTACGCCGCCGACCTGGGCGTCGGCGCCCCGCGTGCCTCGCGCGGCGACGCCTATCTGCCGGTCCTGCGGCAGCTCGACATCTCCGAGAACGCGGTGCCCGCCCGCCGGCTGACCGCGGACCAGCGCATCGACGACGGCCACTTCCGGCTGGCTGCCCTGCTGCTCGCGATGAGCCGCCGCCCCGACGACTTCCTGCCGGAGATCCTCGGCGCCGACCTGTGTCTGCGGTCCGTGGGCCTGCTGCCCGCGCTCACTCTCGTACGGGCAGAACGGCCGACCATCACGCGCTGGGACGTCGTCGACCCGGCGACCGCCCGGGGCGAGGGCCGCACCGGAACGGACCTCGCGCAGAGCGCGGTCGAGGCCGTCATCGCCCGCGACGGTGAGGAGGCCAGGACCCGGATCAGCACCGGTTTCCGCTGGGCGCTCGCCGCCCTGCGGGAGTGGAGCGGGCGGCTGCACACCGAGCTCACCGAGGCCTGCGACCCGGTCTTCGAGATGGCCGAGCTGATGCGCCTGCGGGCCCGCGAGGGCTCGGTCTACCACCACGACTACGCCCTGGAGGGGCGGCAGTTGTCGGACTGGCTCAAGGAGTGCCAGACCGATCCGCGGCCCATGCTCGCGGCCCTGTCCCGCAGCCGTCTCGTCCGCCCGGGCGCCCCCGGGCAGAGCATGCTGGTGACCGGGCTCGTAGGGGAGAAGGGCCGGATGTTCCGGGTGTTCTCGCCCGAGGACCTCGGCGTCGTACGCCGCTGGATCGGCTCCCTGTCAGGACCGGCCGAAGGCACCCCCGAGGCCGGCGCCCCGCTCGCCCCCGCCCGTCCGCTCGCCCTGAGCGCCTGGCGTCCCGAGGACGGCGGCACACCGCCCGCCGACGTCCGCGAGGCCTACCACCTGCTCCTCAACCGCACGGACACTCCCGCCGTACGCGCCTATGCCCGCGAGTACGTGCACGGCTGGCTCGGCCGCTCGCGCCACGGCATCGACGACTCCTCCATGGCGCTGCCCGAACAGTGGACCCCGCAGGGTCTGCGCCCCTGGCTCGTGGACATGCACGACCAGCACAGCGAGGCCTTCGAGCAGGGCGCCGAGCAGGAACTGCCCAGCCGCGACGAGCTCATCGACTCCACCGTCCAGCTCGCCCCGCTCACGTTGATCGACGGCGCCTGGATCAAGGGCTTCACCGATTACGAGCACGCCTCGTCGGAGATCGGCCACTCGCTCTTCGACACGTACTGGGACGAGCTCGGCAACGGCCAGGCGGACCTGAACCACCCGCTCATCTACCGCGAGGTCCTGATCGAGATGGGCTTCGATCTGCCGCCGACCGCCTCCCGCGCGTTCGCCGCGTACGACGGCTTCCGCGACGGCTCCTTCGAGCTGCCGGTGTACTGGCTCAGCATCGGCCGCTTCCCGCAGACCTTCATGCCGGAGGTGCTCGGCCTGAACCTGGCGATGGAGCTGTCCGGCGTGGGCGGCACCTACCGCAGGGCGCGCCTGGCCCTGAAGAAGTACGGATTCAGCACCCGCTTCGTCGACATCCACAACACCGTGGACAACGTCGCGACCGGCCACTCGGCCTGGGCCGCGGACGCCATCGACACCTATCTCTCCTCGATCACCGCCTCGCAGGGCGCCGGCGCACTCGACGCCGCATGGCAGCGCGTCCGCACCGGCTACCGCTCGCTCAACCCGCCGTCGGGCTTCCGCGCCCGTCAGGCCGGACGCCGGGCCGCGCGCGACGCGGTCAAGGGCCGCTGAGACCGCCCCGCGACGCGGTCAAGGGCCGCTGAGACCGCCTCCCCTTTCCCGAAAAGCTTGCACAACCCAGGAGTTCACCCATGTCCGATCTGGTCCTTGGCCTGTCCGCCTACTACCACGACAGCGCGGCCGCCCTGGTGGCCGACGGCGTCCCCGTGGCCGCGGCCCAGGAAGAGCGCTTCAGCCGTATCCGGCACGACTCGGCCTTCCCCGCGCTCGCCATCAAGTACTGCCTCGAAGAGGCCGGCGTCACGCTCGACGACGTGTCCGCCGTCGCCTACTACGAGGACCCGAAACTCAAGTACGAGCGCGTCAAGACCACCTTCGCGGGTGCTGCCCCGGCCGGCTTCGCCTCCTTCCGCGACACCCTGCCCGAGTGGCTGAAGTGGAAGCGCGACACCATCGACGTGGTCCGCCGCGAGCTCGCGGACCTGGGCCTCGGCCGCGTCCCCGAGCTGCACGTGCGCCGCCACCACGAGACGCACGCCGCCTCGGCCTTCTACCCCAGCCCGTACGAGTCGGCCGCCGTGCTCTGCATCGACGGCGTCGGCGAATGGGCCACCACCACGCTCTGGCACGGTCGCGGTACGCAGCTGGACGCGGTCTCCGAGATCCGCTTCCCGCACTCGCTCGGCCTGCTGTACTCGGCGTTCACGTACTTCTGCGGCTTCAAGGTGGACTCCGGCGAGTACAAGCTGATGGGCCTCGCGCCCTACGGCAAGCCGCGCTACGCCGACCTGATCCGCGAGAAGCTCATCGACGTCAAGTCCGACGGCTCCTTCCGGCTCGACATGAAGTACTTCGAGTACCTGCGCGGCCAGGTCATGACGGGCCGCGGCTTCGAGGAGCTCTTCGACGGCCCCCGCCGGCTGCCCGAAAGCCCGCTCACGGAGCGGGAGTTCGACCTCGCGGCCTCCGTGCAGAAGGTCACCGAGGACGTGGTGCTGCTGCTCGCGCAGCACGCCCGCGAGATCACCGGCGAACGCCACCTGGTCATGGCCGGCGGCGTGGCGCTCAACTGCGTGTCCAACGGCAAGGTCATCAACGCCGGCATCTTCGACGAGGTGTGGGTCCAGCCCGCGGCCGGTGACGCCGGCGGTGCGCTCGGAGCGGCGCTCGCCGTCGCCTCGGACCGCGGCGCGCGGCGCACCCACCTGGGCAACGGGACCGACGGCATGTCCGGCTCCCTGCTCGGCCCGGAGTTCGACGACGAGGAGATCGCCGCCTACCTGGACGGCGAGAACATCCCGTATACGCGTCTGACGCAGGAGGAACTCGCCCGCGAGGTGGCCGCCGAACTGGGCCAGGGCAAGATCGCGGGCTGGTTCCAGGGGCGGATGGAGTTCGGGCCGCGTGCGCTCGGTGCCCGCTCGATCATCGGTGACCCGCGTGACCCGGTGATGCAGTCCACGATGAACCTCAAGATCAAGTTCCGGGAGTCGTTCCGTCCGTTCGCGCCCTCGGTGCTCGCCGAGGACGCGAAGGACTACTTCGAACTCCACCAGGAGAGCCCGTACATGCTGGTGGTCACCGGCGTCTCGCCCGCCCAGCGGATCGAGCACGAGGACGGGGACGGCGGCGCGAGCGGACTCGACCTGCTCAAGGTGCAGCGCTCCACGATCCCGGCGGTCACGCACGTCGACCACTCGGCCCGGGTGCAGACCGTCACCGCCGAGCGCAACGCCCCGTACCACCGCCTGCTCACCGCGTTCAAGGAGCAGACCGGCTGCCCGGTCCTGGTCAACACCTCCTTCAACGTGCGGGGAGAGCCGATCGTGGCCAGCCCCGCCGAGGCGTACGCGTGCTTCATGCGGACCAACATCGATCTCCTGGCCGTCGGCAACTTCCTGCTGCGCAAGGAGGACCAGCCGCAGTGGCAGGAGGAGACCGACTGGCGCGACGAGATCCCGCTCGACTGAACCCTGCTGCGCATCTCATTCAACCGACCCAACCGACCCAACCGGCCCAACCAACCGATATCCGAAGGGAATTGAAAGCCATGCGAGCCGTACTCCTGGCCGTCGTCTACTACCTGGTCGTCACCCCGATCGGCCTCCTTGCCCGGGCCACCCGTGACCCGCTCACCCGCAGCTGGGATCCCAAGGCCGAGTCTTACTGGGTGACACCCGCGCCCCGAGGCGTCTGACCTCCCACTACCGTGCCCACCCCGGCCGACCGGGACACGACCGCGATCACGAGTCACGCAGGAGCCAGCATGCACACCACGCCACCCCCACAAGAACGGACGGCCGACCGACACAGCGAGTCGGGTACGTCGGAAGCCGTCCGGCTCACCATTCCCGTGGCCATGGCCTACATCCCGCTGGGGGTGGCGTTCGGAGTGCTGCTCACCGCGAGCGGAATCTCCTGGTACTGGGCTCCGATATCCACGCTCCTGATCTACGCGGGCTCCATCGAATTCCTCGCCGTCGGATTCATGGTGGCCGGACTCCCGCTCTATCAGGTCGCGTTCACCTCGCTGATCGTGAACTTCCGCCATATCTTCTACGGACTGTCGTTCCCGATCGACCGCCTTCGCGGCAGAGCACAGAAGACCTACGGCGTCTTCGCCCTGACCGACGAGACCTACGGCATCACCTCGGCCGGCCCCGGAATGCATCTCAACGGCCGCCAGATCACGATCCTCCAAGTCGTCAGCCACGTCTGGTGGGTGCTCGGCGCCGTGCTCGGTGCGCTGATCGGCCAGGTCATCCCGGAGAGCGTCAAGGGCTTCGAGTTCGCGCTCACCACCATGTTCCTGACCCTCGCGGTCAACGCGGTGCGCACCAGCCGCAGCGCCCGCCTGGTCTTCCTCGCGCTGGGCGCCGGAGTCATCGGCTACTTCGTGGACCAGTACGTGATCGAGGAGTCCTTCCTGATCGTGAGCCTGCTCCTCTACATGGTGGCCATCAGCTGGATGTACCAGAAGGAGAAGAAGGCATGATTTCCGACCTGCACGCATTCGCCGTCATCGCCGTCATCTCCGTGGTGACCATCGCCTTGCGCGTGGCCCCCTTCTTCGTCCTCGGAAAGCCGGACTCGGACAGCCAAGTGAACGGCTATCTCCGGTACATAGGCGAGAAGATGCCGACCGGCGTGATGGTTCTCCTGGTGGCCTACACCATCAAGGACCTGAACGTCACCGTCTATCCCTATGGGCTGCCGACACTCGTCTCCCTGGTCGTCGCGGCCGTCCTCTACTGGAAGACGGACAACTCGCTGCTCTCCATCGGCGGTGGCGTGGCCCTCTACATGACGCTCGTCAATGGGGTGGTCTGAGATGAGCGGTTCGACTGCTGTTCTCGTCCTGGAGGACGGGCGGGTTTTCCGCGGCCGTTCCTACGGGGCCGTGGGGGAGACCTTCGGTGAGGCGGTGTTCTCCACCGGCATGACCGGCTATCAGGAGACCCTGACCGATCCCTCGTATCACCGGCAGGTCGTGGTGATGACGGCTCCGCATGTGGGCAACACCGGTGTCAATGACGAGGATCCGGAGTCCTCGCGGATCTGGGTCGCGGGGTATGTCGTACGTGACCCTGCGCGCCGCCCGTCGAACTGGCGCTCTCGGCGTTCGCTGGACGAGGAGTTGGTGGGTCAGGGCGTCGTCGGGATCTCCGGTGTGGACACCCGGGCGCTGACCCGGCATCTGCGGGAGCGGGGTGCGATGCGGGTCGGGATCTTCTCGGGCGAGAAGGTCGCGGATGATGCGGCGCTGCTGGCGCGGGTGAAGGAGGCGCCGCAGATGAAGGGCGCGAACCTGTCGGCCGAGGTGGCGACGAAGGAGGCGTACGTCGTCCCCGCGATCGGCACGAAGAAGTTCACGGTGGCGGCTGTGGACCTGGGCATCAAGGGGATGACGCCGCATCGGATGGCTGAGCGGGGTATCGAGGTGCATGTGCTGCCGGCGACCGCGTCGGTTGAGGATGTGTACGCAGTCAACCCGGACGGGGTGTTCTTCTCCAATGGTCCGGGTGATCCGGCTACGGCTGATGGTCCGGTTGCTGTGATGCAGGCGGTGTTGGAGCGCAGGACGCCCCTGTTCGGCATCTGCTTCGGCAACCAGATCCTGGGCCGCGCGCTCGGCTTCGGTACGTACAAGCTCAAGTACGGGCATCGTGGCATCAATCAGCCGGTGCAGGACCGTACGACCGGGAAGGTCGAGGTCACTGCGCACAACCACGGGTTTGCTGTGGACGCGCCGCTCGACCGTGTCTCGGAGACTCCCTTCGGGCGGGCCGAGGTCTCCCACGTATGTCTCAACGACCAGGTGGTGGAGGGGCTTCAGCTGCTCGACCGGCCGGCGTTCTCCGTCCAGTACCACCCTGAGGCGGCTGCGGGTCCGCATGACGCCGCCTACCTGTTCGACCGTTTTGTTTCTCTGATGGAGGCCGAGCGTGCCTAAGCGCACCGATATCCAGTCCGTCCTGGTCATCGGCTCCGGCCCGATCGTGATCGGTCAGGCCGCGGAGTTCGACTATTCCGGGACTCAGGCCTGCCGGGTGCTGAAGGCCGAGGGTCTGCGGGTGATCCTGGTCAACTCGAACCCGGCCACGATCATGACCGATCCGGAGATCGCCGACGCCACGTATGTCGAGCCGATCACCCCGGAGTTCGTCGAAAAGATCATTGAGAAAGAGCGCCCCGACGCACTGCTCCCGACGCTGGGCGGCCAGACCGCCCTGAACACTGCCATCTCACTCCACAACAACGGGGTGTTGGAGAAGTACGGCGTCGAGCTGATCGGCGCCAACGTCGAAGCCATCAACAAGGGCGAGGACCGCGACCTGTTCAAGGAGGTCGTGGAGGAGGTCCGGCGCAAGACCGGCCATGGCGAGTCCGCCCGCTCGGTCATCTGCCACTCCATGGATGAGGTCATCGCGGGTGTGGACTCCCTTGGCGGCTACCCCGTCGTCGTGCGCCCGTCCTTCACGATGGGTGGTGCCGGTTCCGGTTTCGCGCATGACGAGGAGGAGTTGCGGCGGATCGCCGGTCAGGGTCTGACGCTGTCGCCGACCACTGAGGTGCTCCTGGAGGAGTCGATCCTCGGTTGGAAGGAGTACGAGCTGGAGTTGATGCGCGACAAGAACGACAACGTCGTGGTCGTCTGCTCCATCGAGAACTTCGACCCGATGGGCGTGCACACCGGTGACTCGATCACCGTCGCGCCGGCGATGACGCTCACCGACCGTGAGTATCAGCGGCTGCGGGACGTCGGTATCGCGATCATCCGCGAGGTGGGTGTCGACACGGGTGGCTGCAACATCCAGTTCGCGATCGATCCGGTCGACGGCCGGGTGATTGTGATCGAGATGAACCCGCGTGTGTCGCGGTCGTCCGCGCTGGCGTCGAAGGCGACCGGTTTCCCGATCGCGAAGATCGCGGCGAAGCTGGCGGTCGGTTACACGCTGGACGAGATCCCGAACGACATCACCGAGAAGACTCCGGCGTCCTTCGAGCCGACGCTCGACTACGTCGTGGTCAAGGCTCCGCGGTTCGCGTTCGAGAAGTTCCCCTCCGCCGACTCGACCCTCACCACGACCATGAAGTCCGTGGGCGAGGCGATGGCGATCGGCCGGAACTTCACCGAAGCGCTGCAGAAGGCCCTGCGCTCCCTGGAGAAGAAGGGCAGCCAGTTCACGTTCGTCGGTGAACTCGGGGACAAGAACGCTCTGTTGGCGGAGGCCGCCCGTCCCACGGACGGCCGGATCAACACTGTCATGGAGGCGATCCGCGCCGGTGCCACGCAGGAGGAGATCTTCGCGTCGACGAAGATCGACCCTTGGTTCGTGGACCAGCTCTTCCTCATCAAGGAGATCGCCGACGAGCTGGCCGAGGCACCGGAGCTGACGCGTGAGGTGCTGGCCCAGGCGAAGAGGCATGGCTTCTCGGACGTGCAGATCGCCGAGATCCGTGGCCTGCGCGAAGAGATAGTCCGGGAGGTGCGATACGCCCTCGATCTGCGTCCGGTCTACAAGACGGTGGATACCTGCGCGGCCGAGTTCGCTGCGAAGACGCCGTACTTCTACTCCTCGTATGACGAGGAGAGCGAGGTCGCCCCGCGTACCAAGCCGGCGGTGATCATCCTGGGTTCGGGTCCGAACCGGATCGGTCAGGGTATCGAGTTCGACTACTCCTGTGTGCATGCCTCGTTCGCGCTCAGCGATGCGGGCTACGAGACGGTGATGGTCAACTGCAACCCGGAGACCGTCTCCACCGACTACGACACCTCCGACCGCCTGTACTTCGAGCCGCTCACCCTCGAGGACGTGCTGGAGATCGTGCACGCCGAGCAGC
>NZ_JAAKZW010000076.1 GCF_011044995.1 Streptomyces mesophilus | reverse complement strand
GCCCACCCCCGGCGCTCCCGGCGAGGCGGGCGTCGACCACCTGCCCACCGTGATCGTCGGCCAGAACGCGGCACCCGCACCCGCACCGGCCGCACCGCCCGCGCACAGCCACGCACCCACACCGTCCGCGCCGCCCCCGCACAGCCACGCACCCGCGTACGGACATCCGCAGCCGCCCGCCCAGGGGCACCCGTACCCGGGCGGCGCCGCGCAGCCGTACACGCCGCCCGGCCCGCCCTTCGCCCCGCACGACGGCTGGCACTCGGGCGGCGGAGGCGGCGGCACCCCGCCCTACGGTCCGCCGGGACCACCGCCGCGCCGCAACAGCCGCGCCACCGTGCTGCTCGTCGCCGTGGCCGTGATCGTGGCGATCGGGGCCGGCGGGACGGTGTACGCCGTGATGAAGGGCGACGAGGGCAACCGCAAGGACCGGGGCGCCTCGACCCCGACCGCCCCCACCACACCGGGGACTTCGGACCCGAGCACCCCGCCCGCGACCACGGACGCGCCGCCCACCTCCCAGGCTCCGACCACGCAGTCACCGCCTGCCGACGGTGAGATCCCCCAGGAGTTCCTGGGCACGTGGGAGGCCGAGTTCAAGTCCGAGGGCGGCGTCAACACCCGCGTGCTGAAGATCCAGCAGGGCAACGCGGGCGACACGGTCATGAGCCTCACCGGAAAGGGCCCGGGGCACGACTGCCGCTGGACCGCCACGCTGCGTTCGGCGGGCAACGCGCTGGTCCTCAGCCCGTCCGAGGTGACCTTCGGCAAGGCGTCGGAGTGCAAGCCGGGCGAGACCAGCGAGCTGCGCCTGACGGACGACACCCACCTCTCGCGCGAGCTGATCGGCAGCGGCGGTGAACCTCTCACGTATACGCGTACGGGGTGACCGGCCGGGGTGACCAACCGGCTCCGGAATCCGCGTAGTTGAACACGCCACAAACATCAGCCGAAGCTCCGGATCCCCGCCCCCATCGCCCGCCCTGCCTTCGTACGGTGTGACCCCGTCCGCCGTACGGACGCACGTGCGAGGAGCCGAGGCAGGGCAGCATGGAGTGGCTGAGCACCGAGAACGTCATCGCCGTCGGGACCGCCGTGCTCGGGGTGCTCGCCTCGGCCGGTGTGCTCTGGTACGAGCGGCGGGTGCCGCGGCGCAAACGCATCGGCTACCGGGTCCAGCTCGACACCCCGATCGGCAACAACAGCGCGGCGGGCCAGGCGAACGTACGCCTGGGCCTGTTCAACGAGACCCGCGGCATGGCGGACGCCACCCTCGTCCTCCTGCGCTTCGAGAACGACGGCTCGCAGGCGATCGGGCGCGAGGACTACGACAGCGCCGAACTGCACGGTCTGATCGCGGAGTTCGAGGGCCGGACGGTCCGCGGGATCGCGGTGACCCTGCCGCCCCGCACCGAGCACATGATGGGCCACTTCTCGGCCGCCACCGGACTGCGCCATGACGGCAACCGCCTGTACATCCCGCGCGTACCGCTCAACAAGGGCAAGCACTTCAAGCTGCTCATCCTGCTCGGCGGCGGCGCCACGGACAGCCCGGTGCGCATCATCGGCGATCTGGTGGACGGCGACGTCGTGGAGACCCGGTCCACGACCCTCGACGACACCCCGCCCCTGTTCAGCAGACCGGCCCGGGTGCTGACCGTCCTCCTCACGGCCTGCGTCATCACGCTCTCCACGCTGGTGATGGTGCGCGGTGAGACACCGCCGCCCATAGGCTGTGAGAAGGGCTCGCTCAAGGTCGTCGGCTCGACGGCGTTCGAGCCGGTCGCCGAGGAGCTCGCAGCCAAGTACGAGCAGGACT
Source organism: Streptomyces mesophilus (assembly GCF_011044995.1). GTDB lineage: Bacteria > Actinomycetota > Actinomycetes > Streptomycetales > Streptomycetaceae > Streptomyces > Streptomyces mesophilus. The sequence goes on along the minus strand of NZ_JAAKZW010000076.1, from coordinate 31,119 downwards.
GCCCCGGTTCGCAGATCACGGTCGACGCCCGGGGCAGCGCGGCCGGCATCCGTGAACTGAAGGAAGCGGGCGAGTCGCAGCAGACCGGCTCACCCGCCCTCGTCACCCTCTCCGACGGCCCCAAGTCCGCCGAGGACGAGCAGCTGACGGAGAACCGCGTCGCGGTCTCGGCGTTCGCGCTGGTCGTCAACGACAAGGTGGGCGTGCGGAACCTCTCCCTGCGCGACGTCCGCCGCCTCTACACGGGTGAGATCCGCACCTGGTCCGAGCTTGGCGGCGCCGACCTCCCGGTGATCCTGGCCAGCCGCAACTCCAACTCCGGTACGCGCGGCGTCTTCCAGCGCCGTATCCTGCACGGCTTCGAGCCGGCCGAGTCCTCCGCGGACTGCCACGAGAAGAGCGACCGACGAGCCAGGGTGTTCCGTTGCGAACTCGACTCCACAGACCAGGTGTTGGCCACCGTCGCCGACATCCCGGGCGCGATCGGCTACAGCGAACTCCGCACGGGCACCCCGACCAAGGGCGTCCGCCACCTCACCCTGGCCGGCCACCGGCCGGCCATCGACGGCGCGTACCCCTTCCGCGAGATCGAGTACGCCCACACGTACGGCCGCCCGCCGGCCGACTCCCTGGCGTCGAGCTTCCTCAACTACGCGATGCGCGGCAGCGGCCAGGACGTGGTCCGCACGCACGGGCATCTGCCCTGCTACACGCCGGAGGGCCTGAAGATCTGCGGGTCGTGAACCGGTCGGGGCCGTGAGCCCGTCGGCGACGTGCCCCGGTCGCATCCGGCCTCCCCTGTACGCGGCGTCGAGCGAGGCTCGCGGTCACCCATGACGCTGCCTGAAACCGCGGACCCGCACCGCTCGTCTCTCCGGTGGTGCAAGGCAAGTCACCTGAGTTGGCCGAGCAGTTGGCAGGAGAGGCGAAGTGACCCGTAAGCGCGACGCGAAGCACCCCGAGGACCCCCATCCGACGGTCGCCGCCCCCGCCCGGGCCGCCCTCGCCGACCGGGCCGAGTAGCCCATGGACGGTCTCGAACCCCTCGCGCCGGACGAGCCGGGCCGAATCGGTCCGTACACGCTGATCGGCCGGCTCGGGAGCGGCGGCATGGGACGGGTGTTTCTCGCGCGGGCCGGTGCCGGGCGGACCGTCGCCGTGAAGCTGGTGCACAGTGAGCTGGCTGGGCAGAGCGAGTTCCGGGAGCGGTTCGCGCGCGAGGTGACCGCCGCGCGGCGGGTCAGCGGCGAGTGGACCGCCCCTGTCATCGACGCCGATACGGACGCGGCGGTCCCGTGGGTCGCCACCGGGTACATCCCGGGAATGTCGCTCCAGGCGCTGGTGGCAAGGGAGTTCGGGCCGCTGCCCGAGGATTCGCTGCGGATCCTCGCCAACCGCCTTGCCCAGGCCCTGCGCGCCATCCACGACGCCGGCCTGATCCACCGCGACCTGAAGCCCTCCAACATCCTCGTCACCGCCGACGGCCCCCGCGTCATCGACTTCGGTGTGGCCCGCGCGCTCGACACGGTCACCGGCGGCCAGTTGACGCAGACCGGTGCGGTGCTCGGGTCGCCCGGCTTCATGAGCCCCGAGCAGGTGCGGGGCGCGCGGCTCACACCGGCGAGCGATGTGTTCTCGCTCGGGTGCGCGCTGGTCTTCGCGGCGACCGGGCGCGGACCCTTCGAGGGCGGTGAGAGCGGGGCGCACGCGCTGATGTTCCGGGTCGCCTTCGAGGAACCGGAGCTGGAGGGCGTACCGGAGGGGATTCTCGAGCTCGTACGGGAGTGTCTGAGGAAGGAGCCCGGTGAACGGCCGGGCGCGGAAAGGCTGTTGGAGCTCACCAACCCCGATCCGCTCGGGTCCTGGCTGCCGGAGCCCGTACTCGCGCTGCTCGCCCAGCATGCCTCGGCGCTCCTCGCGGCGGAGGTGCCCGCGCGGGAGCCGGCCGCCGGGCCGACGCCCTCACCGCCCGGCGAGCGCAAGAAGCGCACCGGGTTGATCGCGACGGGAGCGGTGCTGGCCGTGTGCGCGGCCGCGTCACTGGCGTACGTACTGAATCCGGGCGACAACAGCGGAGACCGCACGGACGCGAAGGGGCCGTCCGGCGCGGGCGGGGTGAGCCAGTCCCCCACCGGGTCCGCGCCGCCCTCGTCCAAGCCGTCGCAGGGCAAGGGGAAGGGCGAGAAGTCGCCCGGCCCTTCGGCCTCCCGGTCCGGCGCGGAAGGCGGCGCGTCCGGGGGCTCGGGCGGCGACGGCCGGGGCGCCGACGGTTTCGTCGGCGGCTGGGAGGGCGAGCTGCCCGGGGGCGGCGGCATCCTCCGTATCGACATCGGTGCGGGCCGCGAGGGCGAGACGGTGGCGACCTCGGTGGACGTCGGCAACGACTGGATGTGCGTGCGCAAGTCGGTCGCGGTCTCCGCCGACGCCTCCACCCTGGAGCTGAACGGCGGGGACCTGCCGCTCCAGCGCAACCCGGCCAAGTGCGAGTTCCCGACCGAGATGTCGCTGACCATCGGCTCGACGGATGTGCTGAACCTGAAGTCGTCCGCGGGCGCCGTCCGGCTCAGCCGCGCGGGGACCTCCGTACCGGACGCGTACGCCGGCAAGTGGCAGGCCCTGGACATGGAAGGGAACCGGAACAAGATCTGGTTCACGATCGAGGCGGGCGCGGTCGGCACGGCGAGGATCACGGTGGTCGACAAGCGCTACGGGACACCGTGCACGACCACCCAGGTGCTCGCCTCGGTCGACAAGGGCCTGGTGTACGGGCCTTCGTCGAAGCCCGCGGGCGGCGACTGCGGGGCACGGAACAGCGAACGGGTCACGCCGTACGCGGGCGGCAAGCTGCTCGTCGAGGACTGGCGGGGTCCGGGCAGCGAGCCGGCGGAGCTGGTGCGGGCGGAGTGACCTTGTAACGGAACGTCAACTGTCGTACGCCTGTGTCTTCTTGGAGGATGCACCGTCGTCTACGGTCCTCCCGTGGACCAGCTGATCACACAAGACCCGACTCACATCGGCCCGTACCGCCTGATCGCCCGCCTCGGGGCGGGCGGCATGGGGCTGGTCTATCTGGGCCGCTCGGAAGCCGGCCGCACCGTCGCCGTGAAGGTGGTGCAGGCCGAGCATGCGGCGCACCCCGAGTTCCGGCGGCGGTTCGCGCGCGAGGTGGCGGCGGCGCGGCGGGTCGGGGGTGCGTGGACGGCCGATGTGCTCGACGCCGATACGGACGCGGCGGTCCCGTGGGTGGCCACCCAGTACATCCCCGGGCCCGACCTGACGACCGTGGTGGCCAAGGACTTCGGACCGCTGCCCGAGTCCTCGGTGCGGGTCCTGGCGCACCGTCTCGCGGAGGCGCTCACGGCGGTGCACGGCGCCGGTCTGATCCACCGCGACCTGAAGCCGTCGAACGTCCTGGTGACCGTGGACGGCCCGCGCGTCATCGACTTCGGCATCGCCCGCGCGATGGACAGCCTCACCTCGGACAGTCTGCTCACGCATACGGGGATGCTGATCGGGTCGCCCGGGTTCATGTCGCCCGAGCAGGTCCGCGGGCTCGAACTCACCCCAGCCAGCGATGTGTTCTGCCTCGGCGCGGTGCTCGTGTACGCGGCGACGGGGCGGCTGTTGTTCGGCGCGGGTACGACCGGGCTCAACGCCCACCTGTTCCGTATCGCGGAGGAGGAGCCGGACCTCACCGGCGTCCCGGAGGGACTGCTTCCACTCGTACGGGAGTGTCTGCACAAGGATCCGTCCCAGCGGCCCACACCCGCGTCCGTCATGGAACGGACGGCCGGGACGGGGGCCGGGGAGTGGCTGCCGGGGACTGTGCTCGCCCAACTGGGGCGGCATGCTGCCCAGTTGCTGGACTTCGCGCCGGAGACCCGGGTGCCGGCCGCCCAACCGCAGGTACCGGCCCAGGCGCCCGCCCCCCGGCCGCAGGTCCCGGCCCGGCCGCCCGCGTACACCCCGACGACCCCCGCGGACGGCGTACCGCAGGGCTTCGGCCCGGCCCAGGGGTTCGGGCCTCCGCCGGTTCCCGTCGGGCCGCCGGCGCCCTACGGACCGGCCGACGACGTCCCGGGCCGGCACCCGCAGCGCTGGAAGGTGCTCACGTGGGCGGCGCTGGCCCAGCTGCTCGTGCTGCTGACCTGGGCGGTCTCCAACGCGGCACAGAATGAGCAGTTCCACGATCTCGACATCTCCAGCAGCTACCTGGACTGGGGCTACTACGCGCAAGTGGCGGCCTTCGGCGGGCTGTTGATCGCCGCCGGGCACCTCGCGGACCGGATCGGCCGCAAACCGATGCTGCTCACCGGCCTGGCGAGCATGGCGGCCGCCGCCGTACTCGATGCCCTCGCGCCCTCCGCCATCGCCGTCGCCGTGTCCCTGGGTCTGCAGGGTGCCGCCGCCGCCCTGATCTCCGCCGCGGCGCTCGGCCTGGTGGCCGCCCACTTCACCGAAGCGCGGGAACGCGCGCGGGCGTTCGGTGTGTACGTCCTGGTCGCCATCGGCGGCGAGGCGTTCGTCCTGCTGCCGAGCGACGCCCTCGCCGAAGCGGTGACCTGGCGGATCTCCTTCTTCCTCATCGCGATCCTCGCCCTGGTCGTCCTGGCCGGGGTGGCCGCCCGGGTGCACGACCTGCCGCTGCGCCGCGGCGGCCGCTTCGACCTGCCGGGCGTTCTGCTGGCCGCCACGGCCATGGCGGTCCTGGCCTACGGCCTGCGCAAGGGCCCCGATCTCGGCTGGGGCGATCCGACTGTCCTCACCACACTCGGCGGCGGCGTGGTGCTGCTGGTCGTCTTCCTGTGGGCGCAGACACGGACGTCCGCCGCGCTTCTTCCCCCGTACGTGCTCCGGGACCGCGACCGCATCGCTGCGGTGTGCACCCTGCTCCTGGCGGGCTTCGCCATGAACACCCTGGTGCCGGCGGTCAACACCTATCTGCGGTCGCTCCTGGGCCTCTCCGCCCTGGGCGCGGGCGCCGCCCTGATCCCGCTGGCCGGCGCCGTCGCCGTGGGCGCCCTCATGGTGGTGCCCCAGCTGCATCTGCGGGCGGGGCCACGTGCGCTGATCGCTCCGGGGCTGCTGCTCGCCGCGCTCGGTCTGTTCCTGCTGCGGGCCTTCCCGGCAGTCGACAGCTATGCCCTCGGCCTGCTGCCGGGGCTGCTGCTCGCCGGCTTCGGTCTCGGCCTCGCCCTGGCGCCCCTGTTCACCACCGCCACGCGCGGTCTCGCCGCTCAGGACGCGGGCGGCGGCGCGGGGGCCGTGCTCACGGGACAGCAGCTCGGCTTCGCTGCGGGCAGCAGCATGCTGACCACGTTCTTCATGTCCGACACAGACGAGCTGACCCACGTCTACGGCCCTGCCCTCGCCTGGTCGGCGAGCGGCATGCTGCTCGCCGCCCTGGTGAGCCTGCTGATCACAGCGCGGGACGAGGCGGCGGGACCGCGGCGCTGAGCGGACCCCAGGAACTCAGGTGCCGGCCACCGCCAACCGCGCCGCCTCCGCATACGCCCGCACCAGCGGCCGGGAGTCGTCCGCCCGCCAGGCCAGCGCGAGGCGGCTCGGCGCCACGCCGTCCACCGGACGCGTCACCACCCCGCCCCGCGCGACCAACGGCACGTTCCCGGACGCCACGAGACACACACCCCGCCCGTCCACCAACGCCTCGTACGTCTCGTCGACGCTCGCGATCTCCGCGCCGATCCGCACCGGCCGGCCCCCGCGCTCGTCCGACGCGAGCCAGTAGTCGCGCAGTTCGGACGCCTCACGCGGCAGCGCGAGGAACGGTTCGTCGAGCAGGTCGGCGAAGGCGATCCGCTCGCGCGCCGCCAGGCGGTGGTCCTCGGGCAGCGCGACCTGCCGCGCCTCGGTGGCGAGCACCACCCACCGGTAGCGCTCCGCATCGGCCAACGGCAGCCACACGAAGGCGACATCGCTGGAGCCGTCCGCGAGCCCCGCCGTCGGGTCCTCCCACCTGACCTGCCGCATCCGCACCTCGGCCCGCGGATACGCCTCGGTGAACCGCGACCTGATCGCCGGACGCAGCCCACCGCGCGCCGGACTGTGGCTCATCCCGACGACGAGCGTGGCCCGTTGCCGCCGCTTCGCCGACTCGACCGCCTCCGAGGCCGCGTCCCACTCCGCGAGCACCCGCCGTGCGTGCGGCAGCAGTGCGGCACCCGCCGGCGTGATCCGCACCCCGTGCCGGTCCCGTTCGAAGAGCGGGGCGCCCAACTGCCTTTCAAGCGCCCGTATCTGCTTACTGAGCGCCGGCTGCGATACGTACAGCAGCTCGGCGGCCCGCGTGAAGTGCAGCTCCTCGGCGACCGTCACGAAGTAGCGCAGATCCCGTCCGTGTACGTCCATAACCGATGGTTATCACGGTGGGTCTTGGACGGGGAAGGGGTGGCTGGGAGAGGCTGAACTCCGTACCGAGGAAAGCCACTTGAAGGGGTTGGGGAACATGAGCAAGGTCTGGCTGATCACGGGAGCGAACAGCGGTTTCGGGCGGGCGTTCACCGAGGCGGCGGTCGGCGCGGGCGACGTGGTCGTGGCCGCTGCCCGCCGCACCGGCACCCTGGACGAGCTGGTCGCGGCCCACCCGGACCAGGTCGAGGCCGTCACCCTCGACGTGACCGACACGGACGCGATCAGCGTCGTGGTCGCGGACATCGTGGCCCGCCACGGCCGCATCGACGTCCTGGTCAACAACGCGGGCCGTACCCACGTCGGTTCGGTCGAGGAGAACAGCGACGCCGACCTCCGCTCGCTCTTCGACGTGCACTTCTTCGGACCCGCGGCCCTGACGCGTGCGGTGCTCCCGCACATGCGCGCCCGCCGCTCGGGCGCGATCGTGCAGCTCAGCAGTGTGGGCGGGCAGATGTCGATGGCCGGCTTCGGCGCGTACAGCGCGACGAAGTTCGCCCTGGAGGGTCTGTCCGAGGCACTTCAGGCGGAGGTGAAGCCGCTCGGCATCGACGTCCTGATCGTCGAACCCGGCGCCTTCCGCACCAGCCTGTTCGGCAACCACTCCCTGAGCAAGGGCGAGATCGAGGACTACGAGGCGACGGTCGGCGCGACCCGCGCCTACGTCGAGACCGGCGGCGGAACCCAGGCGGGCGACCCGGCGAAGGCGGCGGCAGCGGTCCTCGCGGCCCTGAACGCGGAGGAGACCCCGCTGCGGCTGGCCCTGGGCGGCGACTCGATCGACACCATCCTCGGCCACCTGGACCAGGTCCGCGCGGACCTCACGGCTTGGGACAAGGTGGGCCGGGAGACGACGTTCGACGTGTGAGCTGCGCGGTGCGGGCCCCATCCCGGCCGGGATGGGGCCCGCACCGCGTCAGCGGACGTAGTTCTTGAGGATCTCGGTGTCGAGGGTGATGCCGACGGGGTCGGGGATGGTGAGCTGCCCGCCGAACTTCACCTTGTGTGTGTCGCGGTAGCCGCCATCGGGGTCCGGACCGCTGTGCAGCGTCACGGTGCACTGGTCGCGGTCGATCAACAAGTAGAAGGGGATGCCTGCCTCGCCGTACGCGAGAGGCTTCTCCTTACGGTCTCTCCGGTCGGTGTCCGAGTCGTACGAGGTGACCTCGACGGCCATCAGCACGGGCGTGCAGTCCGCCCAGTCTCCCTGCCCCGCGAACGACTCCTCCGGAGCCAGAACCGCATCCGGTTTGGCCCGGCCTTGGCGGTATGCCTCCACCTTCAATCCGAGTTCCCCACCCGCGTACAGCCAAAGGTCGGCCTGGGCCTGCATACAGCGCTTCTGGAGCCACCGGATGATCTCGTTGTGATCGCCGTCCGTCATGCCCTTGAACCCGACCCGTCCGTTGATGAACTCCAGCCTGACGGTGTCGAGCTCTCTCCCGGCGAAAGCCGCGAGCGCTTCAAACTCCTCCACCGACATCAGGGAAGCCCTGGACGCGTGCTCTGCCATAGCCGTCATGCTGCACTCCCTTCCCGACGGACGCCAGTGTGCCCAGGCATATGACAAGGGCGGGCCGCATCCGATGCGACCCGCCCTATCGAGTGAACGCCTACAGGAACGAGTTGATCTCGATCGTCTCGGTCCGGCCCGGGCCCACGCCGATCGCCGAGATCGGCGCGCCCGACATCTCCTCCAGGGCCTTCACGTACGCCTGCGCGTTCTTCGGCAGGTCCGCGAAGGTCTGGGCCTTGGTGATGTCCTCGGACCAGCCCGGCAGGTACTCGTAGATCGGCTTCGCGTGGTGGAAGTCCGTCTGGGAGTACGGGAGTTCCTCGACGCGCTTGCCGTCGATCTCGTACGCGACGCAGACCGGGATCTGCTCCCAGCCGGTCAGCACGTCCAGCTTCGTGAGGAAGAAGTCCGTGAGGCCGTTGACGCGGGTCGCGTAGCGGGCGATCACGGCGTCGAACCAGCCGCAGCGGCGGTCACGGCCGGTGGTCACACCGCGCTCGCCGCCGATGCGGCGCAGGTCCTCGCCGTCCTTGTCGAAGAGCTCGGTCGGGAACGGTCCTGCGCCGACACGGGTCGTGTACGCCTTCAGGATGCCGATGACCCGCGAGATCTTCGTCGGGCCGACACCGGCACCCGTGCACGCGCCGCCCGAGGTCGGGTTCGAGGACGTGACGAAGGGATACGTGCCGTGGTCCACGTCCAGGAGCGTGCCCTGGCCGCCCTCGAAGAGGACGACCTTGCCCTCGTCGATGGCGTTGTTCAGGATCAGCGTGGTGTCCGCGACGAAGGGCTTGATCTGCTCCGCGTACTGGAGCATCTCCTCGACGATCTTGCCGGACTCGATCGCGCGCCGGTTGTACAGCTTGGTGAGCAGCTGGTTCTTGACCTCGAGAGCCGCTTCGACCTTCTGGGTGAGGATCGACTCGTCGTAGAGGTCCTGCACGCGGATGCCGACGCGGTTGATCTTGTCCGCGTACGTCGGGCCGATGCCGCGACCGGTGGTACCGATCTTCCGCTTCCCGAGGAACCGTTCCGTCACCTTGTCGACCGTGACGTTGTACGGCGTGATCAGGTGAGCGTTTCCGCTGATCAGCAGCTTGGACGTATCGACACCGCGGTCGTTCAGCCCGCTCAGCTCGGAGAGCAGGACGGCCGGGTCGACGACGACACCGTTGCCGATGACCGGGGTACATCCGGGCGAGAGGATGCCGGAGGGGAGCAGGTGGAGCGCATACTTCTGGTCGCCTACGACAACCGTGTGACCGGCATTGTTGCCGCCCTGGTAACGCACCACATAGTCAACTGAGCCGCCGAGCAGGTCGGTGGCCTTTCCCTTGCCCTCGTCACCCCACTGAGCACCGAGCAGCACAAGTGCGGGCACAGGCGTACACCCCTTCCGGGCGGGGCATGTCCAAGGTCAGGGGCGTACGCGCTACGTACACCTGGCGGACTCCATTGACCGCATACGTCGGACCGGTGCCCCGGAATAGACGAAACCCCTGGCGCAATAGCGCAAGGGGCTCTTGCACAAAGATGCTACCCCGTACCTTGAGGAAGGACCGAGGTGTCGGCTCCAGCACCCGCTGAGAAGGGCTACCAGCCGCTCCTTGTCGTCATCGATCCCGCCGCCAGACGCAGCGACGGCGAGTCCGTCCGTATCGCCAAGGACGTGCTGTGCGCACGGTCCTGCGGATCGGTGAAGATCTGTCTCCCGGACGGTCCGGAGGAATTCGCCCGGGCGCTTCAGCGCCGGGGCTCACGCAGACCCGTGGTCGTCGGCGACGACCGGGCGCTGCTGCGGGCGGTCTCCGTCCTGCACCGGGAGCGCGAGCTCGCCTCGTCGGTCCTCTCGCTGATCCCCGTCGGCACGCTGAACCAGCTCGCGCAGGCGCTCGGAGTGCCTTCCGGCACGGTCGCCGCCGCCTCGGCGGTCCTGGACGGCGAGGCCCGGCAACTCGACCTCCTGGTCGACGACAGCGACGGCGTCGTCCTCGGCGACCTGCGCATCCCCGCCCTGCCGGCCGCCGCGCATGGTCCGGACCCCTGGTGGGCGCCGCCGCTGAGGACCTGCCAGTCGCTCGTACGCACCCTCGTACGGCCGTCTCCGGCCGCCTCACCGGGGCCTTCGCGGCTGCGGGTCGAGGTGGACGGGGTGACGCTCGTCGATCTGGACCAGCCGGTCGAGGACGTCTCCGTGGCGACATCGCGGGGAGGTTTCGCGCGGATCGAGGTCCGGCCCACGTCGGTGGGCGCCGCGGCGCCGGCGCTGCGGGCCAGGGCCAGGTCGGTCACGGTCTCCGGGCCCGACTTCCGCTACCGGGCGGACGCGCTGACGGCGGGTCCCGTGCGGACGCGGACGTGGACGGTGCGGGCGGGGGCGTGGGCGCTGACGCTGCCTCGGTAAGCTACGGGGCCTGACCGGTGAGCTACGGGGCCTGACCGGTGAGCTACGGGGCCTGACCGGTGAGCTACGGGGCCTGGCCGGTGAGCTACGGGGCCTGCCCGAACACCTCGTCCCGGTGCGCCCGCCACCGGGACAGGAGCCCCGCCAGCTCGCGCTCCAGGAACTCGAAGAACTCCAGCGTCTCCGCCATCCGCCGGCCCGCCGCCGTATCGGCGCCGACGCTGTCGACGCCCTCCCTGAGGGTGCCCTCCCACCGCTTCAGGACCTGGTCGCGGTTGGTCAGCGCCTCGTACCAGGAGGAGGCGTGCACCCGGTAGCGCTCACGGCGCGAACCGGGTTCGCGCTCACGCGAGACCATGTGCACCTGCGCCAGATAGCGCACCGCCCCCGAGATCGCCGCCGGGCTGACCTTGAGCCGCCGACTGAGCTCGGCCGAGCTCATGGCGCCGGACTCGGAGGAGAGCAGGGCCCCGAAGACGCGCGCGGGCATCCGCTGCATGCCGGCCTCCGCCAGCTGCGCGGCGAAGGTCTCCACGAACTGGTCCACCCGCTCGTCCTGCTCGCCCTGCTCGTTCTCGCGGTCGTTCCCTGCGGCCATGTCCCGATCATCTCCCCTGCTCACCGGCGCGACCCCGAGTTTATACGCTTCCTTAACTTCACAAATTTCTGAAAGTACCGTACGTTCAGAAACATGACGAAGGCAATCACCGTCTCCGGACTGCACAAGTCGTTCGGCAGGACACACGCTCTGGACGGACTCGACCTGGACGTCGAGACCGGCGAGGTGCACGGCTTCCTCGGCCCGAACGGGGCCGGCAAGTCCACGACCATCCGCGTACTGCTCGGTCTCCTGCGCGCCGACTCCGGCGCCGCCCAGCTACTCGGCAAGGACCCGTGGAACGACGCCGTGGAGCTCCACCGCCGTATCGCCTACGTCCCCGGTGACGTGACCCTGTGGCGCAACCTCAGCGGCGGCGAGGTCATCGACCTGTACGGGAGGCTGCGCGGCGGTCTCGACAAGGCGCGGCGCGCGGATCTGATCGAGCGCTTCGAGCTCGACCCGACCAAGAAGGGCCGTACGTACTCCAAGGGCAACCGGCAGAAGGTCGCCCTGGTCGCGGCCTTCGCCTCGGACGTCGATCTGCTGATCCTCGACGAGCCGACCTCGGGACTCGACCCGCTCATGGAGGAGGTCTTCCAGGAGTGCGTGCGCGAGGAGCAGTCCCGCGGGAGGACCGTGCTCCTGTCGAGCCACATCCTCAGCGAGGTCGAGGAGCTCTGCGACCGCGTCTCGATCATCCGCAAGGGCGCGACCGTGGAGACCGGCTCGCTCGCCGAGCTGCGCCATCTGACCCGTACCGCCGTGTCGGCCGAACTCGCGGGTCCGCCCAACGGGTTGAGCGGGCTGCCCGGTGTGCACGACCTGGACATCCAGGGCAACCGGGTCCGCCTCCAGGTCGACTCGGACAAGCTCGACGCGGTGCTCAGGTCGCTCACCGACTCCGGCGTACGGACGCTGACCAGCACGCCGCCCACCCTGGAAGAGCTGTTCATGCGGCACTACCAGGACGAGGTCCGTACGGAAGAGGCGATGGCGCGATGACTGCCGTGGCCGACACCACCTTCGCTCCGCGCACCGGCGGCAACCGCCATCTCGCGGGCACCGGCGCCCTGTTGAGGCTCGCCCTGCGCCGCGACCGGATCATGCTGCCGCTGTGGGTGCTCGCGATCGGCGGGACCACGGCGAGTGCCGCGGGCTCGCTCGGCGCGGTCTACGGCACAGCCGAGGAGCGGGCGGGCGTCATCTCCTCGATGACGACGAACAGTTCCCTGCGCTCCCTGTACGGGCCGGTCTTCGACGATTCGCTCGGGGCGCTGGTGGCATGGCGGTACGTGGCGTTCATGGCCGCGTTCGCCGCCGTGATGAGCCTGCTGATCGTCGTACGGCATACGCGCGAGGAGGAGGAGACCGGGCGGCAGGAGATGCTGTCGTCGGCGATGGTGGGGCGGCGCGCGCCGCTCACCGCGGCGCTGCTCGTGGCGCTGATCGCCAACGCGGGGATCGCGCTGCTCACCACGCTCGGCCTCGCGGGCGAAGGCGCCACGGGCGCCCTCGCGCTGGGGCTCGCGATCGGCGGGGTGGGCATGGTCTTCGCGACCATGGCGGCCGTGATGGCCCAACTCACCGAGACCGCCCGGCTCGCGAAGGGTCTGACCGCCGCCGTACTCGGTGTGGCGTGGGCCCTGAAGGCGGCGGGCGACGCGGCTTCGACCGACGGCTCGCACGTCCTGACCTGGCTCTCCCCCATCGGCTGGGCCGAGAACATGCGCGCCTTCGCCGGTGAACGCTGGTGGGTGGTGCTCCTGTTCGCGGCCGTGATCGTGGTCCAGGGCGCCGTCGCGTACCACCTCGCGGGCCGCCGCGACATCGGCATGAGCTTCCTGCCGGCCCGCCCCGGACCCGCGAACGGCACTCTCTCCACGGCCACTTCGCTGGCCTGGCGGCTCCAGCGCGGTTCGCTGCTCGGCTGGGGCATCGGCTTCCTGCTCGCCGGGCTGATGTTCGGCACGATGACCGAAGGCGCCGCGGATCTCGTCGGCGACAACGAGAACACCCGCGAGATCCTGGAACGCATGGGCGGCCAGGCCGGCGTCACCAACTCCTTCCTGGCCGCGATGATCGGCATGCTGGCGATGCTCGCCGCGCTCTATGCCGTCCAGTCGGTCCTGCGGCTCAACGGCGAGGAGACCTCCCAGCGCGCCGAGCCCATCCTCGCGGGCGCGGTCGGCCGCATCCGATGGGCGGCGGGCCACCTGTACGTGGCGTTCGGCGGGGCGGCCCTGATCATGCTGCTCGGCGGCCTGGGCCTCGCCCTCGGCTACGGCAAGGACTTCGGGCCGGTCCTGGGCGCGGTCCTCGTCCAGACAGTGGCGGTCTGGCTGCTCGGCTCGTTCGCGGTGCTCGTCTACGGACTGCTGCCTCGGGTCGCCGCCCTCGGCTGGGCGTACGCGGGCCTGTCCCTGGGCCTCGGCTGGCTGGGCGCGGCGCTCAACCTGCCGTCCGCGGTGATGAACCTGTCCCCGTTCGAGCACCTGCCGAAGCTGCCGGGCAACGAGATGCAGTGGACCCCGGTCCTCATCCAGCTCGCGCTCGCGGCCGCGTTCACCGTCGCCGGACTCGTGGGTCTGCGGCGCAGGGACATGCAGAACTGACTCACACCTCGACCGGCAACGAGGCCAAGCCCCGGATCACGAACCCGTCCTTGCGCTGCGGCTCCCCCGCGAGCCGCAGCGCAGGCGCCTGCCGCAGCAACTGCCCGAAGGAAGCGGCGAGTTCGATACGGGCGAGCGGCGCGCCCAGGCAGTAGTGGATCCCCGCCCCCAGCGAGACATGCGGGTTCTCCCGGCGCGTCAGATCGAGCCGGTCCGGGTCCCGGAAGACCGCCGGATCGCGATTGGCGGACCCGAAGAGCAGCGCGACCTCCGAGCCCTTGGGGATCCGTACGTCACCCACCTCGATGTCCTCGAGGACCCAGCGCTCGAAGAGATGCAGCGGGGTGTCGTACCGCAGAAGTTCATCCACAGCTGTGGACAACTTTTCGGGACCGGCGCCCGTATCCCCCGAAATCCGGCCCATCAGCTCCATCTGCTCCGGATTCCGAAACAGCGCAAGCCACCCATTCCCGGTCGTATTCACCGTCGCCTCATGACCGGCGTTGAGCAGCAGCACACAGGTGGAGATCATCTCCTGCTCGCTGAGCCGTTCGCCTTCGTCGTACGCGGCGATCAGCCCGGAGATGAGATCCTCCCCCGGCTCCTTGCGGCGCTCGGCGATCAACTCGCGCAGATACGCGGAGAACTCGACCGACGCGGTCACGGCCTTCCGCGCCGTCTCCTCGTCGGGATTCAGCTCGTACATCCCGCAGATATCCGCCGACCAGGGCCGCAGCAGCGCACGGTCGCCCTCCGGAATCCCCAGCATCTGGGCGATCACGGCCACGGGCAGCGGCTCGGCGAGCTCCGTCACGAGATCGCCCCCGCCCTCGGCCACGATCCGCGCCACCAGCTCGCCGGCCAACTCCTCCACGTACGGCTGAAGCCGCTGCACCGTCCGCGGCGTGAACGCCTTGGAGACCAGCCGCCGGATCCGGGTGTGCCGCGGGGCCTCCAGATCGAGCAGCCCGTTGTCGTTGAGCGTGTGAAACGGCTCGTGCTCGGGCGCTGGCGGCGTCCGCCCGAACTCCTCATGCGTATACCGGTGCAGATAGGTCCGCCCCAGCCTGCGGTCCCTGAGCAGCGCGGACACATCGGCGTGGTGCGGGACGAGCCACTGACGCGTGGGCTCGAACCACAACGCCCGTCCTTCGGCGCGGAGTTCGGCGTACGCGGGGTAGGGGTCGGCGGCGAAGTCCGGTGCATCCGGGGCGAAGGGCAGCATCTGCCGAACGTAGCGGTACGGGCCCGGACCTGCTCGGTCCGGGCCCGCACCGCCCTACTGGCGGATCAACTCAGGTTGAGGTGCTGCCAGCCACTGGAGCCGATCTGGACCCTGGTCTTGAAGGTTCCATCGCCCACACCGTCGTACCGCCACAGGAGGCCCTGCGTATCGGAGGCCACCAGGTCCTGCCTGCCGTCACCGGTCAGGTCGCCGACGCCGACGATGTTCTTGTAGACGCCCCAGCCACTCCCGACACGCACGCGCGACCCGAAGGCGCCGTTGCCGTTGCCCGGGTAGTTCCAGAGGACTCCGTCGGAGTCCCTGGCCACCAGGTCACCGATGCCGTCCCCGTTGAGGTCGCCCGTGCCGGTCACGGTGTACGGGCCCCAGCCGGCGCCGATGAGGGTCCGCGGCTTGAAGGCGCCCTTGCCGTCGCCGCCGTAGAACCACAGCCTGCCGGTGGACGTCTCGCGGGCCAGCAGGTCGGTGGTGCCGTCCTTGTCGAGGTCGCCCGGCGAGGTGAACGCGTTGTACACGTTCCAGCCGGAGCCGATACGGGCGGACGGGCTGTTCGGTTCGACCACCGAGCCGCAGACGGCGCGGTAGGAGTGCAGCTCGCCCGCGCTGTTGCGCACCAAGGTGTCGTTGCAGCCGTCCCCGTTCACATCGCCGAACGGGACCAGCGTGGAGGTGGTGGGCCAGGCGACCCACTTGGCGGGTGAGGAGACACGACCGGTGGCGGTGCCGCCGTAGATGCCGAGTTCGCCGGTGGTCTTGACGGTGTAGAGGTCGGCGATCTTGTCTTTGCCTACGTAGTCGCGACTGGGGGCAGGGGTGACCAGGTCAGTGGTAGAGGTCCACAGACCGCCGTCCTTCCATACCGCAGTGGCTTCACCGTCCGCGGCCACCGTGACCACGCCCTCGGCTGGGCCGCCGGGGTTGGCGGCAAGTGTCTTCGGCGCACTCCAGACGCCGTTCACTCGTGCCGCTGTCGTGAAGGCTCGGTCGTCCCCGACGCCCTGCCCCCAGCCCACCTGCACGGTGCCGTCCGCCCCGATCACGGCATCGGAATCCAGACTCAACGGGCCGTTCGCCACAGTCGTCGTGCCCCAGGCGCCCGAGGAAGAGCGGGTGGCCGCTCTCAGGCCCTGGCTCGCTGACGGGTCGCCGTCTACCCAGACGACGGTCATCTCCCCCTGCGGGCCGAACAGAGGGCGGGACATCTGGGCTACGTACGCGCGTCCGGAAGCGGCCGTCTCAGGGGTGCCCCATTCCGTACTGCCGGCGGAGCGGCGCGCGAACAGGAGAGCCGCGTCGGTGTCCGGGCCCTGTTCCCACCAGGCCAGCGCGAACGTCCCATCGGGCGCGACCGTCAGCTGTGGTTTGAAGGCACGCTTCCCGGGACTCGATAGGGTCCGCGGATCGGTCCACTGTTCATCGCCCGCCGCGCGGCTGGACTCCTGCAGCTCGATCGCGCTGCCGTTCGACTCCTGCCAGACAATCGACACGGCGCCGTCCTCAGCGATCTCGACGCCTGGATCCGACTTGTTCACGCCCCTTGTGCCGCTGCCGAAACGCGTCGGCGGGGACCACGCCCCGTCGGCCGGGTCACGTTCGGCGAAGTAGACATCGCGCGACTGGTACTCCTGCGATGTCCATACGGCCACGATCCGGCCATCTGGGCCTGATGCCAGCCGAATTTCCCCCACTTCGAATCTGACAGGCCCGAGCTTCACCGGCGTGGACCAAGTGGATGTGCCAGCCGCCAAAGTGGAGGCGTGCACCGCGTAACTGCCCCCGAGGTCCTCCCACGCGACGGTCACGGAGCCGTCGGATGCCTCGGTGACGGCGGGTTGCGGAGAGTGGGCGGATGCCACATGGGCGATCACCTGCGGAGCGCCCCATACCTCACTGCCGCCAGGGCGCACCGACGCCATCAGGGCCGAACTCGCACCGCCTTGCAACTGCTGCCAGACAAGGACCGTCGAACCGTCCTCGAGGGTCAGCATCTCCTCGACGTACGCGCCGGAGTCGCTGGGTGAGAGCTGCTTGGGCACCTCCCAGACCCTCAGCTGGCCATCGACGGCGACCGCAGCAGGCGCAGTTGTCAGCTCGAGCGCACCGACACCCCCCAGGACCAGCACAGGCACCAGCGCCGTGACGATCATTCTTCGCATGCATCCTCCGAGAACCGCGATGAAGGCATGGCGAGAACGCGGCCGTCCGCCGCTGCATCGCGCGAAGTCAGTAGCCCCCCTGGCCCGTTCCCCCCCATGCACGAACAGCGGGACATTAGCACCGGCCACCCCAGGGCCAACACCCGTTTCAGCAGCGCTAACCCGGCGTCACCAGCCGTGCCTCGTAAGCGAAGACCGCCGCCTGTGTGCGGTCGCGCAGGCCGAGTTTGACCAGGATGCGGGAGACGTGGGTCTTGATGGTGGACTCCGCGACGACCAGGTGGGAGGCGATCTCGTGGTTGGAGAGGCCCTGGGCGATGAGGACCAGGACTTCCGTCTCGCGTTCGGTCAGGTCGCCGATCTGGTCCTGGGCCGGGGGTTTGAGGGCCGAGCTGCTGCCCAGTCTGGTGAACTCGGCGATCAGGCGCTTGGTGACGGCCGGGGCCAGGAGGGCCTCGCCGGCCGCCACCACGCGGACGCCTTCGGCGAGTTGGCGGGCCGAGGCGTCCTTCAGGAGGAAGCCCGAGGCGCCCGCGCGCAGGGCCTCGTAGACGTACTCGTCGAGGTCGAAGGTGGTCAGGACCAGGACCTTCGTATCGGCGGACGAAGCGACGATCTCGCGTGTCGCCTCGATGCCGTTGAGTTCCGGCATGCGGATGTCCATGAGCGCGACGTCCGGGCGCAGTTCGGCCACCTTGGCGATGGCGTCGCGGCCGTTGACCGCCTCGCCGACCACCTCGATGTCGGGCATCGCGTTGAGGAGGACGGAGAAGCCCTCGCGGACCATCATCTGGTCGTCCACGATGACGACGCGGATGGTCACGACGCGTCCCCTTCGGGCTCGGCCTGCGCCACCGGCAGGAACACGCTCACCTCGTAGCCGCCGTCCGCGCTCTCGCCCGCCGTCATCACTCCGCTCAGCATGGCCACCCGCTCCCGCATGCCCGTGATGCCGTGTCCGGCGCCGGGTGAGGTCTTGATCAGGCCGGTGGGCGGCCCGTTGACGATCCGCAGGCCCAATCCGCCCAGGACGTACGCCACTTCGACCTTCGCCTCCGCCCCCGGCGCGTGGCGGAGCGTGTTGCTCAGGGCCTCCTGCACGATGCGGTACGCGGAGAGCTCGACGCCCGGCGGCAGTTCGCGCACGGCGCCCGTGACCGTCTTGTCGACGGTGAGGCCCGCCTCGCGCACATTGCGCACGAGCGCATCGAGGTCGGCGAGCGTCGGCTGGGGCGCGTCCGGCGCCTCGTAGTCCTCCGCCCGTACGACACCGAGCACGCGGCGCAGTTCGGTGAGCGCGGCCACCGCGTTCTCGCGGATGGTGACGAAGGCCTGCACCAGTTCGGGTGGGGCGTTCTCCACTCGGTACGGCGCCGCCTCTGCCTGGATCGCGACGACGCTCATGTGGTGGGCGACCACGTCGTGCAGCTCGCGGGCGATGTTGGTGCGCTCTTCGAGGCGGGTGCGCTTGGAGCGCTCGGCCAGGGTGTCCTCCTCCTTGGCGGCCACCTCGGCCTCCTTGACGGCGACTTCCTGCCTGGCCGAGTTCCAGCCCCCGAGGGCCACGGCGGCCGAGAGCGAGAAGGCGGACAGGACCAGCATGGCCATCAGGGAGTCGTCGCCGTTGCCCGCGTATCCGACGACCGTGACGCCGAAGGCCAGGGTGATCAGCCACATCTCGGCCGCCACCCGGGGCCTGCTGCGCAGGGCGACCTGGGTCATGACGACGAGATGGGCGAGGAATCCGGCGACCGTCCAGGGATAGGCGCCGTCGTAGCTGACCCCGCCAAGGACCACCCCGAACACGCCGAACGCCATGGACAGCCAGAACGCCGCGATGGGGCGGGACAGGGTGAGCAGCACCGGAGCGGCGCCGGCCAGGCCCTGGACCAGGCCCACGAAGTCATCGCCGTACGAGCCGCCCTCCGCGACGCCGAGGAAGAAGACGAACGCCGCCGCCAGGACGATCAGGCCGTGCGGCAGCCACTTTCCGTACGGGCGCAGCCGCTTGGGTATCCGGCGGACCGCCCGGTGGCCGGCCGGCAGCGGAGGCAGCGGCCGGAACGCGAACGCGCCGCTGAACAGGTCGGCGCGCAGCGCACCGAGACCGCCCCGGATGAGGCGGGCCTCGGTGTGGACGCCATGGTGGTTCGCGCCATGAGGGTTCTGAGCTGTCTCGTTCACGCAGCTGACGGTATGCGCCCCAGGTCACGGCGTCGTCACCTCCTGGCGGGATCCTTCGGGGTCCGTCTCAGGTACTACCGGCCCCGCCGGACCCCGCCCCGAGCTCCGCCTCACACACCCACCTTGCTGTCGACAGCGGCCACCGACACCCGCCGCCCCTTCGAGAGCACCATGGCTCCCGGGTTGGCCACGCCCCAGGCGGCGCCCTTGCAGATCAGCTCCTTGTAGAGCGCTGCCGTGCGACCGGTCAGGACCCGCTCCTTGGAGGTGTCGTCGGCGGTGACGAACTGGATCAGGCCCTCCTTGCGGCCGAGCGAGACGCACTGCTGGAAGTAGCGCAGAGGCATCTTCGGCTGCTTGAGACCGGTCAGCTCCGCGGTGATCGCGTCCGCGGCCTGCCAGGCCATGGGCGTACCCGTGGCGCAGGACATCCGCAGCGGCTTGCCGGTGTCGCCCATCGCGTAGCCCGCGTCACCGACCGCGTACACGTCGGGGTGCGAGACCGAGCGCATCATGGCGTCGACCACGATCTGGCCGCCTTCGGTGACCTGGAGGCCGCTCGCCTCGGCGATCGGGTGGGTCGCGAAGCCGGTGGTCCACACGGTGACGTCGGCCGCGACGGCCTCGCCGTCCGCCGTCTTCACCTGGTCCGCCTCGACGGCGGCGACCGAGGTGTGCTCGTACGCGGTGATGCCGAGCCTGCCGAAGACCTTGCGCAGATGCGTCGCACCCTTGGTGCTGAGCCAGTCGCCCAGCTCACCGCGGGCGGCGAGCGCGACATCGAGGCCGGGGTGGGTCTCGGCGATCTCGGTCACGGCCTCGACCCCGGTGAGCCCGCCGCCGACGACCAGGACCTTCTGCCCGGGCTCGAGCGACTCGAGGCGCGCCCGCAGCCGCAGCGCACCGGCCCGGCTCGCCACCTCGTGGGCGTGCTCGACGGCGCCCTGGACCCCGTGGTCGTTCCAGCGGCTGCCGAGCGCGTAGACGAGGGTGTCGTACGCGAGCTCCTCCTCGCCGGCGGTGGAGACGACCCGCACGGTCTTGCGGTCCACATCCACGGCGGCCACCTTCGCGACCTTCAGCTCCATGCCGCTGCCCTCGAACATCGCGTCGAAGGGCCGGTACTTGAGCTCCTGGCCGGCGGCCAGCTGGTGGTTGCGGACCCGCTCGACGAAGTCCGGCTCGTCGTTGACGAGCGTGAGGGCGACGTCATCGCGGTGCAGCCGCTTGGCGAGACGGCCGGCCGCACCGGCTCCGGCGTAGCCCGCGCCCAGGACGAGGATGCGGTGCTTGGTGACGTTTCCAGCAGTCATGTTCCTGCTCCTGATCTCACGCGGCCGAGCCGCTCTCCGGGTCCGCTCTTTCGCGGTTACGCCCCTTGAACCGGGCAGCCCTCGGATTCCTGACAGGAGTCGAATGTGACCTGCGTCACAGCATGTGGGAGGCCTTACCAATCGGCCGGAGCAGGCCTACCAATCGGCCGGGAGCAGGCCTACCAATCGGCCAGGAACAGCGGTTCGCCCCGGTCCGCGGACGCCCAGATCTCGGTGGCCCGCTCCAGCTTGTCCGGGTTGACCTGGCTGCGGACCGCGACGATGCCCTCGTCGGACCGCTCCAGGCACATGACGCCGAAGACCCGTCCTTCGACCGTGATGACGAGGGCCGGGGAGCCGTTGGCCGTCGTCGCGTAGACCTCCGGGGTGCCGCCGCCGAGCATGCGGCGCTTGCTCTCGGCCGGCTTGAACATCCCGCGCAGGAACTTGGCCACCGCGAGGGCGCCCTCGAACGGTGTGGCCTTCGCCGGGATCTTCCCGCCGCCGTCGCCGACGGCGATCGCGTCCGAGGTGAGCAGCTTCACCAGCGGTTCGGTCTCGCCGCTGGTCGCGGCCGCGAGGAACTCCTCGACGATCCGCTTCGCCGCCGCCTCGGAGATCTCGGTGCGCGCCTTGCCGTCGGCAATGTGCTTCTTGGCGCGGGAGAACGTCTGCTGGCTGGCCGCCTCGCTGATGTCCAGGATCTCGGCGATCTCGCGATGCCCGTACGCGAACGCCTCCTTCAGGACGTACACCGCACGCTCATTGGGCGAGAGCCGCTCCATCAGGGTCAGCACGGCGTACGAGACGGACTCGCGCTGCTCGGCGGTGCCGGCCGGGCCGAGCATCGGGTCGCCTTCGAGCAGGGGCTCGGGCAGCCACTGGCCGACGTAGGTCTCGCGGCGCGCACGGGCCGAAGTCAGCTGATTCAGACAGAGGTTGGTGAGCACCTTGGTCAGCCAGGCCTCGGGAACCTCGATCCGCTCGACGTCGGCCGCCTGCCAGCGCAGATACGTTTCCTGTACGAGGTCCTCGGCCTCCGCCGACGAACCCAGCATCCGGTAGGCGATGGCCTCCAGGCGCGGGCGGGCGGCCTCGAAGCGGTCCACGTCGGTCATCGTCAGCGGCATGCCCGAATCCTATCGGCCAGGCTTTCGAGTGGGCTCAGAAGGCCAGTTGGGCGATCTCTTCCGCGACCACGGCGCAGGCGTCGGCCGCCGGATCGATCGGCGGGAAGTGTCCGACGCCTTCGAGCAGCGTCAGGCCCACCACCTCGCCGGCCTTCGCGGCGGCGTCGGCGTAGGCCTCGGCGACGGTGTACGGCACGTCCGCGTCGTCACGGCCCTGGACGAGGACGGTGGCGATTCCGGTGGGCAGCAGGACGGCCGGGTCGGCCTGGGCGGCACGCTCCTCGAACTTGGCGTCCCCGCCGAGCAGTTGGACGACCGCGTCGTTGCAGACCTTCAGCTCGCGGGAGAGCGTGAAGTCGGCGATCGGGGCGAGGGCGACGACGCCCCGCAGGTGGGTGGGGTACGGGGCGTACCACGGGGAGTCCTCGGGCAGGACGTGCCGCGAGGCGGCCCAGAGGGCGAGCTGGCCGCCGGCGGAGTGTCCGGTGAGGACGGTGCGCCTCGGGTCGGCCACCGGCAGATGCTCCTTGACCAGGCCGGTCATGGCGTCGAGGGCGGCCGCGACATCGTCGAACGTCTCCGGCCACCGCCCCGCGACCGGCCCGGTACCGCCTTGCGCGGGGATCGAACTGCCGCGCCGGTACTCGACATTGGCCACGGCGAAGCCCTCCCGGGCGAGGAAGTCCGCGAACGGGGTGAGGTGCTTGCGGTCGTACGGGGCCCGCCAGGCGCCGCCGTGCAGGACTACGACGAGGGGGGCGGTCAGCGGGTTGTCCCGGGGCGCGTAGAAGTCGACGATCTGGTCCGGGTGGTCGCCGTACGCGGCCGTTGCGTCCGGTTCCACCGGTGGGTGCGAGAACGCCGACTGCTCTTCGGCGGCGGCTCGGGCGGTGGCGTCTTCGGACATGTCCGGCCTTTCCAGGGTGGTTCGGTTCGTGCGGCGGGTTCGTGGTGGTGCGCGTGGCTTGATTTTTCCCCCACCCCGCCCCTTTCCGAAACGGGGGTCCGCCCAGGTCAGCCGTCCCGTACGACCGGGCCTTTGCGCAGGCCGGAACGTTCGGCGGCCACGTGCAGCGAGCGCAGCGCGAGCAGCAGTACCCCGATGTCGTCCAAGTAGACCGGGTCCGGCAGCAGATCCACGGGAGAGATCACGTAGATCAGGGCGCCCCAGAAGGCGAGGGTGTTCTCCACGGGAACCCCCGCCCTGCGCAAGAGCCGCCTGGTCCGCACGAGGCGGACGAGCAGCACGAGGGCGAAGCCCGCCACCACCGCGAGCACCACCGCCGCGAGCACCACCAGCGTCCACGCCTGATCACTCATGGGGGCCTCCTTTCGCTTTGCCCCCAATCAGACAGGAGTACCCCGGATCGCGCCCGTATCCCGCCCGGCAGGGCGGGATACGGGCGGACGGGTACGAGCGACTGGCGGACGGTTACGAGCGACGGGCCGGCGGTACGGGCGAGGACTAGAGGACCTCGGCCAGCACCCGGGCCGCGCGCTCCACATCGGCGAAGCCCAGGTAGAGCGGTGTGAAGCCGAAGCGGAGGACGTCGGGGGCGCGGAAGTCGCCGACGACACCCCGGGCGATCAGCGCGGCCATGACGTCGGAGGCGTCCTCGCACCGGAGCGCGACCTGGCTGCCCCGGGCGTCGTGATCGAGCGGCGTCAGGACCGACACCCGCCCCTCGGGGACGTACGCCGCGACGCACTCCAGGAAGAAGTCCGTCAGGGCAA
Source organism: Streptomyces mesophilus (assembly GCF_011044995.1). Taxonomy (GTDB): domain Bacteria; phylum Actinomycetota; class Actinomycetes; order Streptomycetales; family Streptomycetaceae; genus Streptomyces; species Streptomyces mesophilus. The sequence continues at coordinate 7,794 of NZ_JAAKZW010000076.1, read as the reverse complement.
GGGACTTGGCGCGGACCGCCTCGACCGGCACCCCGTCCCACACACCGAGCGCCGCTTCGAGCGCCGCCATGGACAGGATGTCCGGCGTCCCGACCCGCCCACGGCGCGCACCGTCCACGGGCATGAACTCCGGCCGCATCCCGAAGGGTTCGACATGCGAGTTCCAGCCGGGCAGCGGCGAGTCGAAGGCCGCCTGGTGACGCGCGGCCACGTACAGGTAGGCGGGCGAACCCGGGCCGCCGTTCAGGAACTTGTACGTGCAGCCGACCGCCAGGTCGACGCCGTGCGCGTCGAGTCCCACGGGCAGCGCGCCCGCGCTGTGGCACAGGTCCCAGACCACCAGGGCGCCCGCAGCCTGTACGGCGGCGGTCAGACCGGGCAGGTCGTGCAGCCGCCCGGACCGGTAGTCCACGTGGTTGATGAGCACCGCCGCCGTACGGGGACCGACAGCGGCGGCCAGCGAGTCCAGCGGGACCGGCCGCACCGTGCACCCGGTCAGCCGGGCCGCCGACGTGGCGATGTACCCGTCCGTGGGGAACGTCCCCTCGTCGACGAGGATCTCGTCGCGCCCCTCGCCGGCCAGGCGCACCGCACCGACAACCGCCTTGAAGACATTGACACTTGTGGAGTCGCCGACCACGATCTGCCCGGCCGCCGCGCCCACGAGCGGCGCGATCAGATCGCCGATCCGCTCGGGCGCCTCCCACCAGCCGGACTCGGTCCAGGACCGGATCCGCAGCTCGCCCCACTCGCGTGCGACGACGTCCGCGACGTGGGCGGGGACGGCGGCGGGCAGGGCGCCGAGCGAGTTGCCGTCGAGATAGACGGTCTCGTCGAGCACGAACTGCTCACGTATCTTGCCGAGTTCGTCGGCGGCGTCGAGCTCGGCGGCCCGTATCGCGAGAGCAGACTCAGACATAGGACCGCGCCGTCCACAGCTCGGGGAAGACGTTCTTGCGCGCCCGCTTCTCCAGCCACGCGACACCGGCCGACCCGCCGGTCCCGGTCTTCGAGCCCATCGCGCGCCGGGTCGCCACCAGGTGGTCGTTGCGCCAGCGCCACACCAGCTCACCGACATCGGTCAACGCCTCGCCGAGGCGCACCAGTTCACCGTCCTGGTCGCCCTGGTACACCTCGGTCCATACCTGCTCGATCTCGGCCGAAGGCTCGTAGCGCTGGGAGAGGTCGCGGTCCAGGACGGACTGCGGGATCGCGTAGCCGCGGCGGGAGAGCAGCCGGAGCACCTCGTCGTAGAGCGAGGGCTCGTGCAGCGCCTTCTCCAGCTCCCGGTGGACGCGCGGCGCACCCCGGTGCGGCACGAGCATCGAGGCGGACTTGTCGCCGAGCAGGAACTCCATCCGCCGGAACATCGCCGACTGGAAGCCGGAGCCCTCGCCGAGCGCGGCGCGGTAGGAGTTGAACTGGGCGGGGGTCAGGCCGGCGAGCGGTGTCCAGGACGCGTTGAGGGCTTCGAGCTCGCGTACGGAACGCTTCAGCGCGTCCTTCGCGACGGTGAGGTCGTCCTCGCGCAGGGCGCGGGCCGCGGTCTCCCACTCGTGCACGATCACCGTGAACCAGAGTTCCATGACCTGCGTGGTCACCAGGAAGACCATTTCCCCGGGATCGTCCGAGAGGGTCTTCTGCAGGTGGGTGAGGACGTCGGCCTGCACGTAGTCCTCGTACGGCGTGGTGCCGGCGAAGTCGAGATGCGGGGTCTCCGGGGTCTCCGGAGTCTGCGTGGTTCCCGTATCTGCGGTCTCGTGGGACATCACTGTCTCCTCGGTACTTCGGGTAGCGGTCCGCCCCTGCCGATGCCGGCACGGGGGCCCCGGTCCCCACCCGCATCCTCCGCAATCCTCCCCCGTATCGGCAAGACCTGCCTGGTCACAGGCCCCTCACGGGCGCTTGGGCCCCGGCCTGACCAGCACCGACCAGCCGGTGTTGTACGTATCCGGCACGGGGTGCCGCTCCCAGTCGCGGGCCCAGCGGGGCGGTGCGCGGTGGACGAGGACCAGGGCGTCGGGGATGCCGGTCTTCTTCGGCACGCAGCCCGAGGTGTACGCGACGGGCTGGAGCATCGCGTTGCCGCCGATCGTGCAGGGGGCTTCGAGGCCCTGGGCCCTGAGTACCCGCGCCACCCGCTCCCAGTCGCCGCGGGCCCCCGCCTGAATGCCCCCGTGCCGGTCGACGAGCAGGAACTGCCCGGTCAGATGCGCCGCGAGCACCCCGGCCGCGAGCGCGGTCCGGGTGCGCGAGCCGCGCACTGCTTCCCGTACGGCCAGGAGACCCAGCGCGGCGGGCAGGGCGAGCAGCGCGTAGGCGGGGAAGAGGAAGCGGGGCGCGGCGTACGGGACGAGGAAGAAGTACGGGGCCGCCGAGCAGGCGGCGGTGGCGAGGACGAGCGCCATGGCGCGCCTGGGCCCGGCATCGACAGGACCCGGACCGGCCCTCTTCGCCAGCCACCCCCCGATGACGGCCAGCGGGATCAGGAGCAGCCAGATCATGACGCCCGGCGGACTCGGCGAATCGCCGTCGCACGGGCGGCACAGGAGCCGGCCGTCGAGCGCCGAGACATGGGCGGGGACCGAGAACACCGGGCGCAGACCGCCCTGGATCTCACCGGCCGCGTCAAGCCGTGCGCCCAGGCCGCCGAAGCGCAGCTCGGCCTCCACCACCCAGGGCGCAAGACCCGCCGCCACACCCCCGGCGACCGCGAGAGCCGCCCGGCGCCGACGCCACAACAGCGCCGCGGCGCACAGCGGAAGGGCCACCCACACGCCGTCGTTGGGCCGCATCAGCGTCGCCGTCGCGAGGCCGAGGACGAGGCCCGGATACGAGACGGGGCGCCGCACCAAGGAGCCGGCGGCCGCGACCGCTCCCATCGCCGTGTAGTGGTTGGGCATCGCGTGGCCCGCGTAGAAGAGCACCGACCAGACGCTGGTGTAGCAGGCCGCGGCCAGGACCACGGCCCGCGGGCGCAGGGCCGCGCGCAGCCACGGCAGGAAACCGAGGTACAGGGCCACCGCCCAGAGCAGCATCAGCCAAAGCCGCAGCAGCACGACCGAGTCCGACCACAGGGCGACCGGGGCGATGAGCAGCGGGACGCCCCGGGTGCGCGGGGCGCTGAAGTCGACGTCGAGGCCGTTGCTGTACGGGGAGAAGCGGGTGGCGTAGACGAGTTCGTCCCAGCCGAGGGGCAGCGCCCAGGGCAGCAGCAGGGCCGAAGCCAGCACTCCGGCCAGGGCGACGGCGGCGAGCTGAATGCGCGGTCGTCGGGTCGACACGGGACCTCCCGTACCGAGGAAACCACTCGTTCGGCGCGGGTGGCAGACTGGCGGCCATGGAGACGCACAAGAACCTGCTCGGCGGTCCGGCCCCCACCCAGCTGCCGGAGAACGAAGCGGCACGGGCCATGGTCGGCACGTCCACCCCGGCCCAGATCGCGGCCGCGCACCCGACGTACTCCCTGGCCTGGGCGCTGCTCGCCGAGGACGCGTTCGCGGGCGGCCGGGTGATCGAGTCGTACGCGTATGCCCGCACCGGCTACCACCGCGGTCTGGACGCCCTGCGCCGCTCCGGCTGGAAGGGCCACGGCCCGGTGCCGTGGAGCCACGAGCCCAACCAGGGCTTCCTGCGCTGCCTCGCCGCCCTCGCCCGCGCCGCCGGCGAGATCGGCGAGAAGGAGGAGCACGAACGCTGCTGGCAATTCCTGAGGGACAGCAGCGACGAGGCATACGAGCAGCTCAAGAGCTGAACGTGAGAGGGGGACCGATCGTCCAGCGCGAACCGGTATGAACCGGACAGCGGCCTGAACGATCGGTCCCCCTCTCGCTGTTACGTGAGGCGGCTCAGCGCCCGTACCAGCACGTCCGCGCCCGCCTCGGCCTTGGCGCGTGGGCAGCCCACGTTGAGGCGGACGAAGCCCGGTGCGCCGTAGGCGCCGCCCGGCATGATCGCGACCTTCTCGCCGTCGATCAGCTCCCGCTGAAGCGGCTCGTCCGCCACGATGCCGAGCGGACGCAGATCGATCCAGGCCAGGTAACCGGCTTGGGGGGACTGCCAGTTCAGGCCGGCCGCCCGGAGCTTTTCGGCGGCCATCTCCAGATTGCCCGCCACGTACGCCCGCAGTGCGTCGAGCCAGCCCTCCCCCTCGCGATACGCGGCGATATGGCCGACGAGGGACAGAACCGCCGGCGACGACAGACCGTCCGCGTCCTTGAGCCTGCGCAGATACGCGGCATGCGCCTCGGGATCGCCGATGATGCCGTAACTCCCGGTCAGGGCAGGGATGTTGAAGGACTTGGACGCGGAGGTGACGACGGCCCACCGCCCGGGTCCGAACCCGGTGCGCCAGGTCCGCGTGGATCTCATCGCTGATCACCGCGACCCCGTGCCGCGCGCACAGCCCGGCCATGCGCGTCGGCTCCTCGCCGGTCCACACACGGCCGGTCGGGTTGTGCGGCGAGCAGAGCAGCAGCACCGAGGTGTCGGGCAGCGCGAGCAGCCGCTCGAACTCCGCCCAGTCGTACCGCTTGTGGAACCAGTCGACGACCGCGGACAGGAAGTCGGAGTGCCGCCACCGCGAATACCCGAGCACCCCGTGATCGAGCCGCCCGCGCAGGGCGGTGAGCACCTCGGGTGCCGTCTCGAAGTCCATGTCGGAGATGGTGAACGGGAGCAGCCCGGGGACGCCGAACCGGTCCTCCACGTAGTCCCACTGCGTGCACCAGGTGCCGTGCCGGTCGACGAAGCGGTCGAAGTCGTACGAGGTCATCGAGCTCCCCCCACCGTGCTCAGCCCGGCGATCGCGTCCTTCACCGACTGCACCTGCGGGCCGATGACGTTGCCGTCGGTGTTGCCGATGAAGATGCCGAGCACCGCGGCCACCAGGAAGCCGAGGCCCACCAGGACCGCGTGGATCAGGTAGAGCCAGGGCGCGATGAACAGGAAGAGGAATTCCAGGGGTTCGGTGATACCGCCGACCACACAGGCGACGACACCGGAGAGGAAGTGCGTGGCGTTCTCGACGGCGCCGGTCGGCGGGGCTTGCAGCCGAGCTGCGAGTAGAACATGTTGAGCGCGCCGGAGACCTGCTCACCGCAGGTGCGGTGACGGTGCCGACGCAGCGGTTCAGAGGTCGTCGGGCAGGAGGCGGAACGCTTTGTGTCCGGTCAGCGGCTGCACCGCCCGGAAGAAGTCCCTGCGGTCGAGCGTCAAGACACATTCCGTCTCGTACGCCTCCGCCAGGACGACATTCACCGCGTCGGCGAGATCCAGCCGGAGAGCGTCGTAACGGTTCTGGATGACCCGAGCCTTGCGCAGGACATCCGCCGAGATCTCGGGCACCAGGACCCGCATGGTGCGCGCCTGCTCAAGGAGCCAGTCGTTGACCGCGTGCGCCGCACGCCGACTGACGTTCCGCGTCGTGATGTGCTCGACCTCCAGGAAGACGAGAGGCGAAACCACTGTCGCCGACGCCGCGCGCAACGCCGCACGCGCCGCCGTGTGCTCAGGGTCAGTCACGTTGAGCGCCGCGACAAGGCCCGACGTATCCCCGATGACGATCAACGTCCGCCTGCCACAGCGTCGTTGACCACCGCATCGATGTCCTCTTCCGAGACCGGTCCGCCGAAGTCGAGGCTGGGGATGTCCCAGTCGTCGTCCCAGCGCTGCGCGCGCAGGGCAGCGATGTGGAACGCCTCGCGGAAGTACTCCGCCTCCGACCGCCCCTCTCGCCGGGCCGCTTCCTTGATGGCCTGGAGGTCGGCCTCCTCGACCATCACCGTCGTTTTCTTCAGAGCCATACGGTTATGGTGCCTCCGCCATAACCAGCAGCCAATCCCAAGGCCCGGAGCGACCGAGAGGGCCGGAACGGCCGCGTACATGTCGAAGGCCCGGGTTCCGATGAGGAACCCGGGCCTTCGCGAAACCCTTTGCGCAAAGGGTTACTTGAGCTTGACGCCCACGGCTTACTTGATCTTCGTGCCCGCCGACCGCAGCGCCTTCGCGGCCTCGACGACGCGCGCGGCCATGCCGGCCTCGGCCGCCTTGCCCCACGTACGGGGGTCGTAGAGGGACTTGGTGCCGACCTCGCCGTCGACCTTCAGGACGCCGTCGTAGTTCTTGAACATGTGGTCCACGACCGGACGCGAGAACGCGTACTGCATGTCGGTGTCGAGGTTCTGCTTCACGACGCCGTACTCGAGCGCGGTGTGGATCTCCTCGAGCGTGGAGCCCGAGCCGCCGTGGAAGACGAAGTCGAACGGGGACTGCTTGCCGAACTTCGCGCCCACGCCGTCCTGCAGCTCCTTGAGCAGCTCGGGCTTGAGGACGACGTTGCCCGGCTTGTAGACGCCGTGCACGTTGCCGAACGAGGCGGCGAGCAGGTAGCGGCCCTTCTCGCCCAGGCCGAGCGCCTCGGCGGTGCGGATCGCGTCGTCGACCGTGGTGTAGAGGTTGTCGTTGATCTCGTGCGAGACACCGTCCTCCTCGCCACCGGTCGGGGTGATCTCGACCTCGAGGATGATCTTCGCGGCGGCGGCCTTCGCGAGCAGCTCCTGGCCGATCGCGAGGTTGTCGGCGAGGGTCTCGGCCGAGCCGTCCCACATGTGCGACTGGAACAGCGGGTTCTCGCCCTTGGCCACGCGCTCGGCGGAGATGTCGAGCAGCGGGCGTACGTAGGTGTCCAGCTTGCCCTTGGGGCAGTGGTCCGTGTGCAGCGCGATGGTGATGTCGTACTTCTTGGCGACGACGTGCGCGAACTCGGCGAGCGCGACGGCGCCGGTCACCATGTCCTTGGAGTGCTGGCCGCCCAGGAACTCGGCGCCACCGGTGGACATCTGGATGATGCCGTCGCTCTCCGCCTCCGCGAGGCCGCGCAGGGCAGCGTGCAGCGTCTGGGACGAGGTCACGTTGATGGCCGGGTAGGCGAACTTGCCTGCCTTCGCCCGGTCGAGCATCTCGTTGTAGACCTCGGGGGTTGCGATGGGCATCTGTCCGCTCCTTGGAAGTACGTGAGGTAACTGAGGGTCACCGAAGGGATGACGTCATCGTCGCCCCCATCTTTCCAGACTTGAGCGATTGCTCCAGTCCACTCGGGATGCGAAAACGGGGGACCTAAGTCCCCCGCGCCGCCATGGTGCCGTTCGGCTAATCGAGCCCGAGCTCGTCCTTGCCGAACGCGAAGAGGTACGGCACCCCGGCGCCGTCCTGGATCTTCTCGGCCGCACCCGTGGCGCGGTCCACGATCGTGGCGACACCGACGACCTCGGCGCCTGCCTCGCGTACCGCCTGCACGGCCTCCAGCGGGGAACCGCCGGTGGTGGAGGTGTCCTCGACGACCAGGACGCGGCGGCCCTTGATGTCCGGGCCCTCGACGCGGCGCTGCAGACCGTGCGCCTTGGCGGCCTTGCGCACGACGAACGCGTCCAGGCGCTCGCCCCGCGCGGCGGCGGCGTGCAGCATCGCGCCGGCCACGGGGTCGGCGCCCATGGTCAGACCGCCGACGGCGTCGAAGTCCAGGTCCTTGGTGAGGTCCAGGAGCACCTGGCCGACCAGCGGGGCGGCCTCGCCGTCGAGGGTGATCCGGCGCAGGTCGACGTAGTAGTCGGCCTCGATCCCGGAGGAGAGGGTCACCTTGCCGTGCACGACGGCCTTGTCCTTGATCTGCTGCAGCAGGTCGCCACGTACGTCTGTCATGGGGCCAGCTTAACTTTCAGCCCCTGCGGCGCTTGAGCAGATCCGAGCGGAGCTCGGATGCAGGGGGTCCGGGGGGCGACGCCCCCGGTTTCGGGA
>NZ_JAAKZW010000502.1 GCF_011044995.1 Streptomyces mesophilus | reverse complement strand
CAGAACCCCAACGCAGGGGGCCTGGGGGCGCAAGCCACCAGCGGGGGCCCGGGGGCAGAGCCCCCGTGACCTCCGCCCCACAGGGCGGCCTGACCGGACGGATCAGACCCGGGCCCCGCGCGAGCGGCACCTCACGGCCGGACCGCCCGGGCCGCGGCAAGCTGAGCCCGCGACTGAACGCCGAGCTTGCGGTAGATCCGGGTGAGCATCGTCTCGACGGTCTTGACGCTCAAGTGCAACCGCGCGGCCGCCTCCCGATTGCTCGCCCCCTCGGCGACCACACCCGCCAACTGCTCCTCGGCCGTGGTCAATCCGTCCGCGGAGACCCGTACGACACCACCCGCGTCGAGCCGGCCGAGCGCCTCGCTCACCAGACCCGACCACGCGCACGCCCCCGCACCCTCGAACAGCGCGAGCGCCTCGGCGAGCGACTGCCGCGCCCCGGCTCTGCGCCGCTGCCGCAACCGGGTGCGGGACAGCAGCCAGAGGCAGCGGCCCTGCTCCAACGGCAGCCCGAGCCCCTCGAAGCGTTCCGCCGCCC
>NZ_JAAKZW010000075.1 GCF_011044995.1 Streptomyces mesophilus | reverse complement strand
GCAGTTCCGCGCGATCGCCACCCGTTTCGACAAACTCGCCACCCGCTACAAGGCCGGAGTCCATCTCGCCGCACTGATCCTCTGGCTGCGCGAACCCACCCAAGATCGTTTGTCAGACACGGCCTAGGGCGCAGCAGGGTGCTGGCGCTCGGCCGTACGAAGAGATAGAGCTCTGAGGCCGCGATTCTCTTTACTGGCCTTTCAAGATTCTTTTGCCGGGCGCAGTCTGCCGCTGCTGATGTCGCCTGACCCCCGGACATGGGTGAGCGGCGAGCGAAGGCGGCGGCGCCGGACCGCAAACCAAGCGTCATAGGGCCCGGTCTGCCGCGGCGTTGCGGGTGTCATTTCGTGGTGTGCGGGGTGTAGTCCTCGGGGGCGCGTGGGGCGTTCGGGCCGGCTTCGGCATAGAGGGTGCGGATGGCGGTGACCAGGTGGCTGTGGTCGTCCAGGGCGAGGTTGTTGCCGTCGATGGCGTAGCCGATGAGGCTGAACAGCTGGGCGATGAGCCGTGTGTATTGGGGCGGGCTGAGCAGTGCGGGGTGCATGGCGGCCGGTTGCGGGTCGTGGAGGTCGACGGGGTGCTGTTCCTGGGCGGCAACGTGTGCTTGTTCTGTCTGGACGGCTTCGAGCAGACGCGCGGGCCAGGCGGTGCGGATCGTGGGCGGGTCGGGCCGCTCGTCCAGGCGGGCTTGTAGTCGGGCGACTTGGTTCGCGCGGGCGATGCGGGGGCAGGTGTCCGCGCGCTGTTGAAGGTCGTCGATGGCGGCGAGGCGGCGCGCAAGGTCCACGATGTCGCTGTGGTGGGCGAGGGCCCAGGCTTGCTCGGCGCGGCGGTCACGGTGGGCGCGGGCGGCTTCGACGCGCTCGCTTTGTGTCATGGGGCGATTGGTGTCGTGTTCGGTGGTGGCGTGGGGGCCTTCGACGAGGTCGTCGAGGTCGCGGCGTAGTTGGAGGTAGCGGCGTTCGGCTGACTGTCGGCTGCGTACTTCGAGGGCGGGGGCGATGCGGGCCCAGGTGGCCTTGCGGCGGCGTGCGGCGGCGATGAGGCGTTGCTCGTCGATGGCGAGTTTGTCGCGCAGGATCCGCTGGATTAGGAGGGCGGCGAGCAGGTCGGTGACGTCGAGCTCGTCGATGGTGTCGAACTCGATGAGGCGCAGCAGGTGATCGTACTTGTCGGCGACCTCGGCGAGGGTTCCGGTGTGCTCGAGGACGCCCTTGATTTGGGCGAGTTCACCCAGCCAGGAATCTGGGTCCGGAGCGGCGGGAGTCGAAAGATGCCGCCAGGCGCCGGCGCGGTCGAATTCTGCTTCCGGAATACGAGGCGTCGTCTTACGGGCGACGTTTTTCGTCGTCTGTAAGACGACATCATTTCGTTCAGGCATGGATAATGGTCCGATCGCTACTTTCGGGAGGGGACTATTCGCTGGCGTCGGTGGGGTCCGGGTTCTGTGTCGACGGCCTGCGTCGACGCCAGGCCCTGATCAGGGCGCTGGCGGCAGCACCGGTTGCGAGGACGAGTACACCGGCGACGTACTCCGGCCATGCATCGGTCATGAATTGGTCCAACATCGCAGTTCAGCGCGCCTCTTGGGCACGCCATCCCCTTCAGGTCGTCAACGGCAGAGCGCCATGCTCCGTCGGCCGTGCAGCGGGCCACGTCTCGGTCGCGGCCTGGGGCACAACCCACACGCGCGGGGCGTAAAGCCATGTCCGGCGAACATTCTTAGGGCATATCCGGGGGCCGCGAGGACGGTTCTCAGGACAGCGAGGGGTAGCGAAGACTGGCGAATAGTCAACTTGCCCTGAAATGCAATAAATCCGCGCCCCTCAGCAACCCCCCGGTAGGAAACAGGAATTGACGCTTCAACACAGCGGGAAACGACCTGAAAAGATCCACACACGCCACAGCCACACCCCACCGGTAGGTCGCCGGCGACCTACCGAGGAGCAGCGTCCAGACCTGGTACAAACTCCACCGGCAGCCTGAATCTGTGGTGCAACCGCATCAACGCCTGCAAGGTCTCCGCCGCGGTGCGCGGCAACGGAACCCGCGTCACCGAGCTCGCCCCGCGCGGCCTGGACGGTGAGTCCCATCGGAGTCGGAGTACTCCACTGCGTGGCGAAGTGTTCTGTGGGACCTCACTCTGCTCCGCCTCCGCTGCTGTGACCGCTGCCGGAGTGTGGATCCGTATCCAGGCCGGGGCCAAGGTCGCCGTGACGACGATTGCCGCCTGGGCGCTTTCGGGGCCGGGCGGCTGGGGGTGGCACGGCTCCTTCCCAGCGCGGGCTGCGGTGCGGGAAGACGTACTCCAGCATGCGCGCATCCAGCTGGGCCTGTTGGAGATGTCGCCGGCCCGCAGGGGTCATCTGGCGCTCCGCGCCCGCCACCAGCCCCCACACGGCCAGCTCGCGGCCGATCTCCTGCACTTCCGGGGAGCGTTGCAGGACGGCTCGTACCGTGTCGATATCGGTCGGGTGTCTGCAGAAGGCGGCCATCGCGCGCTCGACCGGATGCAGAGGTTGTTTCCCCTCCACGCAGTGGACCTGTGCGTTGTGCACCACGAGCAGCCCACGCTGGTTCAGCGTGGTGACCGCACTGTCCACCACATGCCGGGCCCCGCCCGCCAAGAACGCAACGTCGTACACATCCAGGGGTCTCGTCTCGCCCGAGCCCCTGACGATCCACCGGAACACCCACCGCATACCAACCCCCCGTCACAGCCTGCATCCGTCTCTCGACAGTGCGGCTCCTACCGCGGCCCCACCTCGGCCGGCAGCGCCAACGAAACCAGCTGCACCCCCTGTTGATGTGGGCTGGTGTGTGCGGCTGTGCATCTTCAGTCGAAGACCCCAGATGCGAAAGGTAGTTGCGCAAATCTCTTTCGTAGTTTCTTCTTCCTGTCTACGGTGGGCGCATGTCGTCGAAGAAGGTCACCGATGTGCGTGCGCTCAAGGCGTACGCCCACCCGCTGCGCATCCGTCTCGACCGTGCGTTGATCATCGCGCAGACGGCGACGGCCACGCAGCTCGCCGAGATGGTGGACGAGCCGGTGTCGCTGGTCAGTTACCACCTGCGCAAGCTCGCCGAGCACGGCTATATCGAGGAAGCGCCGTCGCAGGGCAGCGACGGCCGCGAGCGCTGGTGGCGGCCGGCGGCCGAGGTCTTCGACATGCACTGGAAGGACTTCTCGGACTATCCAGAGGGTGTCGCGGCCTATGTCGGAGCGGGCCAACAGGTCATCCAGGCCCGCATGCAGAGTCTGTTGGGTTATGTCGGCCAGCAGGCCGCCTGGCCGCAGGAGTGGGCGGCGTCCGCGTTCGGCAGCGGCCGGCTGCTGAAGCTGACCCACGAAGAGCTGCAGGAGATGGCGGAGGAGGCCGCGGCGTTCTGCGACCGCTGGACGGCGCGCAGTCGTGCGGCGGAGGAGTCCGGTGACGGCCGGGACCGTGAGCATGTCGAGCTCCAGATGTACGGCTATCCGTTCAAGCCCTGAGCAGTCGGCGCCGCCGCGTAAGGAGACCGCCTCATGCCTACAGATGGCATGCCCCTGACATCCACGCCGCATCCGGCGCATCGTGACGCCAATGTCCTGCGCTGGCTCACCGCCTACGCCCTTTCCTTGATCGGCGATGCCGCCTGCCTGGTCGCCCTCGGCTTCGCCGCCCAGGAGGTGGCCGGTCCGGCCCAGGTGGGCATGGTGATGGCGGCCGGCGCCGTGCCGCGGGCGCTGCTGATGCTCGGCGGCGGCGTGGTGGCCGACCGGTTCGGTCCGGGCAAGGTGGTGGTCGGCAGTGACGCCGTGCGGTGCGCGATCGTGCTGGGCATCGCCGCCGCTCTGTGGCTGACGTCGCCGGGGCTGTGGCTGCTGGTCGTCGGCGCGGTCCTCTTCGGCGTCGTGGATGCGCTGTTCATGCCCGCCGTGGGCGCGCTGCCCCCGCAGCTGGCCGCGCTGGACCAGATCGGCCGGATCCAGGGGCTGCGCATGCTGGTCATCCGGATCAGTTGGATCGTCGGGCCGCCGCTCGGTGGGCTGGCCATGGCGTACGGCGGGGCTGCTGCGGCGCTCGGGGCTGCGGGGCTGCTTTTTGCCCTGTCCGTACCGCTCCTGATGGCGTTGCGGCTGCGGCCGCTGCCGGCCGATGACCAGAGCGGCGCCGTGGCGCCAAGTGCATGGGGTGAACTCGTCGACGGGCTGCGCTACATACGCCGGCACCGGGTGATCGGGCCGCTCATGGTCTCCGGGGCGATGAGCGAACTCGGCACCAACGGACTGCTCACCGTAGGGCTGGTCCTGCTCACCAAGGACCAGGGCTGGGGTCCCTCGGGCTACGGCTGGATCGTCGGGGCGTTCGGTCTCGGACAGGCCGTATGCGCCGCCCTGCTGGCCGTCAAGGGGCGGGTGGCGAGGGCCGGGCTCGTGCAGAACGTGATGCTCGTCGTGGGCTCGGCCTCGGTAGGAGCCCTCGCGTTCATGCCCACGCTTTCCGCGGCTGTCGGCATGTCGCTGCTGTCCGGGCTGCTCTGCGGCATGTGCGGGGGGCTGGCCATCGCGCTGATCCAGACCTCCGCGGCGCCCGGCTACCTCGGGCGCGTCACCTCCGCGATGAGCCTCACCGGCGTCGGACTCACCCCGCTCAGCTTCCCGCTGTTCGGCGCCGCGATCAGCGCCTGGGGCGCGCAGCCGGTGTTCGTCATCGGCGCGGCGTTCAGTACGCTGGGCGCCGTCGCCGGGCTGTCCTCAGCTGCCGTACGCCGTGCGGAACTGCCCCGGCTGCCCGGCAGGAAACACACCGGGCAGCCGGCAGCAGGCCCCGCCCAGACCCCCAGCAGAGCCTCGTAGAGGAGAGAACCGCGGCGGCCCCCTGCGGATGGGCATCACCCGGCAAGACAGGTACCGGGTCCAGGCCACATTCCCCACCCGGTGGCAGCCAATAAAAGCGTCCGCCCCTCCCCCAGTTCGGCAGAGCCCTGACAGCTGTCACCCCCGTCGCGCACTCCCACCCCTCGCACTGAGCGCCCTGATCACCACGACCACCCCCCGGTACAGCGGCCGCACCACCCGGCCGGGCAACCGGCGGTGCCGCTCCTCCTTCCACACCCGGGCCCGAGGGTGCGCCGCGAGAGGCGACCACGGGTCGGTGACCCGGGGCGCGGTGGCGTGGAACTCGATCCGGCAGAGGTGCTTGATGTTGACGTATCCGTACTGCCACGGGCTGACCAGCCGTACCGGAGCCCCGTGATCGCCGGTGAGCGGCTCCCCGCCGAGCCGCTCGGCGACAAGCACGTCCTCACCGAGCGCATCCTCCAGCAGCACCAGCGCCCGCACCCCGTCCGACCCCGAGAACACGAGGTGGCTCACCACCGCTCCCGGCCGCAGCCGCGGCTCCACCAGCACCCGGTAGAAGTCCTTGAACGCGACTCCCTCCCACACCAGACCGGTCGCCGACCAGCCGGCCACACAGTGGAAGTCGGCCCGGACCTCGCGCCGCGGCAACTTCCCCAACTCCGCCACCGACAGCGTGACGTCCTCGGTCAGAGCGCCGCCCAGCTCGATCACCGGATCGGCCGGTACGGGCGGCGGCGGGTTCTTCAGGTCCTTGCCGAAGCGCGGGAATCCACCGACGGCACGTTGTCCTGGGGGAAGGCGAAGCGTCATGTCGATCCTCCGGTAGGCGCCCAACTCGGCTACCCGACACGCTACTTCAGCACGGATCGAAGCAGATGCAGGTGAAGCCGGCCTCCGCTCCGTGCCCACCTCGACGATGCTGGGCCGCGTGGTGACTCCCACCGCGCGGTCGCCACGCGATACGACAAGTCCGCCGACCACTACGAGGCGACCGTTGACAGACGGTGCTGCGTCGCAGCCCTCAACGAGTGGCTGTGACCAGCACTTTCGAAGGGACCCTAGTCCCGTACGGCTGACAGCTCGCGCACGGTCGCCATATCGCTGAACGGGATCAGCTGGTCGCCGACGATCTGGTACGGCTCACTGCCCTTCCCCGCGACCAGCACGATGTCGGCCGGTCCGGCGGCGGACAGGGCGAAGGCGATCGCGGCGCGGCGGTCCGCGATCCGCTCGAAGGGGGTGCCGGTGGCCGTGAGTCCCGGAACGATCTGGTCCATGATCGCCTCGGGGTCCTCGTCACGGGGGTTGTCCGATGTGAGCACGCACAGATCGGAGTAGGACCCGGCGATCTCGCCCATCCGGGTCCGCTTGGTGACGTCCCGGTCTCCTCCGCAGCCGAAGACCGTGATGACGCGTGCAGCGGCGAAGTCCCTGATGGCGGCGAGCACCTTGTCCAAGGAGTCGGGCGAGTGCGCGTAGTCCACGATCACGGAAGCGCCCTGCGGGGTCTCGAGCCGTTCCAGCCGCCCGGGGACCGGGGGCATCCGGTCGAGCGCCGCCACCAGATGGGCCAGGTCATGGCCCAGCAGATGGCATGCGGCCAGGGTGGCCAGGGCGTTGGAAACCGAGAACCTGCCGGGCACCGGGATCGCGGCCGGATACTTGCGCCCCTCGTGGTGGAGCGTGAACCGCGTACCGAAGGCGTCCATGTCCAGGTCACTCGCCCGGTAGTCGGCTTCGGCTTCCAGGGCGTACGTACGGACCAGACCCGGCATCATCGCCGGCACCAGCGCCCCGACCGGGTCGTCCGCGTTGACCACCGCGCGCCGACACAGTCCCTCGAAGAGCCGGAGTTTGGCGTCCCGGTAGTGCTCCATCGTGCCGTGGTCGTCCAAGTGGTCCTGGGAGAGGTTGGTGAAGACGCCCACGTCGATGAAGGAGTGGTCGATCCGGTGGTTCAGCAGGCCCATCGAGGTGGCCTCCAGGACCACGGTGGCCACCTCGCGGTCGCGCATGTGCCCCAGCAGATACTGGAAGTCCGGTGACTCCGGAGTGGTCAGCACCGAGCGCGGCATCGGGATCAGCTCGTCCCCGATCCGGTTCCCGCCCGTCCCGATCACCCCCACCTTCGCGCCCTCGGCGATCCGCAGCACCGACTCCACCATGTACGACACGGACGTCTTCCCGTTGGTGCCGGTGACGGCCACCATGTCCATCGCCCGGCCGGGCTCCCCGTAGTAGCGCGAGGTGATCAGCGCTGCCGCCTGACGGGTGTCAGCCACCCGCACGACGCACGCGCCTTTCGCCGACGGCCATATCGCCGCGGGAAGACCGGTCGCGGGCCCCTCGACGAGCACCGCGACGGCACCGCGCGCAAGCGCGGAACCGACGGCCTCGGGGCCGCCCTCGCGGTGCCCGGGCACCGCGAGGAAGAGTGAACCCGGCGAGACGCGGTGGGCATCCATGCATGCTCCCGCGGTGACTCTCGTTGCCAGGTCGCCCAGAAGTAGTTCGTGATCGTGCCCGGCCAGCAACTCGCTCAGCTTCAAAAGGGGGTCCTCTCAGGGTGCGGCCGGCCCGCCGGGTCGCGTCAAGCGATACCGGCGGTACGCCAAGGGGCGCGGGCGCAGGGGGGAATACGGGAGGTGGGGATGTGCGGTTCAGGGATGCACGGTTCACCGATGCACGGTTCAGGGATGCGCGGTGCGGGAGCCCGCACAACCCCTCGGCACAGGCTCAGGGGCAGGCCGCGGCGCGTCGGGTCTGCCGTGGAGGTGCTTCCTGCGGGCGCTTGGGCATGGCGGGACGGGGCAGGCGGGAGAACCGGATGCGCGGGCCCGTCGGGAAGGTTGCTAGCCGTGACCGTGCAGCGCACGGCAGCGCGCCCGGGGCGCGACGGGACCCAGCAGTCGAAGAGCCCGAACCGGGCTCTCCGTCGCCGTATGTGTATGCCCCATAGGGCGAGTGTACGTGCCCGCAGCACCCGCCCCCGCGGGAAGCAAGCGCGCGACCGATCGAAACCGATCGAAGTCGCCCCACCCCAAGGAACCCACGCATACCCCGCAGTTCCGGCGCGGCGATGGCCAGAGCCCCGCTCTCACGCCCCGATCCGCTGCCCCACTACGCGGCCTTGGCGATCACCTCGTCCACCATGCTGATCACCGTGCCCACAAGATCGACAGCGGCAGTGGAACCGAGGGGTTCCCACCAGCGCAACCAGGTTCCAACTCACGCATCCCGACGCATGACTTCCCACCCCTCCTACGAGGGGCACGTCTGACCTACGCGGCCAACCCCACGGCGGAAACACACTCAAACTGACCCCGTGCACTATCAAGATCAACAATCACGCTTCCCCCTTCCCGGTCGAGCGCTCACGCTTTCCCGTTCCTGGTCGAGCGCTTGTCGGTCCTGAGCTGCCCAGGCAACCACGATGCGGCCCCAACCGCGCACGTTGATATCGCGGTCGGGGATGTGGCACTGGTACGGACGCGCGGCCTGGGATCGGTTCTGCAGGTGCATCTCAACCCGCGTGCCGCGACCCTCACGGTCGAGGCGGGCTTTCAGCGAGCGGGCGACGTTCTGCCGGCGCACCGCATGGTAGGCCCGCTCGACCCTTTTCGAGGCCGGCCTTTGACGGCCTGCGCTTGCGCCTGCCTTCGCGCCAGGCCTTCACGGTGCGGTCACAGGGAAGCCCGGCCTCGCGCGCCGCCTTCCGGGAACGCTCGGAGCGTGTCAGGTAGTTGAGACACGCCAGCAGACCGCGCTTCTACTCGATGGGGGTCGCGATTCCATCTGCGACATCATCGGCCTTCCAGGCGATGGCTTCACTGCCCTTGGTACCGCGGGCCCCGTACTTCCCGTGCTCGATATGCCGCCCAGGCATCGTGTGGCCCCCTTTCGGGGTGCGCTCCCATCCGAACGCAGCATCTACACCGGAGCAGCCTTACCCAACGGTCGTTTGCCGCACGACCGTTGGCCCCCTGCGCCGGCACGTACCGTGGGCAGGGAGACAGCCCCATCGGAAGGAAGCGGTACGTGATGATGTACGACCAGCAACGCGCGCAACAACCTCCCAGCAAAACTCCAGACCCCACGAAGCGGCGTGGCCCGCAGCCCTCCCGCACCGAACCGGCTCGTGAACGCGACCGCGCCACCGACCCGGTGCTGCTCCCGCAAAACGAACGGGACGAGCTCGCGCTGCGCCTCCAGCAAGCCCTCGACACCTCCACGGACAAACCGCGCCAGGCAGTGGAAGAAGCCGACGCCGTCCTCAGCGACGCCATAACCCGGCTGACCGCCGCCCTCACCGAGCACCGCCGCCTCCTGCGCACAGGCTGGCAGGACGAGGACACCGAACTGCAGCCGGAAGAACTGCGGCTCACACTGGACCAGTACCGACAGATCACCGAGCTGCTGCTGCGCCTGTAACACCAGCCCGAACCGAGAAGTCCTAGGGCACGTACGGCAAATCCAGGATCATGCGAATGACGGCCATCGCCCGGCGGCCCACTCCCGCC
Source organism: Streptomyces mesophilus (assembly GCF_011044995.1). Classification (GTDB taxonomy): domain Bacteria; phylum Actinomycetota; class Actinomycetes; order Streptomycetales; family Streptomycetaceae; genus Streptomyces; species Streptomyces mesophilus. The sequence continues at coordinate 23,816 of NZ_JAAKZW010000075.1, read as the reverse complement.
AGGTCGACCAACCGGCCGGCGGCCCGCCAACCTCAAGCGCGCCGAGCTCCGCCTCGTCGGGCTCCTCGAACAGGCTCCTCCAGCGCAAGACATCGGCCTCGCTGATCGGGAGGGTTTCCTCGGGGGTGGTCGCTTCGCGGTGAGCGATCCGAGCCAGTTGGGTCTTGTGGTCCACCGCCACGTAGACGAGGCGGAAGGAGGCGCCCGCGGATTCGGTCAGCCAGCGGATCGCGGATCTTTCGTCGCGGGACCAGCATCCGAAGTCCAGCACCACGTTGGCGCCAACTTTCAACGCTTCCATAGCAACCCACAGGAGCCGGCCTTCCAAAACGTCGCGACTGTCGTCCGCCTCCAGCAGCTTGCCGAACAGCGGGATCATCCACTCGTCAGGCGTCAACCGCAGTGCGTGGTCTTCCTCGGCGAGCTGCCGAGCCTTCGTGGTCTTGCCGGCCCCCGGCAAACCGACCATCAGGAACAACGTCGTCACCCCCCGATCATGCCAGGAGAGCCGAGCCACACAGCATGAACCACTGGAGCGGGCACAAAGCACAGCAGCGCCACCACGATCAGGAGTACGCCCAAGGCCAGCGCACCGAAGGCGAGAACCGGTGCCCCGTTCATGCCCGGCTGCGCCTGATCAGCGGCACTGCGCGCAGACGTCCTGCGGGCCGCCCTGCCGACGTACCGTCTCCTGCGCCGCCTCGGCGAACGCACGGATGCGGACCGTGTCCGCCGCGGTCCGCCACACCAGGCCGTACTCCAGCGCAGGAGCGTCGTCGAAGGGAACGTACGCGATGTTCGGTCGCGCGTAGTACCTGACCTCGTGCGCGGCGGCCGGATGCACCCCTCGCCCTGCCCCGACCAGGGCCAGGAGCTCCTGCCGGGTCGCCGCCCGCTCACCGCGCTCGACAAGACGGCCCGCCGGAGTCGTACGCGGCAGGAGATGGTCGAGCCAGTAGTCCGGGACGGGCCCCGAGAGGCTGAGCACCTTGTCCTCGGCGAGGTCGTCGACCCGAACGGAGGGCCTCTTCGCGAAGCGGTGCCCGGTGGAGACGGCCAGCACACGAGTGTCGGAGATCAGTACGGGGCCGGTGGCCAGATCGGATTCGACGACGGGGAACTGGGCCAGCAACAGGTCGAGCTCGCCCGAGCGCAGCAGGCCGAAGGGGTCCGAGAGAGGAGTCTCGTGCAGCAGGACCTCACCGGCCTCAGGGTGCCGCTCGCGATAGACGGAAGCGGCGAACAGCACGAGCTCACCCGCGAGCGGGCTGCTGAACCCGACACGCAGCGGCTCGGCGAGACCGCGCCCCGCGGCGACCGCCCGCTCCATGCCGTCCCTGATCAGCTCGTAGCCAGGACGTACGTCGTCCGCGAGGCGGCGCCCGATCGCCGTCAACTCCACGCGTCTGCTGGTCCGTTCGAAGAGTGCGGCGCCTATGCGTCGCTCCAGTTGCTTGATGCTCTGGCTGACCCGGGCCTGCGACACGTGCAGGCGCCGCGCGGTGCGTCCGAAGTGCAGCTCCTCGGTGAGGGCCAAGAAGATCTCGACATCCCGGTGTTCCATAACCCTCAGGTTATCGATCGTTGCGCGACCGGCTGTTGTTCGGGGTCGGCCGGACGATCAAGGTTGAGGACATGAACACCGACACGAACACCGCGTCCAAGCCCCTCGCCGTCATCACCGGAGCCGGCTCGGGCATCGGCGCCGCCACCGCCCGTACCCTTTCCGCGCTCGGCCACCCCCTCCTGCTGCTTGCCCGCAGGGTGGAGCGGATCGAGGCGCTCGCACTCCCCGACACTCTCGCCAGGTCCGTCGATGTCACCGACGCCGCGGCGGTGGCCGGCGCCGTCCGGGAGGGGGAATCGCTTTACGGCCCCGCCGACCTGATCGTGAACAACGCGGGCGTGATGCTCCTGGGCGAGGTGGCCAAGCAGCAGGCCGACGAGTGGGAGCGGATGTTCGACGTCAATGTGCGGGGCCTGCTCCACGGGATACGTGCGGTCCTGCCCGGCATGATCGAGCGCGGCCGCGGCACGGTGATCAACGTCAGCTCGGTGGCGGGCCGCAAGACCTATCCCGGCCACACGGTCTACAGCGGCAGCAAGTTCGCCGTGCACGGCATGTCGGAAAGCCTGCGCGAGGAGGTCGCGGGCCACGGGATCCGCGTGATCACCATCGCCCCGGGAGCCGTGGAGACAGAGCTGCTCTCACACACCACCGACGAGGCGCTGAAGGCCGACTACCAGGCCTTCAAGGACTCCATCGAGGTGCTCGCGCCCCAGGACGTGGCCGCGGCGATCGGCTTCGCGTACCAGCAGCCCCAGCGCGTCACCCTGCGCGAACTGGTCCTCGCAGCGACCGCCCAAGCGGCCTGAGGTCACAGGGTCCGCACCAGGGCGTTGGTGCAACACCAGCGACACGGCGGGCACTGGCGGCTGGTTAAGGGGACGGTCCGCTTGCCGTGAACGGCACCTTCGGCTGATCCCCACAAGCCCCTCTCCACATGCGCAGGCGGCTACCGGGCGAGGTCGAGGTGATCGTCCAAGAGGTGCTGAACAGGCGGTACTTGACCCAGGTGGAGTCGCCCGGTGGCAGTCACCTGCAAGAGGATGGCCGCGCGAAATGTCGCCGGCGTACGTGCCGCCCACCCCACCGGGGCCGGACGCCGAACCCGCACCGGATGCACAGCGGCGGGGGTGGCGGGGCGCTCGCGTCGCCGTCTCGGACGGATCGTGCGCCCCGCCACCGCCGCAAGGGCCGTGGCGGTGGGGGTCAGAAGGACGGCGCCGCTGTTGTTGCGGTTGGGGGACGCGGCGCTCAGGCGGCCCGTCGCCGGGTCGCGTCCCACAGCCGCCCACAGACCCTCACCGGCCAGTCGGGCATCCTCACCCGCCACTTCGCACCAGTCGAAACCGATGCCGTCCAGTACCTCATGAGCGAAACGGCCGGCCGGGACGATCACGGTTGCCTGGCCGGAGGGGGTAGGTGAACGGCCGGCGAAGCCGACCCTGTGGTCGTCGGGATCGTGTTCGGCGCCCCGACCACCCTGCTCAGCCGCGTACTGCGCCGCGCCAAGGACGTCGTGCCCGACAAGCATCACCACCACTACACGGGCCCGTGCACCAGAAACACAGCGAGACGACCAACAACAACCGGTTGTGGGGCAAGAGCTCCACGAGCAGCTGACGCCGACTGCGCATTCCTCCAATACATCCCGCCGGTGACCTGCGACATTCCACCTTCACGATCACTGGGATTATGGAGGCTTCTGACATTCATGAAACTCATGAGGAGAACGGCCATAGCGGCATGTGCCGCAGCGGCGGCAGTATTGGCCTTCGCCACGCCAGCCAGCGCCGTCACGCTCAACTTCTACGCCAACGGTCCTGCTGACTGGTCTCGTGGTTGCGACCTAACGACCAAGGCAGTCGGCACCTACACCTACTACGAGAACGGCGGCGTCAAGGGTGGCTACCAGTCATACGCCGGCGGGTTCGACGCCTATGAGCGGGACCTGTGCTCGGACGGGTACGGTGCCGCCCTGCACCTGACCTACTACAAGTGGAACGGCAGTTCGTGGGTCTACGCGACCGCCAATCCGATCAAGGTGACCACCGGCGTCGGGACCACCAAGGACCACAGCTGGACCTTCAAGGACGTCCGCGACGTGAAGGTCTACAGCTGCAGGATCAACAGCTCCAACGTAGTGTCGTCGTGCGCCCGCGCAGTCATGTCGTAGGCAGCCGACCAAGCCAGGGCACGGCAGTCCCACACCAGTGATCCCGCGTATCTCGCTGCGGCCCATCTCCGACTGAGACTGCGTAAGTCGCACGCCTGGCCCGCCGTTGGTCCCCGCATGATGCGGTTGGGGATCGAGGGCGGGCCTTGTGCTGGGCAGGAGGTCACGGCGCCGGTTGATCGAGCACGGCCGGCCCGCAGGGATGATCGAACTCGGCGGCACGGTGTATGTCCTCAGGATGTTCGGGGCCAAGCCGCACGAGGATGCAGACTGGCACCACTGCCACCTGAACCCGCAGGAGTAGGTGCAGCGCGGGCGATCCACCGATCGTCGGTCAACTGGCGCGGCATCAGCACAGGTTGCAGCCCGAGCACTTTGCACGCGCGGGTGAGAGCGGCCATGCACTCGGCGCGGCTGGTCCCGTGGACCGTGTACGGGACCCGTTGCGACGGCCGGGAGTGGTGCTCTGGCCCTGTATCCGGTCCGGTAGTACAGCCTTACGGTGCATGTGCGCGTGGACGGCTGCTTGTGTGGGTGAGTGTCAGACCTCGAGGCCTTGGGAAGCCCTGCCCGGGCGGTGTAGCCGAGTCCGAGTCCCCCCTACGGCGACGTCGAGTTCGTCGCCTTGCAGGTGCTCCAGGCCGAGCCGGGTGAGGGCGATCTCGCCCTCGTGAAGAGGCTGGACATCAGGAACTCGTCGCCGAGTTTGACCTCGTGGACGTCCCGGCCCGTCGCCGGGTCTCGGCGGCGGCGCAGACAGAGGTCGCCCATCGGGGTCGAACGCCAGTCGAGTTCCTCGATACGTTTGCCCATGACTCGGCCTTTCTCAGGCCCGTGGGGCCGGGGTGGCAGTTCCTGTCGGCCTGAATGTCGGGCCCCTTCGAGCCGGAAGTGTTCAGGCCTCGATGATCACGGGGATAACGAGCGGCCTGCGCCGGTGGGTACGGAAGGCCCAGTTCGCCACCGCGCGAGCGAGGAGCTGTTCGAGCTGGTGCGCGTCGCCGACGCCTTCCTCGGCCGCGGCGGCCAGGGTCTTTTCGATTACGGGGACGACCGGCTCGAAGGTGGTCTCGTCGTGGACGAAACCGCGGGCCAGGAAGTCCGGCGGCTCGGTCAGCGCTCCCGTGTCCGCGTCCACGAGCGCCACGACAGTGACCACGCCTTCCTCGGCGAGGGTGCGACGGTCCTTGAGGGAGGCTTCGGTGGCGCCGCCGACCTCCATGCCGTCCACATAGACGTTGCCCGCGGGCACCTTGCCGGTGATGCGGGCCCGCCCGTCGATGAGGTCGACGACGACGCCGTCCTCAGCGATTACGACGTGATCGGGGTCCACGCCCGTGCGGATCGCGAGATCAGCGTTGGCCCGCATGTGTTTCCACTCGCCGTGCACCGGCATGACGTTGCGCGGCTTGACGATGTTGTAGCAGTAGACGAGTTCGCCGGCGCTGGCGTGTCCGGAGACGTGCACCTTGGCGTTGCCCTTGTGGACGACGTGGGCGCCCCAGCGGGTCAGGCCGTTGATGACGCGGTAGATGGCGTTCTCGTTGCCGGGGATGAGGGAGCTGGCGAGCAGGATGGTGTCGCCCTTGCCGATGCGGATCTGGTGGTCGCGGTTGGCCATCCGGGACAGGGCGGCCATCGGCTCGCCCTGGGAGCCGGTGCACACCAGGGTGATCTGCTCGTCGGGCAGCTTCTCCAGGTCCTTGGTGGCGACCACAAGGCCGGCCGGCACGTTCAGGTAGCCGAGGTCGCGGGCGATGCCCATGTTGCGGACCATCGAGCGGCCGACGAAGGCGACCTTGCGTCCGTATGCGTGGGCGGCGTCGAGCACTTGTTGGATGCGGTGCACGTGACTGGCGAAGCTGGAGACGATGACCCGGCGCGGCGCGGTGCGCATCACGTGGTCGATGGCGGGGGTCAATTCGCGCTCGGAGGTGGTGAAGCCGGGGACTTCCGCGTTGGTGGAGTCGGTGAGGAAGAGGTCGACGCCCTCCTCGCCGAGCCGGGCGAACGCGCGCAGGTCGGTGATCCGGTCGTCCAGGGGGAACTGGTCCATCTTGAAGTCGCCGGTGTGCAGCACCATCCCCGCGCCGGTGCGGAGCGCGACCGCGAGGCCGTCCGGGATGGAGTGGTTGACGGCCACGAACTCACACTCGAACGGCCCGAATTCGCGCCGGTCACCTTCACGGACCCGTACCGTTTTCGGCCGGATGTGGTGCTCTTTGAGCTTGGCCTCCAAGAACGCCAGGGTGAGCTTGGAGCCGACGACGGGGATGTCCCGCCGCTCCCGCAGCAGGTAGGGCACTCCCCCGATGTGGTCTTCATGACCGTGGGTCAGCACCAGGGCCACGACGTCGTCCAGGCGGTCACGGATCGAGGTGAAGTCCGGGAGGATCACATCGACCCCCGGCTGATGCTCCTCGGGGAACAGCACGCCACAGTCGACGATCAGCAACTTGCCCGCGTACTCGAAGACGGTCATATTGCGGCCGATCTCCCCCAGGCCGCCCAGGGCGACGACCCGCAGCCCTCCTTCCGGCAGCGGCGGGGCGGGCTTCAGCTCAGGGTGGGGATGACTCATACCTTGACGTTACCGGAGAGTGCACCGCGTAGATCCACGACCTTCCGCACCCCTGTTCACCAACGGCGGGCTCGCGGGCGGTAGGCGCTGCAGCGGCGCGCGGACGATGAAGAAAACACTCCGCTACGGGACTTGGGGGCGTGCGGCACGCAGAGCCGAGCAGGGATCAGTGTGTGCAGACCGAAAGTTACTTCGATGCTGCCGTACGCGAGTCGACGCGTGTTTCGCTGCGATCGGGCAACGCGCACCTCATCCTCGACAACGAAACGCTCACCGTCACATCGAACGCTCGCTGCCCCGGACGCCGGCAAACCCCTGCCGTCGCCGGCGGCGAGGCGCTGTTGCCACGGGAACACGTGCGTCATCGGTACCTCCGGGGTGGCGGTCGTCAGGGTTTCCGGGTGCGGTGTGTGGCCCACGTCTTGGCAGCGGTGTGGACCTGCTGCGTCCACGGGTCGGGGTCGGCCGCGGCGATCTCGGCCCAGATGCTCTCGTTGGCCTCGGCGAATGCATCCACTCCTGCTCGCGGCGCGGTACGGAAGGCGGGGATGCGGGCGGCCCACGATTCCGCGGACTCGGCGCTGTGGCTACCGTCTGAGATCAGCCACAGCACCCAATAGCCCGCATCCAGCCACGGGGCGCCGCGGGTAGCCCAGGCCCAGTCGACGAGGAGCGCCCGCTCGCCGTCGACGAGGACGTTCGTGTGGTTCAGGTCGGTGTGCAGGAGATGGTCACCGGCGAACAGGTCGAGGGCTTCGGCGGGAGCATGGTCGCGGAGTCGGTGCGCGGCGTCCTTGAGCTCGAGGTCGGCCGGCGCGGGGATGTGGGAGAGGCGGGTCAGCATGTCGGCGACCAGGACCAGGTCCGAGGTGTCGGCGTAGTCGGCGTGAGGGCCGTCGATCGCGTCGAAGGCGAGCACGTCCCACCCATCGGTCTGGACGCGCCACCGCAGGGCGGGGGTGATCCCGTGGACGTACGGGTTGGTGTCGGCTTCGCGCTGCTGGGTCCAGGCGCGGGGGTGGTCGGTGCGCATCCCCTTCACGAACAGGTCGCCCGTCTCGGTGGTGATGCGGGCGCTGATCTCGGAGTTGAAGCCGCTGCTCGTCTCGGTGACGGTCTCGATGGGCCCCGTGTGGGTGGTGATCGCGTCCACCGCGGCGGGCGGCAAGGTGTCGAAGGTGAAGCGCTCGGTCGGCATGCTCGAAGACTCTTCTCGCGGTGAGGTGGAGCGTGGCCCCACCCGGTACCGAGTGGGGCCCGTGGTGGTCGCGACGGGTTACCGGTAGGGGTTGTCGTCACTGCAGCCGGGCATGGCCCCGGTCGTCAGGGCCTCGATGTCCTCAACGACGATCAGGGCCTCGGGCTCCGGTGCGTCCTCGGTGGGGCGGGGGCGGATCTCTACGGCAACGGCGGTCATGCGCGTACTCCTTGTCCGTGTTGGCAGTAGGTATTCAGCGGTGCCTTCGCTTCCTGGTAGGCCTTGGCGAGCGGCCGGCAGACCCGGCAGGTGCCGGAGAGTTTGCAGCCCGTACAGCCTCCGGTGCGAAGCATCTGGGCATCGGCGATACGCGGCAGGTCCGCGAGCCCTTCGACTCCGGTGTCCAGAAGATTGATGGGGTTCTCACGGCCGACCTTGCACATGGTGGCCAAGCCGATCGGGTCAACGTGCAGGAACGTGTGGCCGGCCGGGCAGCTGGTGAACGGCGTGGATCGGTCGAGGAATTCGGGTGCCTGGGTGGCGAGCGGGTCGGGCTGCCCGTCGTAGGTGGGGCTGATGTTCGCGTACTCGGTCACCGTGTCCGCGAGGTCGGCGGCGATGGTGCGCATGGCGATGATCTCGTGGGCGTTGTGCGTGGTGACGATCAGCGCAATCTCGGTGTTCAGCCCCGCCTCCCGGATCGCCATCAGGCCCTTGATGACCCGGCTGTACGCCTTCGGGGAGCGGGTCAGTACCTCGGCAGACGCGTCGCTCGCCCCGTACAGAGACACGGTGATCTTGTGCGGGCGCAGCGTGGTCAGCAGGTCCAGGACCGGGGCGGCGGCCAGGCGGGAGCCATTGGTGAGGATCTCCAACAACATGCCCTGGCGGTAGGCGTACTCGTAGGCAGCCGGAAAGTCCTTGTCGATGGTGGGCTCACCGCCGGTGAACTGAAGCCACAGCACGCCGGCATCCCGCAGGATGTCGATGAGCTGCGTCTTCTGCTCCCACGTCATGCCCTCGAACTCGCGTTGCGCGAGGAAGCAGTGCTCGCAGTCGAAGTTGCAGCCCTTGTTGATCTCCCACGTGGCGCGGGAGTACCCAAGCGCGGCCCGCTCCCGTACGAGGACGTGCCCGTTCATGGGCTGCCCGGCCAGTCGCAGACCCCATACGGCGCTGGCCATGTGCGCGAGCCACTCAGGCACCGCAGCGTCTATCTGGGCCGCGTTGCGGAGTTGCTCATAGTGGTCGGCGGGAAGCCGAGCTCCGCGCTTCACCCCTGGCCGTGCGATCAAGTACGTGTGCTGCTGCGGGCTGGCGATGAGCTGATGCACGAACGGGACTCCCATCCGGTCAGCGGCGGCGGTACAGAGCGGCGAAGGTCCGGGCCACCCGGGCGAGGGCGCGTACGTGCTCGTAGGCCTGCGCGTCGGTGCGCTCGACGCCCTGGTGGCCGAGCAGCACATAGGCGGCGCGGTACAAGGCCCGGGCCTCGGGGTTGTTCTCGGCCAAGCCCTCGCGTACGAGGAGGTTCAGAGCGCCGGTGAGGCGTAACAGCCGGTCGTCGATCTCGGGCCGGTCGGGGACGTTGAAGCGGATCTGGAGCGCCCAGTCGCTGTCCTCGTCGACCTGGGCGACGTCGATCGGTCTGGGGTCGGTGCCGGTGTCGGTCTGGGGCTTCGGTTGCTCAGTCACGGTCACCGCGCTCGTCTCCTCGATCGGTGGGGCGGTCGGGTTCAGTACAGCGGCGCACGGACGGTGCAGGCGATGAAAAAGCGGGTTGACCTGGATGGGGGCAACCGGAAAATTTGACCCTCGCACTGGGGCCGGTGCGGATCACACGGCTACGTTGAACAGGTGGCGGCCAACGACGCCCTCCGGGCGCGCATGCGTGAACTCGACATGACTCAAGCGGAGTTAGCCGAGCTCATGAACGATGCGATCGGACAGCTCACCGGCACCCGAGGGAAGGTCTCGGCGCGCAGCGTGTTCAACCTCGTGTCCGGGAAGACCGGATGGCCGCACACGAAGCAGCGCATCGCCATAGAGATGGTGTTCGGCTGCACAGCAACGGAGCTGGGTTTCACTCCCCGCACCAGGAACGATCAGGAGGACCCCGTGCTCCGCCGCACCTTCCATGCCGCCGCGGTCGGCCTCATCGTCGGCGCCGCCACGACGGGGCCCGCGCAGGGTGCGCCCCGCAGAGTCGGGGCCGGCGACATACAGCGCCTGCACGCGAAGTTCGCCGAGATCATCGCCAAGGACCACCGCCAGGGCGGCCGGCTCACCATCGAGACCCAGGCACTCGGCCTCGCCGGCCAGGCCCTGGAACTCCTGCAACGGGACTCGTGCTCCCAGCGCATCCAGTCCGCCGTCTACGCCACCGCCGCATCCTTCACGTCCTCGGCGATGTGGGCAGCGATCGACGGCCGCCGCTTCGACGCCGCGCAACGCCACTTCGACCGCGCCTCCACCCTGGCCGGCATGTCCGACGACCATGCGATCCAGTTCCGCATCTGGTCCCACGCCGGATCCCTGTACCGCCACCTCGGCCGCCCCGTCGATGCCCTCGCCGCGAACGACGCCGCCCGCCGCCTCCCGATCACCCGCCGAGACCCGATCTACGCCGCCCTCGGCCACGCACGGCACGCCGCGATCTACGGCATCCAGGGCGACACCTTCGCCATCCGCCGCACCCTCGGCCTCGCGCAGGACGCCTTCGACCGCGCCGACCCGGCCGAACCGAGGCCGCTGTGGCTGACTGCGTTCTTCGACCGGGCCGAGCTCCACAGCCTCGCCACAGCCGCCCACCTCTCGGCCCGCGACTACGCCACCGCCGAAGCCCACGCCCACCGCAGCCTCGCAGCGCTCCGCCCCGAACTGGAGCGCACCCGAGCGATCACCACCGCCCGCCTCGCCCAAGCCCAGCTCGGCCAGGGCGACCTCGGACCGGCCGTGGACACCGCGATGTCCATCCCCGTTGCCTCGATCGCGCACCCCCGGGTCGCCGGCATGCTGACCGGCTTCAGCCAGGCACTGCAGCGCACCGCTCCGACCAGTACGCCCGCCCGCCAGTGGGACGGTTTCGCCCACGCTCACCTTCGGAGGACTCATGGCTGACCTGGTCCACGCCCGCGACATCGACGAAGTGTGGGAAACCCTCATCGAGATCTACGCCGACGTCCGCCGCGCCCAGCTCCATGACCCGCACTACAGCGTGGAGCGCTACGCCGAGCGCCTCGCCCGGCACGGCAAGGAACCGGGCTGGGAGACCGTGATCGCGAGCGTGGACGGTGTGCCGGTCGGCTACGGCTACGTGAACAGCCTCACCTCAGAGGACCGGTGGTGGAAACGGACCACCCCCGCACCCTCCCCCGAGGTCACCGCCACACCCACGGTCGCGATCAAGGAAATGATGGTGGTCGAACCCCACCGGCGCCGCGGCATCGCCAAGCTCATCCACGACGAACTCCTCGCCGAACGCCCCGAACCCGCGGTGTCGCTGATGGTCTCCCCGGCAAACCAGGACGGCCGCGTCCAGGCCCTGTACGCCCGCTGGGGATACCAGACGATCGGCGGCTCCCAGCCCTCACCGGACTCCCCGCCCCTCACCGTGATGCTCCGACCACGACACCTGGATTAGCCGCGCTCTCTGAGCGATCCGACGGCTGTGGGTACTGGGACAGAGCCAGTCGCTGTGGGCGGGCTGGGAGTGGAGCCCGGTGCCCGGGGTATGACCGGGAGCCTGGCTCGGCGCCTTTCCGGAGCCGGTGTGGCTTTGTCCACGAGATCGGACAGCACTTCGACACCAGTTTGGGAGGCGGGAAGCCCACGACACCAGGGCGGAATGTTCACGAGATTCGACAGCACCACCAAGAAGGCGGCCAGGGCGGGCACCGAGGCCTGGCGTACGTTCGAACCTATGAAGTGCACCCTGAGATCCCGGCTGGTGGCCCAGTGAGCGGCTGGTGGGCCTACCTGGAGGAACGGACCTGCCGAGAGGTCGATGCCGACGTGCTGCGCGACCGCCGGCTGTCGGCGGTCAGGTCCGTCTGGGAGGCGCTGCGCCCGCTGGGGGTGGGCCTGCACGAAGCCGAGCGGGTGGTCCACGCGCGGTACGAGGCTCTGGGCGACCGTGTGGAGCGGACGCCGCCTGATCCGCTGGACCTCCCCTCGCTCGCGGCCCGCGCCGCGGCTCTCCCAGGACGTGTGGTGGCGGTGGAGGCGCTCTGGGACGGGGATACAGTGCACGACTGGTTCGTGCTCCTGGTCGCCGTTCTGGACGCCCCGGAAGGGGAGGGCCACCTGGCGACTATCTACCACCGATCTGACGCCCCTCCTCCTGGTGTTGCCGCCGCCGAGGCCGGCCGGGCGCTGGCTGGCCACCTTCGCGTGCCCTTCCACTTCGCGTCTCCGGACGTCCCTGATGACGACGCCCCATGCTGGCGGACGATCTAACGGTTGGCGGAAGGGCCGTGACCGGAGGCATGGACGGGCGACTCCCAGGAGGCCGCACGACATGGTGCCTCCCGTTCTCACGAACATGACCTCAGGTCCGATCCGCCTGCCTCCCGAGATGGTGAACAACTGCTGTCCAAACTCGTGAACAAAGCCACCGCGTTCGTCACGGTGGTCGCTGCCAGAACTCACCGACATGCGCTGTCATTTACCGCCGACAGAGCTACGCCCCTCCACCATGAACCAACGGCACCGTCGGGGGTGGTGCGCGCTGCGCCCGTTCGCTCAGTGGGGGCTGGTCATTGGGGTCAGATCCACTGGTAGTTGGTGTCGTTCAGTGGAAGGGCCCACGCCTGGGCGGCGGTTACGGGGGCGTCCGGTGCGGGGAGTTCGGCGAGCGGGACGGGCGGGAACAGCGCCTTGTCGGCTGTCTCCTTGTAGTGGCTCCAGATGAGGTGGCCGGCGCCTGCGGTGTCGTCGTGCTCGACGGTGCGCAGGCGTGCGCGCTGCGCCTGGTCGATGTGGAGGCGGAAGACGAGGTGCAGTTTGCGGGGTGAGGGGGTGGAGCCGGGGCGGGTGAGCATCGCGTCCTGGATCCAGGTCAGCTCCGGCTGCCGGCTCAGGTGTTGCAGGTTCAGGCCGAGCTCCTCGTCGAGTTCTCGCGCGAGAGCGGCGGGGATCGCCTCGCCGTCGTCGACGTTGCCGCCGGGCAGCGTGTACTGGTCGCGGCCGTTCTTGGAGCGGTGGATCAGGGCGACCTGGTCGTTGTGGAAGAGGGCTGCTGCGACGCGGATTTTGATGCGGGAGAACTGCTCGGGCTCAGTCACCAGTTGACTCCTGCAGGGTGGTTGAAGAACGGCGGTTGCCCATCCCGGGCCGGCGTGCATACCAGGTGCGGCGACGCAGTTCGTACGAGGTCATCACACTCGTCGAGACTCCCGTTACCCGTGACGGAGCGTCACCGGCGCACGGTGGCACAGCCCGGCTTCACGAAAATCTTGCCAGGGCCACGTTCACGTGTACACCGACACGGCTGGACCACCCCGAAACTGCGTACTCCCGAGGCCGCGGACCGCTGGACCTGGCTTCTGGTCGTCGCACACACCCAACTCCGCCTCGCCCGGCCACTGGCCGCCGATCTCCGCCAGCCCTGGGAGAAACCCGCCGAACTCGCCCAGCTCACCCCGGCCCGGGTCCGGCGAGGGTTCAGGAACATCCGCGCCCACCTGTCCTGCCCCGCCCGTGTTCCCCAACCTCGCGGCGCCGGTCCCGGACGACCGCCCGGGATCAAGAACCGCCACCCCGCACCCCGCTACGACGTCGGCAAAACCGTCAAACGCCCCGAGACCCTCAAAGCCATCGGCAGACCCGGCCGATCTTGGTAGATAAAGAACAAGCTCAGGCGGTTGACGGACGCCAGGAGGCCGGGACTTCCAGCCCATCCGGCAGAGTTCCATCAGCCGGCACCAGCCCGAGGGGCTGCACCGCGCCACGGGCATCAGAGAAGCTGACGGTCCCACCGAAGAATGCGGCATAGGTGAAGTCGACCACTCCGCCGGAGAAGTCCGCGTGGTGGAACAGTGTCATGCCACCGTGGAACTCCGAGTCACGGAAGTCGACGTTGCTGCCTGCGAAGCCTGTGCGGATAAAGCTGACGGTGCTGGCGCTGAATGCTGCGCGCTGGAAGATGATGAAGCCACCGACGAGCAGGGCGCGACTGAAGCTGACCCTGCTGCCAGCGAACCCTGCGTTGGTGAAGTCCAGGCTGCACTCTTCGAGCCTCGTCTGACCAAAGCTGATAGTGCCGTGCTCGAAGTTCGCACCGCGGAAGTCGACGCGGCTGAGGCTGAACCAGGCCGAGCTGAAGTCGACCTTGCTGCCGCTGAAATGTGCCTTGTGGAAGGTGACCTCGCCTCCCTGGAAGTGAGCGTCACTGAAGTCGACTTTGCCGCTGAGGAACACCGCGTTGCTGAAATCGACGGTGCCGCCTGTGGTGAAGACCGAGCCGGAGAAGTCTCCACCGTCGAAGACGGCACCGGTGAAGTCCAGGTGGTAGCCCATCCAGGATCGCTGTTGATCAGCGCCCGGGCGGAGGTGGTCGCGAATGATGCGGATCACCGTGTGCCGGACTTCGCGGTGAGCCAGAAACGTGTGGCGCGCGGCCGTATCGCCTGCCGGGAGCTCGTTCTCGCTGGTGTAGGGCAGGCGAAGGTACGCGCACAGGACATCAATGCAGGTCTGACGCAGCTCAGGGCTGGGGGCGTCGTCGGCGAGGCCGGCCAGAGCGTGCACGCCGCCCAGGCGTACCGCAGCCGATTCATCCCCGAGTTGGGAAACCGCGGTGGTGAAGCGCTCGGTGTGCAGGCGGGTGACATCGCGAAGGGCGCCATCCTCGTCCACACGCTGACGCCGGTAGGCCACGATCAAGGCGACCAGCGCACCGGCCCCGGCGACCACGCCGAAGGACAGCTTCACGAGGTCGAACAGCGTCTTGGAGTCGATCTGCTGCTCGGTTTTCAGTCCTCGAGCGCCCAGTAGGTCCCATGCCGTGAGGAACACACCGGCGGCGACCAGCAGAGCAGCAGCGAAGGCCAGAGCCAGGACAATGCCGACAGGCCAAAGGCGCAGCCCGCGTTTGCTGGACCGACGCCACGTCGAAGGTGATTGCACGTAGTGAGGACTCCCCGGCCGTGTATCTGGTTGCGGTGACCCTTCAACAGGGAGCGTTTCTCCCGTGTGCCGAAGCTCGGTTCGTGAAGCGGAGACGAACTGGGCTTCCGTAGTCGTTGCCGACGCGGGCCTAAGGTGGTGCCAGCTGTGATCACTTCGGGGGTGTGGGTGTGGCAGGGCGGGATCTGCGGGCGCTGTTCAGCGTGAACGACCGGACTCTGGCCGCGGGCGAGGCCTTCACCAACCGCCAAGCCCAATGGGACCTGGTCACCGCCGCGCTCAGCGCACACCTGCAGCACATCGCTGGCCTGTCCTTCAGCGTGGAGGACGTCGAGGCCCCGCGCGACAACGTGCTCGTCTTCTACGGCATCGGCGGCATCGGCAAGACGGCCCTGTCGCGGAAACTCGAAGTCGCGCTCGCCGACACCACCCAGCGCCCCGCGCAATGGGCCGCCTTCCGGATCGGCGGCGCCCGCCTGGTGCCGGTGCGCATCGATCTCGCCCGATCCGCGAACACCGACTTCGAGCAGATCGTTTTCACCATCCGGCTCGCGCTCGCCGCGGCCCTGAACCGTCCGCTGCCGGCCTTCGACCTGGCGCTGCGCCGCTACTGGGAACATGTCCACCCCGGTGAGCCGCTGGAGGAGTACCTGCGCCGCGGCGGTCTCGCCTCGAAGTTCGGCCAGAGCCTGCCCCAGCAATTGCAGAGCGCCCTGGCGGATGTCGCCCAGGCGCTGACACTGCCCGGCACCGTCGGCTCCCTCATCGGGCAGGTGACGACATCCCTGGTCGGGGCGCTGCGCGAACGCCGACAGAGCGTACGGGCGTTGGCCGGCTGCGCACGCCTGGCCGACCTGCTCGAGGCAGAACCCGATCTGGACGCGCTGTCGTACTACCCGCACCTACTGGCCTGGGAGCTCGCCCAACTGGGGCCCGCCGACCAGGTCGTCCCCGTCATCCTCTTCGACACGTTCGAGGACGTCGGCACCCGCACCCACCGGGACCTGGAGCGGCTGCTGCAGCGCATCACCTGGCTCATGCCGAACGCGTACTTCATCGTCACCGGCCGCGACCGCCTGCAGTGGGCAGACGAAGGCCTCCACGGCCAGCTCGACCTCACCGGCCCCACCGCCTGGCCCGGCCTGACCCACGGCGCGGTCCCGCGGGCTCGTACCGCGCCCGAAGCCGTCGGCCACCGGCACCGGCAAATCCTGATCGGGGACTTCTCCGCCCAGGACTGCGACGACTACCTGAGCCGCCGGCTCACCACCGACGGCCAGCCGCTGATCACCCCGGCCATCCGCACGGTGATCACCAGCCGTTCCCACGGCCTGCCGCTCTATCTGGACCTGTCGGTGATGCGGTACCTGGACATCCGCCGCACCGGCCGCACCCCCGAGCCCGCCGACTTCGACACCGACTTCAGCGCGCTCATCGCCCGCACCCTGCAGGACCTCACACCGGAGGAGCGCAACGTCCTGCGCTCGGTCGCGCTGCTCGACTCCTTCGACCTGCCGCTGGCCACCGCGGCCGCCGGCCTGGACCGCGAAGCCCCCGTTCAACGCCTCATCGAGCGGCCCTTCATCCGCGAAAACCCGTACGGCATCTGGCCCTACCACCTGCACGCCCTGACCCGCTCCACCCTGCGCACCGCGGACGACCACACCGACGACGCCTGGACCACGGCCGACTGGCGCACCGCCGCCCGCCGCGCCTTCGCCGCCCTGGGCCAGCAGTACGCCCAGCACACCGGCACCGACCGGCTGCTGCTCGTGAGCTGCCTGCGCCAAGGCCCCGCCCTGGCCGCCGACTTCGACCTCCACCTCGACTGGCTGGAAGCCGCGGCCTGGCAGTACATCAGCGACTCCGTGTGGGAGCCGCTCGCCCCGCCCACCGCAGAGCCCGGCCGCGAACTGCACACCGCGGCCGGCGGCCTGGTCGAACTACTCAGCGCCATCGCCCGCCGCCAGCACGAACACCGCGAGCGGACCGTGGAGCGGCTCCAGGCCGTCATCGCCACCGCGCCGCTGCCCACCGAGCTGTTCGAGATGGCCGTGTACTACCAGGCCAAAGCCCAGCGCGACCTCGGCCGCACGGCCGACTCCCGGGCCGGGATGCAGCTCGTTGCCGCGGGCGGTGGCCGGCTCGCCACCGCGGCCCGCCGCGGCCTGGCCCACCTCGCCCGCATCAGCGGCGACTTCCCCACCGCCCTCGAGGCCGCCCGCACCCTTGGCGTGAGCGGCCGCCACCACCGGGTCCGCGGCGACGTGCTGTGGCCCCAGGGCGACATGACCGGCGCGGCCGCCGCCTACGAAGCCGCCCGCAACGAAGCCGACCAGCACGGCGTCGCCGGCGAACGCGCCCACGGCCAAGCCCACCGCGCCCTCGCCGTAGCCTTCATCAACCCCGCGGCCGCCGACGACGAAATCGACCTCGCCCACCACTACCTGACGGGTCTCGACCTGCGCGCCACCACCCTGACCGTGCAGATCGCCGAACTCGTCCGCGACGCCGGCACCACAACCACCCAGTTCGGCGACCGCGCCCACCTGCTGCGCACCGAAGCCGAACTCGCCGGCCTCACCGCCGTCCAAGTCCTGCTCGAACTCGCCGTCGCCTTCCACCAGGCCGTACAGGCCGCCCCGATCGACGGCGTCCTCGAGCGGTTGCGCACGCTCACCGCTGGCGGCGAGTACCCCTACTACGTGGACATCGCCGCCTTCATGGCCGACCGGCCCCTCGAAGCCCCCTCCCCCGCGTCCTGGTTGACCGGGCTGCAGCACACCCGCGAACGGTGGCACAGCCTGGTCGCTATCCGAAGGAACAGCCTCAGGCGACCACGATAGGCAGTTCGGTGGCGCGGGTTGTGCGAGCCGAGTTGGTTATTGGTTCAATCCGCAGCGCTCAGACAGAGGGCGGGGGCGCTACAGCCGCCTGATCGGCTGGCTGGTCCAACTGCTGCTCACGCCTGCGCTGTTCATTCCTCAGTGCCTCGACTCGCTGGGTAAACTTGGCCAGCGCCTCGTCCCCTTGTTCCTGGGTGAAGTCGCGGTACTCGCCCACGCCCAAGGCCAAGGCGGTTGCCTCCTCCTCGATGGCATCAGCGGTCTGCCGCAAGAAGTAGCTGCGCTCCCGGTACTTGTAATAGCCGCTGAAGGCGGTAGCGAGGGTCACACAGAACCCCAGACAGACCACCGAGATGTTCTGCCAGTTCCAGGTCTGCGCATCTACAGCGGCGATCGTGGTTATCGCGGTCGACCCGACCATCACCAGAGCCTGCAGAAAGTTGTGGACCCGCCGATACTTGCGACTCTCCCCCTGGTATTGGGCGACGACCTCTGCCACATCCTCCCGATACAGCCCTCTGCGCTCCCTCAAAGGAGCTTGTACGACGGCGCTGAGCCGTCGCAGAGCCTCCCGCTGGTTGTCCAAGCGCTCCTGCAGTTCCCCCAGCGTGTGGTCGTACCGGTCTGGCGCTTGATAGGTGGTGTCGGCGAACCATCCAAGCTGGGCTATGTGGTCGATAGACATGACCAGCAGAGCCAGTCCTGAGACCGCCAGAACGAAGCCCAACATGGCGTTCCCTGCGACAAGGAGCTCGTGGTGTTCGGCCTGCACGGTTGACCACGCCACGAGCGACGGAATGGAAAGAGCCGCTAGGCCAAAGGCAGTTCTGAACTGTCGGGTGCGCCGCTTCTTCCATACGAGATCGCGCTCGTACTCGCGGACAGTCGCTTCCAGATTCCTGATCAGCTCCCTGGAACGCACCAAGGAGGTGTCCTGCTCACCGCCAGCCAACTCCGCCACCACTTTCGTAGATCCGGTCTGGAACTGCTGCGGCGGCGCGCGGCCCCAGCCATCGCCCAACTTTCGACATGGCCCTAGTGGGTACGGCCGTACTGGGACTGCAGACGGCTGACCAGACCAGAGATCTCCGACGGAGTGAAAACGGTGACGTCCGGCAAGTCGGCTTCGGCGATGGCTACCTGCCACCGGCCGCGGTCGTCTCTGTCCACCTGGATCGGCGGCTCAGCTATCCATGTCGAGTCGATGCCGCGCCTCACCACTACGCCTATGAGCGCCGGATACGACGGCATGAGACCGAGCAGCGATCCCGGAGTCATCAGCAGATCGGCCAGTGCCTCGATCGGGTCATCGCCTCGCACTCCCTCGGACGTGAACCTGAACTGGCCAGCACCGGCATCCGTCAACATCACTGTCAGGTACTTGCAGTCCTCGAAGCGCTCCCATGGCGGAATCTTCCAGGTGAAGGTCATGCCCGCCATCCTCCCTTCCGCACACGGGAGTTGCTGAGGCATCGCCCCTTTCCGCCAGCCACGAAGACGTGTTCCGGCCACGGGCAGAAGTGGGCCTGCGATCCGAGCCTGAGCAGCGTTAACATCCGCGAGCCGAAACCGGGGGAGGCTGACGCGGATGTTGTGGTCACTACGGAACAAGCCCTGGCTGGCCCCCTGGATCCAACTGGTCCAGTTCTTCAGAGAGCCGAGCCGAGACGAGGTCTACGAGCGCTGCGTCGACGCGGCACTCGATGATCCGCAGCGAGCCCGGAAACTCGACATACGGCCACGGGCCACGCGCCGCATCGTTCTGCGCGAGATGCACACCCCCGTGTACCGCGCCGCAGTCTTCACCAAGGTCGGCGATAGGAAGGAGAAGACTGCGTACGACAAAGCCACGGTCGACCTCGAGCGGGCCCGATCCAGACAGCAGGCAGCCGCCGATCAGACGGAGTGGCCCTGGGGGATCGTCTGCGCCCTGATCTTGGCCCCCAGCTTCATCGTGCTCATCACCAGCGGCTTTCTGGCTCTGCTGGTAGCTCTTCTCAGTGCGGCCCTGGGGACGTTCATCCTGTTCTGGATCGGGACCGCCTTCTGGTTCAACCTCCGCTGCTGCCTGATCGCCGCAGCACTCGGCATCTCGGCCGCCGCGGGCCGTGTCGAACTCGGCTACCGTGCCGTGTTCTGGGGCGTGACCCTTCACGACGACGGCGTCGTCCCCGTGATGGACGGCATGATCCGCCACCTTATGGGTGAGGACCCTGACTCCCTGTTCGTCCCCCAGGGCGCCTCCACCGGTCTGCGCGCACCAAGAGCACCCGGCTTCGCCATTCCCACCGGCGCCATGGATCAGCTGCAGCGCAAGCTCAGCCACCTGGACGAGGGCACGATCGCCGTCTGCGGCCCTCGCGGCGTCGGCAAGTCCACCCTGCTGGAACACGCCGCTGATCAGGCCGATTTCGGCTTGGTGGTCCAGGCGCCGGCCACCTACGCCCCGCACGACTTCCTGGTCTCGCTCTCCGTGCGGCTGTGCCAGGACTACATGCAGCACGAGGGCTACCCGGCACCGGAGTTCGCCCGGCTGTCCCCGTTCCATCGCATGCTGAACAGCACGCGCCGCCGGATCAAAGCCCTGGCCCGCTGGACCACGTTCGCCCTGCCCGCGGCAGCCCTGCTGATCCTCGGGGTCTCATCAGCGGCCCGCACCCTGTACGACCAGTACCAGGACGCAGTCGCCGATACCGCGGACACGACCGTGCACGCGGTCCAGGACTGGATCCGCGAAGTGTGGAACGGCCACGCCGTCGTCACCAGTGTCGTGGTCATCATCGTGGCCATGGCCTGGTGGGGCTCCCGCCACGACCCGTGGGTCCCCCGGACCTTGGGCAGACTGTGGAACAGATTCGGCGCCAAGCTGGGGATGCTGCTCGCGCTCGCCAGCCTGGGCAGCGTCTTCTTCGACCCCCAGATCCGCCAGCTCGCCCCGGACGTCCAGTTCAACACTTTTGCGGCCGCTGCCTTCCTGGGCTTCGGATGGCTCTTGCTCTTTGCCGGCAGTCAGTCACTACAGCTTATGGACGCACATCTGGAGATCGGCCGCTGGACGGTGTACGCCACCGACGTCTTCCGGCTCCTGGCCACCCTGGTGGGCACGTACCTGCTGTACTTCCTGATCCGTACCCCATCGACCTACGCACTCCTGGCGGACCCCGAAAACCCGCTGAGGCTCACCGGCCTGGTCGCCGGCGGCCTCCTCGCCCGCGCTGCCGGATGGCGGCCCCGGCCCGCGAAACCCCCGCTCGTCACCCGCTGCGAGAACCACCTCTACCGCCTGCAGACCATCCAGACGACGACCAACACCCTGTCCAACGGGACAGCTCAGATCATGACCATGGGCGGCTCGCACGCCACGTCCATCTCCACGATGCCGCCCAACTTCCCCGCGCTGGTCGAAGAGTTCCGCGACCTCCTCACCGAGATCGCCGACACCCTCGCCCGCCGCAAACAGCGCGTCCTCATCGGCATCGACGAAGTCGACCGGCTCGGCTCCGACGCCCAAGCTCTCGCCTTCCTCGCCGAGATCAAAGCCATCCTGGGCGTCCGCCACGTCTACTACCTGATCTCCGTCGCCGAAGATGTCGGCGCCGCATTCGTCCGCCGCGGCCTGCCCCACCGAGATGTCACCGACAGCTCACTGGACGACATCATCCACGTGGAGGCCTGCACCCTCACCGAGGCCAAGACCATCCTCGACAAGCGCTCCGAGGACCACACCCCTCACACCGCGCTCCTGGCCCACAGCCTCTCCGGCGGGCTCCTGCGCGACCTACTCCGCTACGGCCTGCAGATCGAAGAGATACAGGCCAAGACCGGCACCCACGAACTCTCCCACATCGCCCGCGAGCTCATCCTCGAAGAACTCGCCGAGACACTCGCCGGCTTTCGCACCCTGCTCGGCAAACAACAGTGGACCCAAGACAGCAGCGACATCCTCAGCGACTTCCGCACCCTCTGCGGACACCTCAAGACCTCACAATGCGAATGCACCGACGGGCCGCTGCGACACGCCCTCGCAGAGTTCGCCCACCAAACCCCGGACACCCGCCTGCGCCACACCGACATCACCGACAGTGCGCGCCAACTCATCGACGAAGCCGCCGCATACAGCTACTTCTCCCTCACCCTGCTGGAAATTCTCACCACCCCGGGCCTCGACCGACGCAGCGAAGACGCCAAATCCGAAGGCCCTTACGGAGCACTTGAACAACTTGCTGAAGCACGTCTCGAACTGACCATCTCGCCCTACAGCGCCCGCACCCTCATGACCCACATCCGCAAGGCCTGGTCCCTCAACGACGGCCCCAACATCGACATCCTGGGCTCCGCTCTGCGCCAATGGTCCTGCCCACTGCACGGCTCAGACCCCTTCGGACGACCCAGACCACGACGCGGCCGCGTCCCCGGCCCCGCCGCTCCCCCGCACCCAAGAGACCACAACCGGTGAAAAGGCTCCGCTGGTTGGCACCCGAAACCCTGAGCCGCCGCCCCATCTGCGGGCCAGGGTCACTGCTGCGCACCTTCCTGCCGGTGGGCCGCGAGCGCACGACGCAGCGTCCCCCACAACACATCGTTGCGGCCCCACTCGGGATCAACGACGGTGACCTGCCACGCCGCCAAGACCTCCTCCACGGCGTCTGTCCGACACCCGAGGAAGACCGAGCGCACCGCACGAGGCCTGAGGAACTCGCCGACCCCGGTGTTGATCCGCTCACCCCACCGCGTCACGTCCACGGCTCCGCCGTGCAGCATCGGCCGCCCGGCAGGCAGGTAGATGCGCGTGACAAGCCCGGCCTGCCGCGCCACCTCGCCCAGCACACCGGCAAGGCCGGGGCCGGCGAACCCGGAGACGTAGGCCCGCTGATGCCACAACGTGCCCTCCTGTTCGGCCAGTTCACCGGGCTGACTGCCCTCGGTGAGAAACCCGCCGCGATACGCCTCGCACAGCACCGGCATGAGCGGACGCGTCTCGCTGTCGGGCCCGCCGTGATGACCATTGGGGTGCGACAGCAGTGCGCCCTCCAGCCAACCGACCGTAAGCCAGGAGAGGTCCTCGAAGCTGTGCGCCTTCCGCCAGACACGGGCATCCCGACGCCGCATCCCGTGGACCCCTCCCCCGCGTCCTCGACACGCTGCGACCGGTCCAGCAGCTCGCGGTACTCCTGACGCACATACGCACGCGTCCCACCAGCGATGTCCCACTCCGGCGACCCCGCGCCGATCGGACCCAAGGTGTAGGCGCCGCCGTGGTCCAGGTCGAACTTCAGCAACTCGAACGCGGCCCGAACCGCCTTGCCACTCGCGTCGTTGACGTCAGCGTCGCTGTACCGCCCGAGGTACCACTCCACCTCGAGCTCGTGGGCGGCACGGTCCAGCCAAGCCGCCTTCCGCAGCAGCACGAGCCTGTGCTCGCCGCTGTCGACCGGACGGCCCTCGCCGGTCAACGCCAGCGTGGCACGCTCCTCCACCTCCTTGGCGTGCAGCATCAGCTCAAGATGCTCGACCAAGAGCGCGGGCGCACCCGAGTAGGCCGTCGCATAGTCCGGTGCGGCGAACGCCGGCGTCTCCCACACCTCCCAGCCCAAATCGCACCGGCTGCAGTCGAATCCGGAGACATCCCGGCGCCCGTCGGCGTACTCCACGAACGACGCCCGCAGCTCGGACGACCCACACTCCGAGCAACGCAGCGACGGGTTGTCCAGCATCAGTCCCCCTCCCGGCCGGGGCTGGCCCTGCGGCCCCGGCACAGTCTTCCCACCGGCGCCCAGCCGACAGGCGTCGATCACGGATTCAGTCCCGTTCGCCGCGGTCAGCGAAGGTGCGGTGGTAGCGGTAGCAGCTGCCGTCCGCCTCGCACACCCGCCGCGCGTACTCCACGAACTCGTCCCCACGGGCGGCCAGGCCGCGCCGGGTGAACACGACCGCGAGGGTGCCGGTCTTGAACACGGCGAGCGCCTCCCGATCCCCGGCGGCGAAAGCCCGATCGATAGCCCGGCTGATCTGCCAGTGCCCGGCCAGCTCCACGAAGAAGTCGCTCAGCCAGTTCGGCACAACCCGCATCAGCACCGGCCGCATGTCAACCCCCGTCCGTGCTGTTCGTCCAGCCGTGCCCGGCCGCGCACTTGAAGGTGTGGTTGGACAGCAGCTGGTAGGGCCCGCGGTCGGGCCGGGCTGGTCGTTGAGCGCAGCCTGCGGTGATCGGCGGTGGGGTGCCCGCTGGCGCTGGCGGTTCGGCGTGGGAAGTGGCCGACGGGCGGCGGGGGTTGCGGTGAGGTGAGGCTGCGGCAGGATGACGCTGTGGGGCAGGGGAGATA
>NZ_JAAKZW010000074.1 GCF_011044995.1 Streptomyces mesophilus | reverse complement strand
GCCCACCCCCGGCGACTGGGAGATCGAACCGGCCCACTCCTCGATCGCGTTCACGGCACGGCACATCGGACTCGCGCGCGTCCACGGCCGGTTCAACACCTTCGCCGGCGCGATCCGGATAGCCGACCGCATGGAACAGTCCGCCATGCACGTGGTGATCGACGCCGCCTCCATCGACACCAACGTGAAGATGCGCGACGACCATCTGCGCTCGGCCGACTTCCTGGGCGTCGACCACTACCCGACGCTCGAGTTCTACAGCGACCGCTTCATCCACCGCGGCGGCACCCGCTGGGCCGTCACCGGCGCCCTCTCGCTGCACGGCGTGACCCGCACGGTCACCCTCGACACCGAATACCTGGGCATCGGCCAGGGCATGGAAGGCGAGACCCGCGCCGCCGTCCGCGCCACCACCGAACTGCACCGCGACGACTTCACGGTCAGCTGGCAGACCATGCTCGCCCGCGGCATCGCCGTGGTCGGCCCGAGCATCACCATCGACCTTGACGTCCAGATCATCCCCAAGTCCTGACCTCGAAGGCGCCCACAGCACCCCTCGCCGTGGGCGAGAATGGCCAGGTGAGCGACGTACGACATGTCCTGGTGCTGCCCGACCGGGACACCGCGGAAGAACTGGCCGAGGCACTGTCCGCCCGCTTCGGCGTCTCGGAGGAGCCTCAGCTCGTACGGGACGCCCTGGCCGGCGAGGACGACGCCGAGGACGCCCAGTGGCTGGTGGTCCTGGTCGACGCGGACGAGGCCCTGGACCCGGCCGAACTCGACGAGTTCGCGGCCGAGTTCGAGGGCTGGCGCGAAGACCCGTAAGCCAGATCTCAAGGGGCGGCGGGCGGAATGCCCGAGCCCGTCGCCGTGAACGCGAGCAGCAGCTCGCACGTCGCCTCGGGCGCCTCGAGCAGCGGCACGTGCCCGACCCCCGGCAGCAGCTCGATCCGCGTCCGCGGCACCACCTCGTACCGGCGGGCCGACGCCGGGTCCCACCGCGGATCGGCACCCCCGAAGAGCACGAGGACCCCCGCCGGCACCTGGAGCGCCGCGAGCCGCTCGGGCACGCTCCGCTCGGCGATGTACGCACCGTTCGCCCGCAGCACCTTCCTGAACGTGCGGTACGAGATGCCCTGCACCCCCGCGACCAGCTCGTCCGCCACCTCCACCGGACGGGCCGTCGTCGCCCGGATCCCCTTGCGGACCATGGCGTCCGACCGCAGCGTCCACAGCAGCGGACCGAACGGCGGGCCGAGCAGGGCGCGCAGCACGAACGGCTCGGGCAGCAGCGCGTCGAGCGCGGGACCGGTGCTGATCAGGGCGAGCGAGCCGACCAGATCGGGGCGCTGCTCGGCCAGCGCGGTGGCGACATAGCCCCCGCTCGAATGCCCGGCGACGGCGGCCTGCCGCAGCCCGAGCTCATCGAGCAGAGCCGCCACCCGGCCCGCTTGTACGGGCACCTCGTAGGACGCCGCGGCCGGCGACTTTCCACAGCCCGGCAGGTCGACCCGTACGACATGGTGCCGCTCGGCGAGCAGCGCGGTCATGGGACCCCACGAGGCGCCGGAAGCCCCCGAACCGTGGATGAGTACCAGGGGCGGCGCCCCGCGCGGGCCTGCCCGGATCACGTGCATCCCTTGCGGTAAGCGGGATTCATCAGCAGTCATACGGCGATGGTGCGCGCACGGGCCGGGGCCGGTCTTGTACGAATGTCCGCGCGGAGCAAGCCCAGCCCAGCCCCGCACCCGTAGCGGAGCAAGCCCAGCCCCGCGCCCGTACCGGACTGTCAGTGCCCCGTGGGATCCTTGTCCGCAATGGCCAGGAACGCTGCACAAGACAACCCGCTCGCCCCCGTCACCCTCGCCGTGGGCCAGGAGGACCTGCTGCTCGACCGTGCCGTACAGCAGGTCGTCGCCGCCGCCCGCGCCTCCGACGCCGATACGGATGTGCGCGACCTCACCCCCGACCAGCTCCAGCCGGGCACGCTCGCCGAGCTGACCAGCCCGTCGCTGTTCGCGGAGCGCAAGGTCGTGGTCGTGCGCAATGCCCAGGACCTGTCGGCGGACACGATCAAGGACGTGAAGGCCTACTTCGCGGCCCCGGCCGAGGAGATCACCCTCGTCCTGCTGCACGCGGGCGGAGCCAAGGGCAAGGGGCTGCTCGACGCGGCCCGCAAGGCCGGCGCCCGCGAGGTCGCCTGCCCGAAGATGACCAAGCCCGCGGACCGGCTCTCCTTCGTACGAGGTGAGTTCCGCGCCCTCGGCCGCTCGGCGACCCCCGAGGCCTGCCAGGCCCTGGTCGACTCCATCGGCAGCGATCTGCGGGAGCTCGCGAGCGCGGTGTCCCAGCTGGTCGCGGATGTCGAGGGCACCATCGACGAGGCGATCGTCGGGCGGTACTACACCGGCCGCGCGGAGGCCTCCAGCTTCACGGTCGCCGACCGCGCGGTGGAGGGCCGGGCGGCCGAGGCCCTGGAGGCCCTGCGCTGGTCCCTGTCCACGGGCGTCGCACCGGTCCTGATCACCAGCGCTCTGGCCCAGGGCGTACGGGCCATCGGCAAGCTCTCCTCGGCCCGCGGCGGGCGCCCCGCCGACCTGGCCAGGGAGCTGGGTATGCCGCCCTGGAAGATCGACCGCGTCCGCCAGCAGATGCGCGGCTGGACCCCGGACGGGGTGGCGATCGCGCTGCGCGCCGTCGCGGAGGCGGACGCCGGCGTCAAGGGCGGCGGCGACGACCCGGAGTACGCCCTGGAGAAGGCGGTCGTCACCGTCGCCCGGGCAGCCCGCGCCTCCCGGGGCCACTGAGCACCGCACACCAAAAAACCGAAGGCCCCGCCTCCTCGTCCTGGGGAGGACGAGGAGGCGGGGCCTTCAGTACAAGCTTTGCGCTCCGCACCCGCGTGGCGAACGCAGGCCGTGTGCGGAGCAGGTGTGCCGGTCAGGAGCGGATGAGAGGGCCCGCTTGGTCCGTTCCGGCGGTCAAATCAAGTGATCGTTCAGCCCTTGAGGGAGGCAACCTTCGAAGCAAGCGCCGACTTCTTGTTGGCGGCCTGGTTCTTGTGGATGACACCCTTGGAGACGGCCTTGTCCAGCTTGCGGGTGGCCTCGCGAAGAGCCGCAGTGGCCTTCTCGACGTCACCGGCGGCGGTCGCCTCACGGGTCTTGCGGATCGAGGTCTTGAGCGCGGACTTGACGGACTTGTTGCGCAGGCGCGCCTTCTCGTTCGTCTTGTTGCGCTTGATCTGGGACTTGATGTTCGCCACGAAAGAGCCTTTACAGGTTCGTCGTCCCCCGGACAGCCCGGAGAACCCGGGAAATCCTTGGGGACTGGTCTTTGATACCGAGTGCCTCGTTGCTGAGAGGGCAGTGAGACACAGCTGACCACGGTACCAGCCGTACTCCGACCGGCCCAAACCGGACCCTGTCTGCCGCGCATGGGACCATGGAGGCTACGTATCGATCCGACCCGAGGCCGCAGAACGCTGCGGACGTCTCAAGAATCAGGACCCTGCGTGCCCGCGACCCCTACGAATGTGCCCGAGCCGAGCCGTACCGACCCGGCGCTGCTCCGCAATTTCTGCATCATCGCGCACATCGACCACGGCAAGTCCACGCTCGCCGACCGCATGCTCCAGCTGACCGGAGTGGTCGAGCAGCGGCAGATGCGCGCTCAGTACCTCGACCGCATGGACATCGAGCGCGAGCGCGGCATCACCATCAAGTCCCAGGCGGTCCGGCTGCCCTGGGCGCCCAACGAGGGCCCCGATCAGGGCAGGACGCACATCCTGAACATGATCGACACCCCGGGCCACGTGGACTTCACGTATGAGGTGTCGCGTTCGCTCGCGGCCTGCGAGGGCACGGTCCTCCTGGTCGACGCCGCTCAGGGCATCGAGGCGCAGACCCTGGCGAACCTGTACCTGGCGATGGAGAACGAGCTCACCATCGTCCCGGTGCTCAACAAGATCGACCTGCCGGCCGCACAGCCCGAGAAGTTCGCCGAGGAGCTCGCGAACCTCATCGGCTGCGACCCGGACGACGTCCTGAAGGTCTCCGCCAAGACCGGCCTCGGCGTCGAGGCGCTGCTCGACCGCGTCGTGCGGGACGTCCCGGCCCCGGTCGGCGTCAAGGACGCCCCCGCCCGCGCGATGATCTTCGACTCGGTCTACGACTCGTACCGCGGCGTCGTGACGTATGTACGTGTGGTCGACGGCCAGCTCAACAAGCGCGAGCGCATCCGCATGATGTCGACCGGCGCCACCCACGAGCTGCTCGAGATCGGTGTCTCGTCCCCGGAGATGACCCCGGCCGACGGCATCGGCGTCGGCGAGGTCGGCTACATCATCACCGGTGTGAAGGACGTCCGTCAGTCCAAGGTCGGTGACACCATCACCTCCCTGCACAAGGGCGCCACCGAGCCGCTCGGCGGCTACAAGGACCCGAAGCCGATGGTGTTCTCGGGCCTGTATCCGCTGGACGGCTCCGAGTACCCCGACCTGCGCGAGGCCCTCGACAAGCTGCAGCTCAACGACGCCGCCCTGGTCTACGAGCCGGAGACCTCCGCGGCCCTCGGCTTCGGTTTCCGCGTCGGCTTCCTGGGCCTGCTCCACCTGGACGTGATCCGCGAGCGCCTGGAGCGCGAGTTCGGTCTCGACCTGATCGCCACCGCCCCCAACGTGGTCTACCGCGTGATCATGGAGGACGGCACCGAGCACACGGTCACCAACCCGAGCGAGTTCCCCGAGGGCAAGATCGACAAGGTCTTCGAGCCGGTCGTACGCGCCACGGTCCTCGCCCCGTCGGAGTTCATCGGCTCGATCATGGAGCTGTGCCAGAACCGCCGCGGCACCCTGCTCGGCATGGACTACCTCTCCGAGGACCGTGTGGAGATCCGCTACACGCTGCCCCTCGCGGAGATCGTCTTCGACTTCTTCGACCAGCTGAAGTCCAAGACCCGCGGCTACGCCTCGCTCGACTACGAGCCCACCGGCGAGCAGTCGGCCTCGCTCGTCAAGGTCGACATCCTGCTGCACGGCGACAAGGTCGACGCCTTCTCGGCCGTGACGCACAAGGACGCGGCGTACGCGTACGGCGTGCGGCTCGTGGCCAAGCTGCGCGAGCTCATCCCGCGGCAGGCCTTCGAGGTGCCCATCCAGGCCGCCATCGGTTCGCGGGTCATCGCCCGCGAGACCATCCGCGCCATCCGCAAGGACGTCCTCGCCAAGTGCTACGGCGGTGACATCTCCCGTAAGCGGAAGCTGCTCGAGAAGCAGAAGGAGGGCAAGAAGCGGATGAAGATGGTCGGCTCCGTCGAGGTGCCGCAGGAGGCCTTCATCGCGGTGCTCTCCAGCGACGAGGGTCCGAAGAAGAAGTAGTCCTGCCCGGCGCGTAACTCGCCCCGCAGAACGCGTTCTTGGGCCACATGGTCGAACGAAAGGCGCCCGTCCGTAAACCGGACGGGCGCCTTTTGCGTTGATGTGAGGATTGGAAGAATTCTGCGACATCCGAGTGAATGCCAAAAAAGCCGGGATTTAAGAGTTTCCGCAGGCAGGGGCGCCCCGTTACGAAGGGTGGCAGCGGCGTTCCGAGCGGCCAGCATTACGCTCGGACGGCACGACGGTCGTGACCGTGAAGGACGCCGCTTCGGAAAGGGATCCTGAAGTGAAGTACACGAAGGCTGCTGCGATCGTTGCCGGTTCCGTTATGGCTGTTGGTTTCGCCTCCCCGGCGATGGCTGACGACGCCCCGCGTGCGGCTGCGCCGGTGCCGGCGGACAAGCTCCTCGACACCAAGACGGTCAACGACTCCAGCGCCAGCCTGAAGGAGCTGCAGGAAGTCGCCGACGTCGACATCAACGGCACCATCGGCACCCTCACCGGTGTCGCCCGCGAAGCCCGTCTGGCTGTCGAGAACACCTCGGAGAACGCGACCGAGGCTGTCGAGAACGCCGACGTCGACGCGGCCGGCAAGGTCAACCAGGACGCCAAGGCCCGTGGCCTCGGCGCCATGCCGCACCTCGGCGGCCTGCCGATCGGCTAATTGCCCCACCTCACGCGTGCCGCACCTCCGAGCGGTGGCAACGTGAATTGAGCGGGCCCGGCGCATTTCCTGCGCCGGGCCCGCTTTTATTTTTTCGGGGCCCTTTTGTCGTTCCCCATTCGGACGCCTCGGCTCGCCCATCCGTATTAACTGTGTTACAGGGCGATAATTCGAGGTTATGTATGCCGGAGCCTGAAGGAGGTAATCCCCATGAACAAGAACGTAGTTGTGCGTGGCGCCGGCCTTGTGTGCGCCGCAGTCCTGATGCTCGGTGGTGCGGCTTCCGCCGCGTCCGCGTCCACCGTCGCCCCGGAGCCGGAGGTGGCCACGGCCGCAACGGCGGACGCGGCCCTCAACGCGCTGGTCCGCCTCGACCTCGCCGGCCTTGTCGACGCCCTCATCCCGTCGGTGGAGGTGGACGCCAGCGTCAACGCCGAGGCCGACGTGGACGCCGATGTCGACGCCACGGCGAAGTCCGAGACGTCCGCGAGCGTCAGCGTCAACTGACCCGTTCGCCCGGCACGGGCCCGCAGCGCACCAGCGCTGCGGGCCCGTTGCCGTTCTGTGAGGAACTGACAGCTCAAGGCCCCTTACGCGCCGGGCCCGGGCGCTCTACTCTGATCACTCGATAGTTACTCGCAAGTTAAACAACGCACACCACAGTACGCACCAGCAGCCACTCAGTCGCATCAGTCGCACGCACTGTCGCGGGCCCGGAGGATGTCGTGAGCGACACACAGAACTTGATCGAGAACCGACCGCCGTCCGTGGCGAACCTCTTCCTTGAGCGCGTGGCCAAGACTCCCGACGGAGAGGCCTACCGCTACCCGGTGCCCCCCGCCTCGGGGCAGGGCCCGGACGAATGGAAGTCGCTGAGCTGGGGCCAGGCCGCCGAGCGCGTCTACGCCGTCGCGGCCGGCCTGATCGAAATCGGCGTAGGGCCCGAGCAGCGCGTCGCGCTCGCGGCCAACACCCGGGTCGAATGGATCCTCGCCGACCTCGGCATCCTCTGCGCCGGGGCCGCCACGACCACGGTCTACGCCTCGACCAACGCCGAGGAAGCCGCGTATATCCTGAGCGACTCCGACAGCCGGGTGCTGATCGCCGAGGACGCCGAGCAGCTCGCGAAGGTGCGCGAGCGGCGCGGTGAGCTGCCGGATCTGAAGCATGTCGTGGTGATGCAGACCGCCGACGCGCAGGCCGCCGAGGGCGATCCGGAGGGCTGGGTGCTCTCCCTCGAGGACCTCGAGGCCCGCGGAGCGGCGTATCTGGAGAAGAATCCCGAGGTCGTGAAGGAGCGCGTCGCGGCGCTCACGAAGGACCAGCTCGCGACGCTGATCTACACCTCGGGTACCACCGGCAAGCCCAAGGGCGTCCGTCTGCCGCACGACAACTGGTCGTACATGGCGAAGGCCATCGCGCAGACCGGGCTCGTCGGTCCCGACGATGTGCAGTACCTGTGGCTGCCGCTCGCGCACGTCTTCGGCAAGGTGCTGACCAGCGGCCAGATCGAGGTCGGTCATGTCACCGCCGTGGACGGGCGGGTCGACAAGATCATCGAAAATCTGCCCGTCGTGCAGCCGACCTATATGGCCGCCGTGCCGCGGATCTTCGAGAAGGTCTACAACGGGGTCGCGGCCAAGGCGCGGGCCGGCGGTGGCGCCAAGTACAAGATCTTCCAGTGGGCGGCGGGTGTCGCGCGCGAGTACGCCAAGGTCACGCAGGACAACTTCCGTCGTACGGGGAAGTCCTCCGCGCCGTTCGGGCTCAGTGCCAAGCACAAGGTCGCCGACGCGCTGGTGTACTCCAAGCTGCGTGAGGCCTTCGGCGGGCGGCTCCGTGCCTGTGTCTCCGGGTCGGCCGCGCTCGCGCCCGAGATCGGGTTCTTCTTCTCCGGCGCCGGGGTGCACATTCTGGAGGGCTACGGCCTGACGGAGTCGAGCGCCGCGTCCTTCGTCAACCCCGGTGAGGCGTACCGCACCGGCACGGTCGGCAAGCCGCTGCCCGGCACCGAGGTGCGGATCGCGGACGACGGCGAGATCCTGCTGCGCGGCCCGGGCATCATGCAGGGCTACCACGGGCTGCCCGAGAAGACCGCCGAAGTCCTGGAGTCGGACGGCTGGTTCCACACCGGGGACATCGGTGAGCTCTCGGCCGACGGGTATCTGCGGATCACCGACCGCAAGAAGGACCTCATCAAGACGTCCGGCGGCAAGTACATCGCGCCGTCCGAGGTCGAGGGACAGTTCAAGGCCGTCTGCCCGTACGTCTCGAACATCCTGGTCATCGGCGCCGACCGCAACTACTGCACCGCGCTGATCGCCCTCGACGAGCCGTCCATCGTCAACTGGGCCAAGGAGGAAGGACTTTCCTCCACCTCGTACGAGGCCGTCCTGGCCGACCCGAAGACGACCGCGCTCATCGACGGTTACGTCAAGCAGCTCAACCAGGGGCTGCAGCGCTGGCAGACCATCAAGCAGTTCCGGATCCTGCCGCGTGATCTCGACGTCGAGCACGGCGAGCTGACGCCGAGCCTCAAGCTCAAGCGTCCGGTCGTGGAGCGGGAGTTCAAGGCGCTCGTCGACGAGATGTACGCGGGATCGCGCGAGGCGTAAGGACCCAGAACCCCCTGCGGGACCGTGGGCGCGGGCGGAGCCGGATCACTGGCTCCGCCCGCGTCGCATGAGGGTCAGCACTTCCTCCATACGGGCCAGCTCGCCGCGTGCTTCCGCGAGTTGGGGTGCATCCGTACCGGTCAGCCGGGACTCGAGCCGGGCGAGCAGCTCGGACAGCTCGGCGAACTGGGCCTGTTCGCGGGCGAGCGCCCGCTGCAGCTGCACATTCTTGCGGTGCAGGTCGAGGAAGACCGTCACCTTCGCCCGCAGCACCCATGGGTCGAAGGGCTTGGTGAGATAGTCCGCCGCGCCCGTCGCGTACCCCCTGAAGGCATAGCCCGTATCGGCGTCCGTGCCCGTGAGGAAGATGATCGGGATGTCCTTGGTCTGATCGAGGCGTTTGATGTTCGCGGCGGTCTCGAAGCCGTCCATGCCGGGCATCCGGACATCGAGCAGGACCACGGCGAAGGGCTGCCGCAGCAGCGCCTTCATCGCTTCCTCGCCCGAACGCGCCCGGATCAGCGGTTCGTTGAGTGACCCCAGGACGGCTTCGAGCGCGGTCAGGTTGTCCTCCATGTCGTCGACAAGGAGGATGCTTGCCCGGTCGTCTGTCGAAACCTCAGTGCTCATGGTGGTAATGCCTATTCAGTCTCAGGCGGGGCGACGCGCTCCTGCCCTGACCCGCTCGCCTGCCCCTGTTCGATTGCTGCCTGGCTGTGCTGCTTCGTCCCGGTGCCGTCAGCGCCGTCGGTGCCCTCTGGGTCCAGGAGGGAACACATCACCGACAGCAGTTTGTCCACGTCCACTGGCTTGGGAACATAGTCGTTCGCGCCGCCCGCGATGGCCTTTTCCCGGTCTCCGGGCATCGCCTTGGCGGTGAGCGCCACGATGGGCAGATCGGCCCAGCGCGGTGTGCGGCGGATGACCTCGATCGTCTCGTAACCGTCCATCTCCGGCATCATGATGTCCATCAGGACCACCTCGACATCGGGGTTCCGGTCGAGGATCTCGATGCCCTCACGGCCGTTCTCCGCGTACAGGACCGGCATACCGACCCGGCCGAGTACGTGGGTGAGCGCGAAGACGTTGCGGATGTCGTCGTCGACGATGAGGACGCGGTGGCCCTGGAGGACCTGACCGGCCCGGCCGTTGCGCCATTCCTCCAGCTTGGTGGTGGCCGGCCAGTTGTCGTCCTGGTCGTGGACCGTCACCGGGTCCTCGGCCGACTGCTGTTCGGGCAGCTTCAGCGAACGAAGGCCGTGGGCCAGTTCGCCGTCCTCCATCTGGGGGTCCGGCACCGGACCGTGTCCGGAGTGCGCCACGGGAACGTACAGCGTGAAGGTGGAGCCCTTGCCGGGCTCGCTCTGCGCGACGATCCGGCCGCCGAGCAGTCCGGCGATCTCCCGGCTGATGGAGAGGCCGAGGCCGGTGCCGCCGTACTTGCGGTTGGTGGTGCCGTCGGCCTGCTGGAACGCCTCGAAGATCACGGGGAGTTTGTCGGCGGAGATCCCGATCCCCGTGTCGGTGACGGCGAAGGCGAGTAGTTCCTCGCCCTCCTTGAAGAAGGTCAGATTCTTGCTTTCGACATTGCCCAC
Organism: Streptomyces mesophilus; assembly: GCF_011044995.1. Lineage (GTDB taxonomy): Bacteria > Actinomycetota > Actinomycetes > Streptomycetales > Streptomycetaceae > Streptomyces > Streptomyces mesophilus. The sequence continues at coordinate 22,977 of NZ_JAAKZW010000074.1, read as the reverse complement.
GCGGTTGACGCGCAGCTCGACGCGGCCGCTCCCGGTGAACTTGACCGCGTTGGAGAGCAGGTTGCGCAGGATCTGCTGGAGGCGCTGCTCGTCCGAGTAGATCTCGCGCGGTACGTCCTCGCCGACCGCGACCTCGAAGGCGAGGCCCCGGTCGAGGGTGAGGGGGCGGAACGTGGCGTGGACGTAGTCGAGCAGCTTGATCAGCGGGAGCTTCTTGGGGCGTACGTCCATCCGGCCCGCCTCGATCTTCGACAGGTCGAGGATGTCGTTGATCAGCTGGAGCAGATCGGTGCCCGAGCGGTGGATGGTCGTGGCGAACTGGACCTCCTGGTCGTTGAGCCGGCCCTCCGGGTTGTCGGCGAGCAGACGGGCCAGGATGAGCAGGGAGTTCAGCGGGGTGCGCAGCTCGTGCGACATGTTCGCCAGGAACTCCGACTTGTACTGGGACGAGGTGGCGAGCAGGGCCGCCTTCTCCTCCAGCTCGGCGTTCGAGCGCTGCAACTCGGCCTGCTGGCGCTGGAGTTCGTTCGAGCGCTCCTGGAGCTGGAGTGCGAGGCGCTGGGATTCGCCGAGCAGGGATTCCGTACGGGAGTTGGCGATGATGGTGTTGATCGCGACGCCGATGGTGTTCACGAACTGGTCGAAGAACGCCAGGTGGACATCCGAGAAGCGGGAGAACGAGGCCAGCTCGATGACGCCGAGCAGCCGGTCCTCGAAGATGATCGGGATGATCACGACGCTGCTGGGTGCCGCGTCGCCGAGCCCCGAGTTGATCTTGATGTAGTCCGGCGGTGCCTCCTCGACGAGGATCCGCTTCTTCTCCAGGGCGGCCTGGCGCACGAGCCCGTGCACCGGCATCCCGCCCACTTCGATGACGGAGCCCTGAGCGGAGCCGTATCCGCCGATGAAGGCAAGTCCCTTGGACGGTGCGGGAGTGCGCAGCCCCGTGCCCTCGGCTTCGGAGTCGGCCAGGAAGAACGCGCCGTACTGCGCGTTCACCAGCGGGGTCAGCTCGCGCAGGATCAGGTCGGCGACCTCCATCAGGTCGCGGTGGCCCTGCATCAGGGCCGCGAGACGGGCCAGGTTGGACTCCAGCCAGTCCTTGGCGCGGGTGGTCTCGCGGAGGTTGGACACCATCAGGTTGATGTTGTCCTTGAGCTCGGCGACCTCGCCCTGGGTCTCGACGGTGATGGAGCGGGACATGTCGCCCTGGGCGACCGCGGAGGCCACGTCGGCGATCGCGCGGACCTGGGTGGTGAGGTTGAGCGCCAGCTCGTTCACACTCGTGGTCAGGCGCTTCCACGTGCCGTACACGCCCTCGACCCGTGCCTGGCCGCCGAGTTGGCCCTCGGAGCCCACCTCGCGGGCCACTCGGGTGACCTCGGAGGAGAAGGACGACAGCGTGTCGACCATGGTGTTGATGGTGGTCTTGAGCTCCAGGATCTCGCCGCGCGCGTCCACGTCGATCTTCTTGGACAGGTCGCCCTGGGCCACCGCGGTGGCGACCTGGGCGATGTTGCGGACCTGTGAAGTGAGGTTGTCCGCCATGTAGTTGACGTTGTCCGTGAGGTCCTTCCAGACCCCGGATACGCCGAGCACCTGGGCGCGTCCGCCGAGCCGGCCGTCCGTGCCGACCTCGCGGGCGACGCGGGTGACCTCGTCGGCGAAGGCCCGCAGTTGCTGCACCATCGTGTTGACGGTGTCCTTGAGCTCCAGGATCTCGCCGCGCGCGTCCACCGTGATCTTCTTGGACAGGTCGCCGTTGGCCACGGCGGTGGTGACCTGGGCGATGTTGCGGACCTGTGAGGTCAGGTTGGTCGCCATGAAGTTGACGTTGTCGGTCAGCTCCTTCCAGACGCCCGATACGCCGCGGACCTGGGCCTGGCCGCCGAGGTTGCCCTCGGTGCCGACCTCGCGGGCCACGCGGGTCACCTCGCCCGCGAAGGCGGAGAGCTGGTCGACCATGGTGTTGAAGGTGGTCTTGAGCTCAAGGATCTCGCCCTTGGCCTCGACCGTGATCTTCTTCGTCAGGTCGCCCTGCGCGACGGCCGTCGAGACGAGCGCGATGTTGCGGACCTGCGAGGTCAGGTTGTCCGCCATGAAGTTGACGTTCTCGGTGAGGTCCTTCCAGACGCCCGATACGCCGCGGACCTGGGCGCGGCCGCCCAGCTTGCCCTCGGTGCCGACCTCGCGGGCCACGCGGGTGACCTCGTCGGCGAAGGCGGAGAGCTGGTCGACCATCGTGTTGACGGTGGACTTCAGCTCCAGGATCTCGCCCCGGGCGTCGACGGTGATCTTCTGGCTCAGATCCCCGTACGCCACCGCCGTCGTCACCTGGGCGATGTTCCGTACCTGAGAAGTCAGGTTGGACGCCATGAAGTTGACGTTGTCCGTGAGGTCCTTCCAGACCCCGCTCGCGCCACGGACCTGGGCGCGGCCGCCCAGCTGGCCTTCCGTACCCACTTCGCGGGCCACGCGGGTGACCTCGTCGGCGAAGGCGGAGAGCTGGTCGACCATCGTGTTCACGGTGAGCTTCAGCTCGAGCAGCTCGCCGGTGGCCTCGACCGTGACCGTACGGGTCAGGTCACCGCTCGCCACCGCCGTGGTCACCGCGGCGATGTCGCGGACCTGGGCGGTGAGCCGGGACGCCATCGTGTTGACGGCCTCCGTCACCTGGCGCCAACTGCCGGAGAGTCCCTGCACTTTGGCGCGTCCGCCGAGGCGTCCCTCGGTGCCCACCTCGCGGGCGACCCGGGTCACCTCGCCCGTGAAGAGGGACAGCTGGTCGACCATCTTGTTGACGGCGCGGCCCAGATGGCGCAGATCGCCGCGTAACTGCCGGCTGCCGTCGTGCAGATCGACGCGCTGGGTCAGATCGCCGCCGGCCACCGCGTCGAGCACACGGGTGGCGTTGGCGGCGGGGGCGACCAAGGCGTCCACCACGATGTTCGCGTCCGCGACGGTGGTGGACCAGGAACCCTGGCCCGGTGAGGCCGCGACCCGTTCGTCGAGTCTTCCGTGGCGGACGATCTCCCTGCGCAATCTGGCCAGCTCGGAGGCCAGATGCTGGTTGCGGTCGGCGATCTGGTTGAAGACCGCGGCGAGTTCGGCCGAGACACCGGTCGAGCCCTCGGGTGCCCGCACCCGGAAGTCGCCATCGCGTAGCGAGGTCATCGCGGCGAGGAGCGTCTGAAAATCTTCTGCTCGGACTTGACCGTTTCCGAGCACGGAAACTGCGAGGTTGTCACTCATGGCGGCCCACTTCAGTAACTCGGCGCTTATGGGCGGAGTCAGTCTGTCACTCTGTCCCTGTCGCCGGAGAGGCATTTCCCTGAACTGCCCTGGAGCCGCACAGTGGGGTCCATTCCAATGCAGCGGGAGAACGTATTCCGCCCAGTCACCTCAGCCGCCCATGCTCCGCTGAGGCCTGCGGATGGCGCCCATGCCAGTACCTCGCTGCCGGGCAACCCCCTGGCGCCGGCCGCCGCGCGCCGCTTCGTCCGCGCGGCCTTCGCCGACTGGACCGAGGCCGGCATCCCCGTGTCGGCCTGTCTGACCGAGCGGCTCGCCGACGACGCCGTCGTCCTCGTCAGCGAACTCGTCACCAACGCCGTCGTCCACGCGGGCACGCATGTCGAGGTCGTCTGCCGGATGGAGGCGGTCCTGGCCGCCGACGGAGATCTGGACGAGGGCGCGGCCGTGGTCATCGAGGTGTGCGACCACCACCCCGGCCGGGCCGTCCACGGAGAGACCGGCGGCCAGCCGCAGGGCGGCCTCGCCGAGTACGGCCGCGGGCTGCAACTCGTCGCCTGCCTCTCCGAGTCCTGGGGCATCACGTACCGCCCCGGCAACAAGACCGTCTGGGCGCGCCTGCCCGTGGACGGCGTGGACGCGGCCCAGCAGATCGAGGCGTACGCGGGGGAGCAGGCACTGCAGCGCGGGCTGCGCGTCGCCGACATCCTCTCGCCGGGCCCCAAGAAGTCCCGCGAACAAGGCGATTGGGGCAATCGCGGGGCGCTCGCCTTCCTCGCCGAGGCCTCCGATCTGCTCGCAGGACAGCTCGACGAGGAGATGGTGGCGGCCCTGGCCGGGCAGCTCCTCGTGCCCCGGCTCGCCGACTGGTGCGCGGTCTGGCTCAACGACGAGGCCGACCGGCACGGCCGCGGCACCGGGCCCACCGCGCCCCGGCTCGCCCGCGTCTGGCACCACAGCGAATCCCGGATCGAGGAACTGCGCCGCGTACTGGAGAAGGACCTCCCGGTCATCCCGGGCCCGCTGCACGGCGGCCCCGTCCCGGTGCCGTGGCCCTTCGAAGGCATCGGCGACACCTCCGGTACGGCGCTCGCGTACCGCCTGGTCGCCGGCGGCCGCGCGCTCGGCACGCTGCTGCTCGGGCGGACCGGGCTGATGCGCTTCCCCGACGAAGTCACCGGACTCCTCGAGGACTTCAGCCGCAGGGTGGCCCTGGCGATCGGCGCGGCCCGCCAGTACTCGCGCCAGGCCACCATCAGCCGGGTCCTGCAGCGCGGGCTGCTGCCCAGCTCGATGGCCGAAGTGCCGGGCGTGGAGAGCGCCCTGGTGTACGAGCCGCGGGACAACGGGCTCGCGGGCGGCGACTTCTACGACATCTTCCCGGCGGGCGACGGCCGTTGGTGCTTCGCCCTCGGCGATGTCTGCGGAAACGGTCCGGAGGCCGCCGTCGTCACCGGGCTCGCCCGCCCCTGGCTGCGGCTGCTCGCCCGCGAGGGCTACCAGGTCTCCGACGTGCTCGACCGCCTCAACCGGCTGCTGCTCGACGACGCGATGGAGGCGGCGGACTCGGCGGCGCGTGCGGTCGCGGCGGCGGGCATGGGCGACCTGTCCGGTGACGGCTCTCCCACGCGCTTCCTGTCCCTTCTGTACGGGGAGCTCGAACCCTCTCCGGAAGGGGTGCGCTGCACTCTCGCGTGCGCCGGACACCCGCTGCCGCTGCTGCTCAGCCCGGACGGCGAGGTGCGGCCGGCCGCCGGGCCGCAGGTGCTCCTCGGGGTGCTCGACGAGCCGGAGTACTCGAGCGAGTCGTTCGTCCTGGGCTCGGGCGAGACGCTCCTGTGCGTGACGGACGGGGTCACGGAGCGGCGCTCGGGGCTGCGGATGCTGGACGACGGGGACGGGCTGGCCAACGCGCTCGCCGAGTGCGGTGGGCTGTCTGCGGCGATGGTGGCGGAGCGGATCCGGCGCCTGGTGCATGACTTCGCGCAGACGCCGGTGGATGACGATCTGGCGGTGCTGGTGTTGCAGGCTCGGTGAGGGCGGGGGCCGGCCGGCTTGTGGGCCGGCCGGCTTGTGGGCCGGTCGGATCGTGAGCCGGTCGGATCGTGAGCCGGTCGGATCGTGAGCCGGCCGGCTCGTGGGGCCGTGGGCTTTCGGCGTCCGGGACAATAGGGGTATGCCTTCTGCTCTTCCCGACGGGGAACCCGTGCCCGACGACGGGGCGCTGCCCGCCTCCGCGCTCGCCGGGAGCGCCGCGCGGCCCCTCGGGTTCTACGTCCACGTGCCGTACTGCGCCACCCGCTGCGGCTACTGCGACTTCAACACGTACACCGCCGGTGAGCTGCGCGGATCCGGTGGCGTGCTCGCCTCGCGCGACAACTACGCCGACACCCTGATCGACGAGATCCGGCTCGCGCGCAAGGTGCTCGGGGACGACCCGCGGGCCGTCGAGACCGTCTTCGTCGGAGGCGGTACGCCGACGCTGCTGCCCGCCGCCGATCTCGTACGGATCCTCGGCGCGATCCGTGACGAGTTCGGGCTCGCGGACGGGGCCGAGGTCACCACCGAGGCCAATCCGGACTCGGTCGACCCCGCGTATCTGGCCGCGCTGCGGGCCGGCGGCTACAACCGGGTCTCCTTCGGCATGCAGAGCGCCCGGCAGCACGTGCTGCAGATCCTCGACCGTACGCATACGCCCGGTCGTCCCGAGGCGTGCGTCGCCGAGGCGCGGGCCGAGGGCTTCGAGCACGTCAACCTCGACCTGATCTACGGCACGCCGGGGGAGAGCGACGACGACTGGCGCGCGTCCCTGGACGCCGTGCTCGGTGCGGGTCCCGACCACGTCTCCGCGTACGCCCTGATCGTCGAGGAAGGGACCCAGCTGGCCCGGCGGATCCGCCGGGGCGAGATCCCGATGACGGACGACGACGTCCACGCGGACCGCTATCTGATGGCGGACTCCGTGCTCTCGTCCGCGGGCTTCCACTGGTACGAGGTCTCCAACTGGGCCACGTCCCAGGCGGCGCGCTGTCTGCACAACGAGCTGTACTGGCGGGGCGCGGACTGGTGGGGTGCGGGGCCCGGCGCCCACTCCCACGTGGGCGGGGTGCGCTGGTGGAACGTGAAGCACCCCGGTGCGTACGCGTCCCGGCTCGCGGCCGGTTCGTCGCCCGGGGCCGGGCGTGAGCTGCTCTCGGCGGAGGACCGGCGGGTCGAGCGGGTGCTGCTCGAGCTGCGGCTTCTCGAGGGGTGCCCCCTCTCCTTGCTCAAGCCGGCCGGCCTCGCGGCTTCCCGCCGTGCTCTGGAGGACGGGCTGCTCGATCCCGTCCCCTACGAGGAGGGGCGGGCCGTACTGACCCTGCGGGGGCGGCTGTTGGCGGATGCGGTGGTGCGGGACCTGGTGGACTGAGGCGGGCTGATTCGGGCGGGGCTCCGCCCCAGGCCCCCGCATCCGGACTTCGTTCGGATGTCCTCAAACGCCGGACGGGCTGGTGGTCACGAAGTCGATGAGTTCCTCGACCCGGCCCAGGAGTTCCGGCTCCAGGTCCTTGTAGGACGTCACCTTCGACAGGATGTGCTGCCAGGCCGCGCCCGTGTTCTCGGGCCAGCCGAGCGCGCGGCAGACGCCCGTCTTCCAGTCCTCGCCGTGCGGGATTCGGGGCCATGCCGCGATGCCCACCGAGGACGGCTTCACCGCCTCCCAGACGTCGATGTACGGGTGGCCGGCCACCAGGACGTGCGAGCCCGTGACCGAGGCCGCGATGCGGGACTCCTTCGAGCCGGGGACCAAGTGGTCGACCAGGATGCCGAGGCGGGCGTCCGGGCCGGGAGCGAAGTCCGCGACGATGGCGGGCAGGTCGTCGATGCCCGAGAGGTACTCGACGACGACGCCCTCGATGCGCAGGTCGTCGCCCCAGACCCGCTCGACCAGCTCCGCGTCGTGCCGGCCCTCGACATAGATGCGGCCGGCCCTCGCCACCCGGGCGCGGGCCGTCGGTACCGCGACCGAACCCGATGCGGTGCGATCCCGGCGTACCGGAGCAGGGGCGGCCGGGCGGGTCAGGGTCACCACCTTGCCGTCGAGCAGGAAGCCGCGGGGGTCGAGCGGGAACACCCGGTGCTTGCCGAAGCGGTCCTCCAGCGTGACCGTGTTCGCCTCGCAGCGGATGACCGCTCCGCAGAAGCCCGTCGACACCTCCTCGACGACAAGGTCCGTCGTCGCCTCCACGGTCGGGACCGGCTTCGGCTTCTTCCACGGCGGGGTGAGGTCGGGGCTGTAGCTGCGCATTCGGCCGACGATAGGAAAAGGGTGGGCCGGTCGGGCTATGACACGCCGTGCAGTGCGGCGAGGGCGTCGCGCTGTGCGCGGACAAAGGCCGCATCGACCACTGAACCGTGCCCGGGGACGTAGCGCGCGTCCGGTCCGCCCAGCGCGAGCAGGCGGTCGAGCGCGAGGGGCCAGCGGGACGAGGTGGCGTCCGGGCCCGCCTGCGGTTCGCCCGACTCCTCGATCAGGTCGCCCGCAAGGAGGATCCCCGCGTCCGGGATCCAGGCCGCCATGTCGTACGGGGAGTGGGCGGGGCCCACGACACAGAGGCGCACCTCGCGCCCGCCTCCCAGGTCGACCGTCCACTCACGGGTGATCAGGTGGTGTGGGCGGATGACCACGTCCGTGGCCGAGGTCGCCTCGGATTCGGACAGGCCCTGGCGTACGGCGTCGAGGCGGAGTTCCTCGCGGCCGTCCGCGGCCAGGGCCTTCTCCATGCCGGCGGCGGCGTAGATCTGCGCTCCGGCGAACGCCCCCGTACCGAGGACATGGTCGAAATGCGGGTGGCTGAGGACGATATGGGTCACACGCCGGCCGCCGAGCAACGCCTGGACCTGTGTGCGGATCTCGGCACCCTCGCGCAGCGACGAGCCGGTGTCGAAGAGCAGCGCGCCGGACGGCCCGGCGACGAGTGCCACGGTCGCGTCCCACACCGGGAGCCGCCTGCGGCCGATCCCGTCGGCAAGCTCTTCCCAGCCGAACTCTTCCCAACTGAAGGTCATACCGTGACGCTAACCGCATCAGAGGTGGTCGGCCTTGCTAGGGCGCCTACCGACGGCCGTACACTGACCAGAAGCTTTGCTGGCACTCGTGCGTCATGAGTGCCAGACGGCCGGTTCGGGAACGACAGCTGGAGGTGCGCGGATGCTCAGTGAACGCAGGCTCGAGGTGCTGCGCGCCATCGTCCAGGACTATGTCGGCACCGAGGAGCCGGTCGGCTCCAAGGCGCTGACCGAGCGGCACAAGCTCGGGGTCTCGCCCGCGACCGTACGCAATGACATGGCCGCGCTCGAGGACGAGGGGTTCATCGCCCAGCCTCATACGAGTGCCGGGCGGATCCCGACCGACAAGGGCTACCGGCTCTTCGTCGACAAGCTGGCGGGCGTCAAGCCGCTGTCGGCTCCGGAGCGGCGCGCCATCCAGAACTTCCTGGACGGTGCCGTCGACCTCGACGACGTCGTGGGACGTACCGTGCGGCTGCTCGCGCAGCTGACACGGCAGGTCGCCGTCGTGCAGTACCCGTCCCTGACCAGGTCCACGGTGCGGCATGTGGAACTGCTCGCGCTCGCGCCCGCACGCCTGATGCTCGTGGTGATCACGGACACAGGGCGGGTCGAGCAGCGGCACGTCGACTGCCCCGCGCCGTTCGGCGAGGCCTCGCTCGCGGACCTCAGGGCCCGGCTCAACAGCAGAGTCGCGGGACGCCGGTTCTCCGACGTACCGCAGCTCGTCCAGGATCTGCCCGAGTCCTTCGACCGGGACGATCAGGGGACGGTGGCGACCGTGCTCGCCACGCTCCTCGAAACACTGGTCGAGGAGTCCGAAGAGCGGTTGATGATCGGCGGCACCGCCAATCTCACGCGCTTCGGGCACGATTTCCCGCTCGTGATCCGGCCGGTGCTCGAAGCGCTCGAGGAGCAGGTCGTGCTCCTCAAGCTGCTCGGCGAGGCCAAGGACCCGGGCATGACCGTACGTATCGGGCATGAGAACGTCCACGAGGGGCTCAACTCCACGTCGGTCGTCTCGGTCGGCTACGGTTCGGGCGGCGAAGCAGTCGCCAAGCTCGGCGTGGTCGGACCGACCCGCATGGATTACCCCGGAACGATGGGAGCAGTACGCGCAGTGGCACGTTACGTCGGACAGATCCTGGCGGAGTCGTAAGTGGCCACGGACTATTACGCCGTACTCGGCGTGCGCCGCGACGCTTCCCAGGACGAGATCAAGAAGGCCTTCCGGAGGCTCGCTCGCGAGCTGCACCCGGATGTGAACCCCGATCCGAAGACCCAGGAGCGGTTCAAGGAGATCAACGCCGCTTACGAGGTGCTCTCGGACCCGCAGAAGAAGCAGGTCTACGACCTCGGCGGCGACCCCTTGTCGGCCTCCGGCGGCGGTGGCGCGGGCGGCTTCGGACAGGGCGGGTTCGGAAACTTCTCGGACATCATGGACGCGTTCTTCGGTACGGCGTCCCAGCGCGGGCCCCGTTCCCGTACGCGCCGTGGCCAGGACGCCATGATCCGGCTCGAGATCGAGCTGGACGAGGCCGCGTTCGGGACCACGAAGGACATTCAGGTCGATACGGCCATTGTCTGTACGACGTGTTCCGGCGAGGGCGCCGCTCCCGGCACCTCCGCGCAGACCTGTGACATGTGCCGCGGTCGCGGTGAGGTCTCGCAGGTCACGCGGTCCTTCCTCGGTCAGGTCATGACCTCGCGGCCGTGCCCGCAGTGCCAGGGCTTCGGGACCGTTGTTCCGACCCCGTGTCCGGAGTGCGCCGGCGACGGTCGCGTACGGTCGCGGCGGACCCTGACCGTGAAGATCCCGGCCGGTGTCGACAACGGCACGCGGATCCAGCTCGCCGGCGAGGGCGAGGTGGGCCCCGGTGGCGGTCCCGCCGGCGACCTCTACGTCGAGATCCACGAGCTGCCGCATCCGGTGTTCCAGCGGCGTGGTGACGATCTGCACTGCACAGTGACCATTCCGATGACGGCGGCCGCGCTCGGCACGAAGGTGCCCCTTGAGACGCTCGACGGACTGGAAGAGATCGACATCCGGCCCGGCACCCAGTCCGGGCAGTCGGTTCCGCTGCACGGCCGTGGTGTGACACATCTGCGCGGCGGCGGTCGCGGTGACCTCATCGTGCACGTCGAGGTCATGACGCCGTCCAAGCTCGACGCCGAGCAGGAGCGGCTCCTTCGGGAGCTGGCGGTGCTGCGCGGTGAGGAGCGGCCCACCGGGCAGTTCCAGCCGGGGCAGCAGGGCCTGTTCTCGCGGCTGAAGGACGCCTTCAACGGGCGCTGAATTCCGTACGTATGACGAGCTCGGTTCCTCCCTCGGGAGGGGCCGAGTTCTTCGTGTGCGGGACGGGGGACGGCTCGATTTAGCCGGGAACGGCGGACGTGGCACGATGCCGTCATGTCCACCGCACTGACCGATCTCTGCCCCCATCCGATCGTGCAGGCCCCCATGGCGGGTGGCGCCTCCTGCCCTTCGCTGGCCGCTGCCGTGTCCGAGGCCGGCGGGCTCGGTTTCCTCGCCGCCGGGTACAAAACCGCCGACGGGATGTACCAGGAGATCAAGCAGCTGCGCGGGCTGACCGGGCAGCCGTTCGGCGTGAATCTGTTCATGCCGCAGCCCGAGCTCGGCGACAAGTCCGCGGTCCTGGTGTACGCCGCGCAGCTCGCCGGTGAGGCCGCCTGGTACGAGACCCCGCTGGGCGACCCGGACTCCAATCTGGACGACGGCTTCGACGCCAAGCTGGCGATCCTGCTCGACGATCCGGTGACGCTCGTCTCCTTCACCTTCGGCTGCCCGAGCCGCGATGTGCTCGACGCGCTGGCCCGCGTCGGTACGTACAGCGTCGTCACCGTCACCTCGCCCGAAGAGGCGCAGGCCGCGCAGTGGGCGGGCGCCGACGCGGTGTGCGTACAGGGCATCGAGGCCGGCGGCCACCAGGGGACGCATCGCGACAATCCGGAGACGGACGGCGCGGGGATCGGTCTCCTTTCCCTGATCACGCAGGTGCGCGAGACCGTACAGCTGCCGATCATCGCCGCGGGCGGTCTGATGCGCGGCGGGCAGATCGCGGCGGCGCTCGCGGCCGGGGCGGACATGGCGCAGCTGGGCACGGCGTTCCTGGTGTGCCCGGAGTCCGGCGCCAATGTGCTGCACAAGCAGGCCATGACCAACCCCTTGTTCGTACGGACGGAACTGACCCGCGCCTTCTCCGGGCGGCCCGCCCGTGGCCTGGTCAACCGGTTCCTGCGCGAGCACGGGCCCTACGCACCGGCCGCGTATCCGCAGGTGCACCACCTCACGAGCGGGCTGCGCAAGGCCGCCGCGAAGGCCGGGGACGCGCAGGGCATGGCGCTGTGGGCCGGTCAAGGGCACCGGATGGCAAGGGAGTTGCCCGCGGGGCAGCTGGTCGAGGTGCTCGCCGCCGAGTACCGGTCCGCGGCCGCCTCGCTGGGTGCACGGGGTGCGGCGTGACCGCCCCTGTGTTCGTGGTCGAGTCCCTCGAAGGGGCCGGGCCCGGTGTCGTGCTCACCCTGGACGGGCCCGAGGGCCGGCATGCCGTATCCGTGCGCAGGCTGGGGGCCGGTGAGGAGATCGTGCTCACCGACGGGCAGGGGCGGGCGGCGGCCGGGACCGTGCTGCGTACGGAGGGCAAGGACACGCTGCTCGTCGAGGCGTTCGAGTTTCCGGTGGAGCCCGAGCCGAGTCCGCGGATCACCGTCGTGCAGGCGCTGCCGAAGGGCGACCGCGGTGAGCTCGCCGTCGAGATCATGACCGAGACGGGGGTCGACGGGATCGTGCCGTGGGCCGCGTCGCGCTGCATCACGCAGTGGAAGGGCGAGCGGGGGGCCAAGGCGCTGAACAAGTGGCGGGCGACGGCGCGGGAGGCGGGGAAGCAGTCGCGGCGGTTGCGGTTCCCTTCGGTCGCCGAGCTCGCCACCACCAAGCAGGTGGCTGCGGTTCTGGCTTCGGCCGACTTCGCCGCCGTACTGCATGAGGAAGGCAGCGAGCCGCTTGCCTCGGCCTCGTTGCCCTCGGCCGGGTCGATCGTCCTGGTCGTCGGGCCCGAAGGGGGCGTGTCCCCGCAGGAGTTGGAGGCGTTCGCCGCCGCGGGTGCGAAGCCGTATCGGCTCGGGCCGAGTGTGCTGCGGACGTCGACGGCCGGGACGGCGGCGGCGGCGCTGCTGCTGGGGCGGACCGGGCGCTGGGGATAGGGTTCGGGGTTTTTTCCCGTAAGAACCTGTCTCCGAGGATCGATGGGGGCTGAACGCGAATGGTGCACCGCAGCGGTGCCGACGTGGAGGAGTTCTGTGCCCGCGTGAGGGGTGCGGCCGACGCCGCGTACGAGTGGCGGCGTACGGAACGGGGCTTCGACCTCACCGTGGAGGTCCCGGAGCCGTCGCCGTACAGGCAGCGGCGGCACACCTATGAGGTGGTGCTGCGGCCGGAGTTGAACACCTGCACGATCACCGACGTCGTCCGTATGCGGCAGCGCGGACCGGCCGGGCAGTGGGGGTCGACGGTGGAGCGGGGCCGCGCCCGCTACCGCGTGTTCGGCGCCGCCATGGACGGTTCGCGGCGACGGTCCTTCAACTCGGCCGACGGACACCGGCTTGTCCGGGCCGTCGCCGCGGAACTGGGCTGGCAGGAGCAGGCGCCCGCCTCCGCCCGGGTGGCGAAGATCCTCGGGTACGCCGGCGGTGGGATCGCGGCCGCTGTGCTGATCGCCCTGGGGATCGTGTTCCTGGCCGGCGGGTTCTCCTGAGCGCCTGGCGCCGGCCTCGACTCACCGGCCTCGACTCACCGACCTCAACTCACCGACCTCAACTCACCGGCAGGAACTGGTCGTAGAAGCGTGTCTTGACCGCCAGCGACCGCTCCTCCTCCGCGCGGAAGGCCGCCGCGGCCGCACCGGGCTCCGCGCACGTGAGCAGGGAGTGCAGCCGGTGCGCGAGCTTGTCCGCATGCGTCGTGGAGCGAAGAGAGACCGTCGCCAGGGGATGCGCCTTCGCGTCGTGCAGCAGATGCGGGTAGTAGAAGCGTGAGCGGTTGCGTCCGTCCTCGGTGAGCAGCGGGCCGATCCGGGGCCACAGCTGGACGTATTCGGTGGAGACCAGGATCTCGCCCCAGAAGCGCAGGATGGTGAGCAACCGCAGGTCGGCGTCCTCGTGCTCGCCCGCCTCGGCGATCAGCGTGAACGCCGCGGTCACCGCCTCCAGCGTGGCCGGAGTGGGCCTTGAAGCCGCCAACTCGTCCCGCGAGACGCCCAGTCGGAGCATGTCCTCGATCATGTCCTCGCGGTGCGAGCGGGTGGTGCCCGTCCCGCCCGGATACTCCTCGCGCAGGATGACCCGGGCGATACGCAGCGCCTCGTTGTCGCGCAGCAGATCGATCGCCAGGTCGTAGGCCGGAGTGAAGGCGAGCGACACGAAGCGCCGCTGGAGCAGGATCTGCTTGAGGCCGTCGTCGGAGAGCCGGGCGGTGTCCGCGAGGACCGGATGCGCTCGGTACCGGGCGATGAGATCGTCCTCGAAGGCGTCGAGCGCCTCGATTCCCCGCAGTGCGGTGGGCTGGTGCATGGTGGTGCGGCCTTTCGGTGGGACGCGCCGGTCAGGCGCCGGTATTGGTGAAGTCCATGAGGTTGATCGAGAGCTCCCAGTCGTCCAGGTCGACGGTCCTGCCCATGCGCCACAGGGTGTCGAACTCGCGCTGCACCTCGGCGCCCCGCACCGACTCGGTGCCGTGGATCTCGGTCTGCGGGGAGTCGATGGCGAGCCCGCTGTGCACGAAGGAGCTGACCAGGTAGCGGCTGTCGGCCCGGTACACGGCCATGGACGGCAGCGAGTTGTAGACACGTACCTCCAAACGCCTCTGGGCCCGCACGGGCAGGCGCGCGTGGAGCTGCCCCAGGTCACTGAGGTTGCGCTCGATATCCGCTCGGACGTCACGGTTCTCGGCCGCGGTTCCGCCCGCCTCGCGCAGCACCTCCTGGCGCAAGGAGACGACGGAGGACGTCGGGAGCAGCAGCAGGATCCGCACCCTCGCCTCGTTCCGGCTGATGGCTTCCTGGCATTCGTCGAGCAGGGAACGGAGGTTGGGGATGAAGGTCTGAAGGACCGCGACCTCCTGGCGGGCCTCACGCACCAGCGCCTTCACATGGGTGGCGGGAAACTCCGGGTGCACCTGGACCACACCGCCGTAGTGCAGATCCTTGAGGCGCTCCGCGGTGGCCTCGACGTCCAGGCGTTCCAGACGCCGGTCGACGTTGTCGAGCACCTCGAAGCGCCGTACTTCCAGGAGCAGGAACACCGTGACGGAAGTGAGGATCAGCAGGGTGACCATCTGGATGCCGTTGGGTGCGACCTCGTCGAGCAGCCCCAGGACGTCGGCCAGGATCGTCAGCGGTCCGGCCGCGGTCGTCACGGCGAGACCGATCTTCTCCGCTTGGTGGCGTACGGCCATGGCGGCCTCCTGTCCCCGGCGCGTGCGGTCCGCGCGAGAATGGCGCCGAGTGTGCCTCGGCGGTCCGTTCGGGCAACAGCTTGCACGACAAGGTGCGTGCTTCACACAGGAGTTATGGTGAATCGGCCATTCCGTAAGGTTCAGGCCATGGGTGGTGTGACGGCTACTTTCCGGGACGGCAGTCGCAGGTCGGCGGATACACGGTCACCGTCGTCGTCACCGTGACCGTCGGCTGCGGGCCGTTCCCGTTCCCCGGTGGACGTGAGGTCGGCTTGGCGTCCGCGCAGTTGCCGAGCACATCGGCCTGCAGCACGGTCTTGCCCGCGACCTTCGCGGTCAGATCACCCCGTACGCAGGCACCGCTGCGCTCCTCGGTCACCTTCCCGGTCAGGGTGATCTCGCGGCCGTCCTTGGTCCTGCCTTCGCAGTCGACCGTCGCGACGCTGCGTACGGAAGGGGACTTGGCGGAGTCCGGGGTGCCGCCGCCCTCGCCGAAGGACGAGGTGCAGCTGAGCCACTGGACGTCGATGCCCTTCTTCTCCAGGGCGTCGGTGCCCTTCTGGTCCGTGGTGATCGACACACCGACCGTGCTGAGCTGCCCGTCCAGGGGCGAGCAGGCCGCAACTCCCAAGGCCACGGCCGCCACCGCCCCGGTCGCCGCCAAGACCCGGCGATCACGTAAACGCCTCAATGCGCCCATACGAGACAGGTTCCCACTGTGGCTCCCGGAGCGGTAGAGGCCCTGCTTAAGGTGTGGACGTGACGCAGCCCTCGAATCCTTCGTATCTTCGATTCCCGCACGTCCGAGGCGAGTTGGTCGCCTTCACCGCAGAGGACGACGTCTGGATCGCACCGCTGGAGGGCGGTCGCGCCTGGCGGGTCAGTGCCGACAACATGCCCGTGAGTCATCCGCGGATATCCCCGGACGGCCGCCACGTCGCCTGGACCTCGTACCGGGACGGTGCGCCCGAGGTGCACTACGCGCCCGTCGACGGCGGGCGGGCGGAGCGCCTGACGCACTGGGGCAGCAACAAGACCTCGGTCCGCGGCTGGACTCCCGGCGGCGGCGTCCTCGCCGTCACCACCCACGGCCAGGCCTCACTGCGCCGCCAGTGGGCCTGGGACGTCTCGCTGGACGGCGGGCCCGCGACCCGGCTGCCGTACGGGCCGGTCGGCGATGTGGCCTGGGGGCCCGACGGGCAGGTGCTGCTCGTCTCCGTGTCGATGGGGCGCGAGGCCGCGTACTGGAAGCGCTACCGCGGTGGCACGGCGGGGAAGCTGTGGATCGACACCTCGGCCGACGGGACCGGTGAATTCACCCGTGTACACGAGGAGTTGGACGGGAATCTCGAGTACCCGCTGTGGGTGGGGGAGCGGATCGCGTTCCTGTCCGACCATGAGGGCGTCGGAGCGCTTTACTCCTCGCTGCCGGACGGATCCGGGCTCACGCGGCACACGCCCGAGGACGGCTTCTACGCCCGCCACGCGGCGACCGACGGACAGCGGGTCGTGTACACAAGTGCCGGTCGGCTGTGGGTCGTCGACGCCCTGGACGGCAGCGAGCCGCGGCCGCTCGACGTCCGGCTCGGCGGGCAGCGGGTGGATCTGCAGCCGCACCCCGTCAAGGCGGATCGTTTCCTCGGCGCGACCGCCCCCGACCACACGGGCCGGGGCAGCGCCGTCTCCGTACGCGGCTCGATCCACTGGGTGACCCACCGCGAGGGACCCGCCCGGGCGCTGGCGTCCACTCCCGGGGTACGGGCCCGGCTGCCGCGGACCTTCCGGGTCAGCGGCGAGGAGCACGTCGTCTGGGTGACGGACGCCGAGGGCGAGGACGCCCTGGAGTTCGCGCCCGCCGCCGGGGTGGCCACCGGTGCGTCCGTACGACGGGTCGCCGCGGGGCAGTTGGGGCGGGTGCTCTCGCTCGCGATGGCCCCCGACGGCAGCCGCGCCGCCGTCGCCGCGCACGACGGCCGGGTGCTGCTCGTCGACCGCGAGAGCGGCGAGGTGCGCGAGGTCGACCGCAGCGAGGACGGCGACGCGACCGGTCTTGTCTTCTCGCCCGACTCGGCCTGGCTCGCCTGGTCCCACGCGGGCCCGTCCCCGCTGCGGCAGTTGAAGCTCGCCAACACCGCCGACCTGTCCGTCACCGAGGCGACACCGCTGCGCTTCCGCGACTTCTCACCGGCCTTCACGCTCGACGGCAAGCACCTCGCGTTCCTCTCCGAGCGCTCCTTCGACCCGGTCTACGACGCCCATGTCTTCGACCTCGCCTTCGTCGGCGCCTGCCGTCCGCACCTGATCACGCTCGCCGCGACCACCCCGTCCCCCTTCGGACCGCAGCGCCACGGCCGCCCCTTCGAGTCCACCGAGAAGAGCGAGGAGGTGCCGGGCGACGATCAGCCCGCGACCCGGATCGACCTCGACGGACTCGCCGACCGCATCATCGCCTTCCCCGTCGAGGCCGCCCGCTACTCGACGCTGCGCGCCGCCAAGGACGGTGTCCTGTGGCTGCGCCACCCGGTACGCGGCGCACTCGGCGTCTCCCGCGCCACCCCCGACGACCCGGGCCCGCGTACCGACCTGGAGCGCTACGACCTCGCACAGCAGCAGATCGAGGAACTCGCCTCCGACGCCCACCACTTCACTGTCACCGGCGACGGCAAACGCGTCCTGCTGCACACCGGCGATGTCCTGAAGGTGATCCCCAGCGACCGCCGCCCCTCCTCCGACGACAGCAGCGACTCCAACATCACCGTCGATCTGACCCGGATCCGCCAGCAGATCGAACCGGCCGCGGAATGGCGGCAGATGTACGAGGAGACCGGCCGCCTGATGCGCCAGAACTTCTGGCGCCCCGACCTCGGCGGCATCGACTGGGACGGTGTGCTCGACCGCTACCGCCCGGTCCTCGAACGCGTAGCCACCCACGACGACCTGGTCGACCTCCTGTGGGAGGTGCACGGCGAACTGGGCACATCGCACGCGTACGTCGCCCCGGGCGGCGGCTACGGCTCATCCGATACACGCCAGGGCCTGCTCGGCGCGGACATCTCCCGGCACGAGGACGGGCTGTGGCGGATCGACCGCATCCTGCCCTCGGAGACCTCCGACCCGTACGCCCGCTCCCCGCTCGCCGCGCCCGGGGCGGCGGTCCGCCCGGGCGACGCCCTGGTGGCCGTCGACGGGCGGCCCGTGGATCCGCTGCGCGGTCCGGGCCCGCTCCTGGTCGGCTCGGCCGGCAAGGCCGTCGAACTCACCGTCTCGCCGTCCGGCGGCGGCGACGTACGGCACGCGGTCGTCGTCCCGCTGTCCGACGAGGAACCCCTGCGCTACCACGCCTGGGTCGCCGACCGCCGCGCCTACGTCCATGAGCGGTCGGGCGGCCGCCTCGGCTATCTCCACGTCCCCGACATGCAGGCACCGGGCTGGGCCCAGATCCACCGCGACCTGCGCGTCGAGGTCGCCCGCGAGGGCCTGGTCGTCGACGTGCGCGAGAACCGCGGCGGCCACACCTCCCAGCTCGTCGTCGAGAAGCTCGCCCGCCGCATCGTCGGCTGGGACCTGCCGCGCGGCCGCCGCCCGTTCAGCTATCCGGCGGACGCCCCGCGCGGCCCGGTGGTCTCGGTCGCCAACGAGTTCTCCGGCTCGGACGGCGATATCGTCAACGCCGCGATCAAGGCCCTGGGCATCGGCCCCGTCGTCGGCGCGCGCACCTGGGGCGGCGTCGTCGGCATCGACAGCCGCTACCGCCTGGTCGACGGCACGCTCGTCACCCAGCCCAAGTACGCGATCTGGCTGGAGGGTTCCGAGTGGGGCGTCGAGAACCACGGAGTGGACCCGGACATCGAGGTGGTCACCGCCCCGCAGGACTACGCGGCGGGGCGCGATCCGCAGCTGGACACGGCGATACGGGTGGCCCTCGAGGCGCTGGAGGCCACCCCGGCCAAGGCGCCGCCGGCGTTGCCGGAGCTGGCGTGAGCGCCTGCGTCCGCACCTCCGTCGCCCGCACGGATAGCATGCTCCCGGACCGATCGCCGACCCTCAGGAGACCCGACCGTGGCTGGTGAACCGCAGGCCGACTGCCTGTTCTGCAAGATCGTGGCGGGCGAGGTGCCGGCCACCGTCGTACGGGAGTCGGAGACGACCGTCGCCTTCCGGGACATCAACCCGCAGGCGCCGACGCACGTCCTGGTGATCCCCAAGGTGCACCACCCGGACGCCGCCTCGCTCGCCGCCGCCGAGCCCGCGATCGCCGCCGATGTGCTGCGCGACGCGGGCGAGGTCGCGGCCGACGAGAAGCTGGACAGCTACCGGATCGTGTTCAACACCGGCTCCGGGGCCGGTCAGACGGTGTTCCACGCGCACGCCCACGTGCTCGGCGGGCGTGGTCTGCAGTGGCCGCCCGGGTAGCGGCCGGCACGGAAGAGAACGGTCAAGTCTCCTTGTCCTCAAGGGAATTCGTGGTGCTCGGCACCGCGAGCCAAGTGCCCACGCGGCACCGCAACCACAACGGCTATCTGCTGCGCTGGGACGGCGAGGGCATCCTCTTCGACCCGGGCGAGGGCACCCAGCGGCAGATGCTGCGGGCCGGGGTCGCCGCGCACGACCTCAACCGGATCTGCGTCACGCACTTCCACGGCGATCACTCGCTCGGACTCGCGGGCGTCATCCAGCGGATCAACCTCGACCGGGTGCCGCACCCCGTCACCGCGCACTACCCGGCGAGCGGACAGCACTTCTTCGAGCGGCTGCGGTACGCGACGGCCTACCGGGAGACCGTACGGCTCACGGAGGCGCCGGTCGCCGAGGGCGGTGTGCTGGCCGAGACGTCCGCGTACCGCCTCGAAGCCCGGCGGCTCTCGCATCCCGTCGAGTCCTTCGGGTACCGGCTCGTCGAGCCCGACGGGCGGCGGATGCTGCCCGAGCAGCTGCGGGCCCGCGGGATCACGGGCCCCGACGTGGGGCGGCTGCAGCGCGACGGTGTGCTCGGCGATGTCTCGCTCGCGGACGTCAGCGAGCTGCGGCGCGGGCAGCGCTTCGCCTTCGTGATGGACACGCGGCTGTGCGACGGGGTGGGGGAGCTGGCGGTCGGGTGCGATCTGCTGGTCATCGAGTCGACCTTCCTCGACGAGGACGTCCGGCTGGCCGAGGACCACGGGCACTTGACGGCCGGGCAGGCGGCGACGGTCGCCCGGGAGGCCGGGGTGCGGCATCTCGTACTGACGCATTTCTCGCAGCGGTACACCGACCCGGGGGAGTTCGAACGGCAGGCGCGGGCTGCCGGGTTCGAGGGGGAGCTGACGGTGGCGGCGGATCTGACGCGGGTGGCTGTTCCGAAGCGGCACTGAAGAAACGGGTGGCTGTTCGGAAGCGGCACTGAAGAGAGGCGCCCGTCAGCGCCACTGGGCCGCGCCGGACGCGCGCGGCGCCGCCGACTCGATCTTCGTACGGATCTCCCGCATCACGGCCACGATCCGCAGCTCGTGCTCCTCGGTCAGCCGCGCCAGCGGCACCGAGCAGCTGATCGCGTCCACGGCCGGCTCGTCGTAGCGCAGCGCGAAGCCGAAGCCCGCGATGCCGAGGACGCTCTCCTCACGGTCGATCGCATAGCCGCGCGCCCGCACCTCGGCCAGCTCGGCGGCCAGGGCGTCGGCGCTGGTGTGGGTGTTGGCCGTGAGCTGGGCCAACTCACCCCGCGGCAGCCGCTGTTCCACGGCTTCGGCGAGCAGCGCCTTGCCAAGGGCGCCCGCGTGGGCGGGCAGCCGGCGGCCCACGCGCGAGAACGTCCGCAGATACTCATGGGATTCGCGGGTGGCCAGGTACACCACGTCCGCGCCGTCGAGGCGGGCCAGATGGATCGTCTCGCCGAGCGCCTCCGAGGCCTCGTCGAGATACGGCCGTACGACGCGTACCCGCGGATCGCTGTCCAGGTAACCGGTGCCGGTGAGGAGCGCGTGGATGCCGATGCCGTACAGCGAACCCGTGGTGTCGGTGCGCACCCAGCCGCGGTCGATCAGCGTCTGAAGCAGCGCGTACATCGAGCTGCGCGGCACCCCCAGCTCCTCGGCCAGCTCCCGCAGGCGCGCGGGACGGTCACCGCGCGCGGCGAGCACTTCGAGCAGCTCGACGGTGCGCGCGGCGGACTTCACCTCGCGTACGCCTGCGGGGGTCTCGGACGGGGGTTCGGCCGGCGGCATGTCGGTGATCGTAATCCGTGGCCGTCGGTCTCCCGGCCGCTCTTGGCCGTCGGCCTCCTGTCCACCCTTGCTCGTCAGACGGTGAAGACCGGGCCCCAGATGTCGTAGGCGCCTTCCCACAGCTTGATCTTCACGTCGGTCGTCTCGGCGATCGAGAGGTCGCAGTAGCGGTCGGGGTTGCCGGTGCTGGTGTCGTCGAAGCAGACCCCGCCGACCTTCTCCCACTCGCCGCGGACCTTGCGGTACGCCTGCGCGCGGGCCGCGTATCCGTCCGCCTTGTAGTCCCGTACCCGCAGGGTCTCCCCATGCGGCTCCATACAGGCGCCCGCCACCTTCTCGCCGTCGCCGGCGGGGATGCGCATGATGACATTGCCCTCGCACTCCGTGTGATGGGCGGACGCGGCCCCCGGTGTGAACGCGAGCATCAGCGCGGCGATCGGAGCGGCGACGGCGGCCTTGCGTATCGGACCATTCAGCATCTGCGGTTCTCTTTCGTCGGCATGAATTGATCTCAACTCAGCCGACGCTACGGGAAGTTGACGATGCGGTGAAATCATTTGATCTCCCCGCGCGTCACACCGCCGCCCGCTCCAGAATCCGCAGGGCCACCGCGGGGGAGTCCACCAGCGGATGCAGGGCGAGCGCCCGCAGCGCCGCGTCGCGGTCCTTGAACACGGCCGCCTCGATCGCCGCCCGCTCCACCGCCTTGAGCTGCAGCATCAGCCCCAACTCGGCCGCGCCCAGCGGTGCGCAGGGCAGCGGGCGGGCGCCGGAAGCGTCCACTTCGCAGACCGTCTCGACGACGGCGTCGGCCGGGAGTTCGGGCACGGTCCCGTTGTTGCGCACGTTGAGGATCAGCCGCGCGCCCGCACCCGAGGACAGCGCACGCATCAGGGCCAGCGCCACCTGGTCGTAACCCCCGCCGTCCAGATCGCACGCGTCCCGCTCCCAGCCGCCGCTCGCCGCACGGGACTCCGCCATGTACGTGGACTCGCGCTCGCGGCGGGTCGCCTCCCACAGGTCGTACGCCTTCGACGGGTCGGCGGACGCGCGGCCGAAGAACCCGCCCTGCTGCTGGTCGAGGAACTCGCCCCGGGTCTCGGCCGCTTCGGCGACGGAGGCGAGGGTCTCGCGGCGGAAGTAGTAGTAGTGCAGATACTCGTTGGGCAGCGAGCCGAGGGCGCGCAGCCACGTCGCGCCGAAGAGCCTTCCCTCCTCGAAGGAGCCGAGCCTTTCCGGATCGGCGAGCAGTGCGGGCAGCAGGTCCTGGCCGTCCGAGGTGGTCAACTTCCGCAGCCAGCCGAGGTGGTTGAGGCCCACATAGTCGTACGTGACGTCCTCGGGGTCCGCTCCCGCGGCGCGCGCCGCACGGCGTACGAGGCCCACCGGCGAATCGCAGATGCCGATCACGCGGTCGCCGAGCACCGAGGCCATCGCCTCGGTCACCATGCCCGCCGGATTGGTGAAGTTGATGACCCAGGCGCCGGGCGCGAGCTCCTTGACGCGCTCGGCGATCCGCAGCGCCACCGGGATCGTCCGCAGCCCGTAGAGCACCCCGCCCGCGCCGACCGTCTCCTGGCCGAGCACCCCCTCGGCGAGCGGGACCCGTTCGTCGCGCACCCGGCCCGCGGTGCCGCCGACGCGGATCGCCGAGAACACGAAGTCGGCGCCGCGCAGCGCGTCGTCCAGATCGTCGGCGATCCGCAGCGCAGGACCGTCCGCGCCAAGCCCCTCGATCACGGACCGCATCACGTCGAGCCGCGTACGGTCCGTGTCGTACAGCGTCAGCTCGCGCACCTCGGACCCCACCAGCGCCCCGTACACCAGCGGGACGCGGAATCCGCCGCCACCAAGAATCGTCAGCCTCATGCCACGGAACGTATCGCAGGAGAATGTCAGTGCCCTGGGGCAGACTGGCCGGATCTGCAGGCACATCTCGTACGGAGCACCTGGTGAGCGCTATCGACGGCATGCGGCCGGACGGCGGCGGGGGCCGCCTGGGGC
>NZ_JAAKZW010000501.1 GCF_011044995.1 Streptomyces mesophilus | reverse complement strand
GCCTGGGTCTGGGTCTGGGTCTGGGGCGTTCGTTCAGTCGCTGCGGCTCAGGTCCATGACCATCGCCGGATACGAGGCGGTCTCCGGCGTCGCGTACTGCGGGGGCAGCACGTTGTCCATGCGCATGCGCAGCCCGCCCCCGTCGGCCACCAGGTCGATGTGCCATCCCCAGTCCTCGGCGTACCGCGCGTCCAGACCCACCGAACCATCGTCCGCGAGACGGCCGTTGAGGGTCATGGGGGCCGGCTTCTGATGCCAGGAGTCGGCCCAGATCGCGGTCAGGATGCCCGCCTGCTCGCCGCCGCCGATGACGAGGAGGCCGTCCTGCGGACCGTCCTCCGGATGCTCCCAGGTGTACGTGAGCGAGGTGAGGTGACCGCCGGCGGCGAGGGCAAGCGTGGCCGTCGCCGGGCGTTCGTCCAGAGGGTCCTCCGGCATGAGCCGGAACCCATTGGCACCGGCCCACTCACCGGCTGCTGCGGAGAGGATCGCCATGGGGCCAGCATGGCAGGGCTGTGGGGTGGGTGTGCTGCGTCTGGCCCGGGGGCGTGGG
>NZ_JAAKZW010000073.1 GCF_011044995.1 Streptomyces mesophilus | reverse complement strand
GCCCCATCCCGCCGAGCACCTCGCCGAGGATGATCCCGCCGAGCACCGCACCGCCCGTCCCGCCGGAGCGGGACCGGCCGGCCATCTGCCCGCCGTACGGGTCGAAGGACCCCACATCGCGCTCGGCCAGCTGCTGCGCCTGGCGTGCCATGGAGTCGGCCTGCTGGGCCCGGGCCAGCGCACCCGAGGCGTCCGTGGCGGCCAGCGCGTCGGCGGCGGCCAGATGCCGCTGGGCCTCCGCGAGGCGGGTGCGGGCCTCGCTGCCCACACCGCCGCGGTGCGTGGTGATGTAGTCGGCGGCGGCGCCCACCGCGCTGCGGGCGGTCAGCAGCGTCTGGTCGAGCAGCCCGCGCGCCCGCTGATCGGCGACCTCGCGCTCGCGCGCCCCGGACAGGGCCTCGTCGAGCGCGGCATCGGCCTCCTCGATCCGCCGCAGGGCGTCGATCGGGTCGTAGCGCCCGCCGGCCACCACAGCGCGTACGTCCTGGAGCACGGTCTCCGCGCGGGCGATCCGGCCCTGCAGATCGGCCGTCGACGTTCCGGTCGTGGTGCCCTGCAGCAGCCCGCGCGCATCGGCCAGATCGGTCTGCGTCTCGGTCAGCGCGCCCGGCAGCTTCGCCTCGGCCTGACCGAGCTCCGCGGCGAGCCGGTCCACCGCGTCCACCAGCGTGCCCGCCTGGTCGACGGCGCCCTCGGCGGCCCGCAGATACACCGCGGCCGGACCGTTCTCGCCGGCGTCCACGGCCTGCCGTGCCTGGTTGAGGGTGCCGGTCGCGAAGAGCAGCCGCTCCTTGGCCTCCTCGATATGCCCGCTCACGGGCGCGGACGCGGAATCCGCGTAGCGCGTCGTCAGCGTCGTATACGTCCCGGCGGCCGCCGTGGTCCGCGCGCTGACCTCGCGGAACGTCCCCTCGGCCAGCGTCAGCGCCTCGGGCGCGTTCTGTTCGAGGGCGCGCAGCCGGTCGAAGTCCGCGGTCTCGGCGTCAAGGCGCCGGTTGGCCTCGCTGCAGCGCGAGACGATCTCGTCCAGCATCCGCCGCTTGGTCGCGTCGTCCTCGGGAAACGCGTCGTCGAGCTGCTGGCGCAGCTTGAAGGCGGAGGTCAGCTCGCCCTTCGCGTACGTCACCGCGTCCTGGAAGCGCTTGACCGCGTCGTCCCCGAACTGGGCGGCGGCGAAGCCGAGTTCCTCGGTGGAGGTCCGTACGGCGTCATCGGTCTGCACGAGCAGCAGCCTGGCCTGCTTGTCGAGGTCCGGCAGCGGGGTGGGCGCGGGGCCCTGCGACCAGCCGGCGGGCGACCCGTTCCCGCCGCCGCCGTTCCTCTTCCGCTTGCTCCGCGTGTACGCGTACGCCGCCAGCGCGCCCGCGCTGCCGACCGCGACCACCGGAAGCACCAGATCCCCGGTCGCCGGACCGTGGTCCTCGGCGGCGCCCGGATCGGGCTCGCCCGGGGTGATCGCCGGAGTCGGGACCGGCTGCCCCGCGAGCACCGCTTCATAGCCGCGGGCCGCGCCGATCGCGGCGCCCGCCCAGTCGTTCTGCTTGAGCGCGGGCTCGACCGCCGTGGTGGCGACCTGCTGCAGCTGGGCCTCGCTGAGCCGCGAGTCCTGGTCGACCGAGTACGCGTACTGGCGGTCGTGCGTGGCGACCGCGAGCAGGATGTCGTCGAGGCCGAGCCCGTTGCGCTCGGCCGTGCTGTTCGCCCAGGACTTCGCGGACTGCCCGGAGAAGTCCCGTACGTACGCGACGAAGAGCTGGATCCCGTCGTCGTCATAGAGCTTGTCGAGAGTCTGCGCGACCTCGGTCTTCCGGTCCCCGAGCGCACCCACCTTGTCGGTGATCTGCCCGGTCCGTGACAGCGTGACCGGGCCCTCGGCCCGGGCGTGGCCGGTCATGAGGAGCGGCAGCACCACCACGAGGAGCGCGGCGAGCACCGCCCGCGCGGCTATGTGAGGCAGCGAGCGATCACGGGATGGCGTCACATACGTGAGCGTATGTCCGGTTATGCGGGGTCGCGACCGGGCCTGCTCCCGGGTTGTGGCGCGCCCGGCTGGTGTCCGGGACCCATCCGCATGAAGTCACCCCTCCCGCCGTGAGGTGCGGGGCGGGCGGTGGCATGGATGCCCGCGGCCCCCACCCCTATCGCCCTGAGAGGTTCTCTTCATGGCCCACCGTCACGGCATCCGCGCAGCCGTCGTCGCCGCGTCCTTCCTCGCTCTCGTCCTGCCCGCGTCGCTCGCCCACGCGGACGCGGCCCCGAAGCCCAAGAACTGCAACGCCTACCAGAAGACGGTCAACCGCCACCAGGAGAGCGCGGACAAGCTCGACGAGCGGTTCGCGGCGGAGCAGGCGAAGTCCGACGCCCTGTACGACGCGGTGGTGGACGCCACCGGCGAGGTCGACTGGATCATGGACTCGATCGGCGACGTGGAGGAGAACCTCCGCTACGCGGACCCGGAGAGCGCGGAGTACACGAAGCTCATCGAGAAGCGCGAGGACCTGCGCAAGGACCTGGCGAAGGCCCGGGACAAGGAGCGCGCCGCCTACAACAAGTGGCGCGGGTTCGAGCCCGACGAGGAGCTGGCCCAGGACCGCAAGAAGACCCACCGGCTGCTCAGCACCGCGAAGACCCGCCTGGTCACCTGCCAGAACAAGCTGGCTGCCTGACGCGACGGCGAAGACCCCGGCGGCCGCACCGAAGGGTGCGGCCGCCGGGGTCCTGCGTTCTCAGGCCCCCGGGCGCCGCCGGATCTTGTTCCCCAGCCATACGAGGGGGTCGTACTTGCGGTCCACCGCCCGCTCCTTCAGCGGGATCAGCGCGTTGTCCGTGATCTTGATGCCCTCGGGGCAGACCTCGGTGCAGCACTTGGTGATATTGCAGTAGCCGAGCCCGTGCTCGTCCTGCGCCGTCTTCTTGCGCTCGAGCCCCGACTCGGCGGCCGAGTCCAGCGGATGCATATCGAGCTCGGCCACCCGCATCAGGAACCGCGGCCCGGCGAAGGCGCTCTTGTTCTCCTCGTGGTCACGCACCACATGGCAGGTGTCCTGGCACAGGAAGCACTCGATGCACTTGCGGAACTCCTGCGAGCGGTCCACGTCCTCCTGCATCATCCGGTACTCACCGGGCCCGAGCCCCTGCGGCGGTACGAAGGCGGGCACCTCGCGGGCCTTGGTGTAGTTGAAGCCCACGTCGGTCACGAGATCCCGTACGACGGGGAAGGCCCGCAGCGGCGTGACGGTGAGCGTCTCCTCGCGCGAGAACGTCGACATCCGCGTCATGCAGAGCAGCCGCGGCCGCCCGTTGATCTCCGCGGAACAGGACCCGCACTTGCCGGCCTTGCAGTTCCAGCGCACCGCGAGATCGGGTGCCTGGGTGGCCTGCAGGCGGTGGATGATGTCGAGCACCACCTCACCGTCGTTGACCTCGACCTTGAAGTCCTCGAGCCCGCCGCCGTCGGTGTCCCCGCGCCAGACCTTGAAGTGCGCCTCGTACGAGGTCGATGCAGCCGTGCTCATTCGTAGAGCTCCTCTTCGGCGAGGTACTTGACCAGCTCTTCCTTCTCGAACAGCGCGAGCAGGTCCGGTCGGATGGGTTCGGTCTCCTTGCGTACGAGGCGGATCTGGCCGCGTACCGGATCCGTGGCCGCCAACCCACCGGTGGGATCGGCCAGTTGGGACAGCAGATTGACCTTCCGCCAGCCGCGGTCCATGCCCGGGTAGTCCTCGCGGGTGTGACCGCCGCGGCTCTCGGTGCGCTCCAGGGCGGAGCGCGCGATGCACTCGCTGACGAGCAGCATGTTCCGCATGTCGAGGGCGAGATGCCAGCCGGGGTTGAACTGCCGGTGCCCCTCGACCCCGGCCCGCCGCGCCCGTACCCGCAGATCCGCGAGCCGCTTCAGCGCGGTCGCCATCTCCTCCTCGCGCCGGATGATCCCCACGAGGTCGTTCATCGCCTGCTGCAGTTCCTGATGCAGGGTGTACGGGTTCTCCGCGGGCCGCGCCGTCGAGGGCAGCGGTCCCTCCTCGGTGAGCGTCTCGTCGGGGCCCTCGGCCGAGAACGGCCGCAGCGCCTCGGCGGCCGCGAGGTCGATCTGGGAGTCCTCGATCACCGGCCGCTCCGCGCCGAGCCCCGCCGCGTACTTGGCCGCGTGCAGCCCGGCCCGCCGCCCGAACACGAGCAGATCGGAGAGCGAGTTGCCGCCGAGCCGGTTCGAGCCGTGCATCCCGCCCGCGACCTCACCGGCCGCGAAGAGCCCGGGAACGCCGAGCGCCGCCGCCGTATCGGACTCGACGGCGATCCCGCCCATCACGTAGTGGCAGGTCGGCCCGACCTCCATCGCCTCGGCCGTGATGTCCACGTCCGCCAGCTCCTTGAACTGGTGGTACATGGACGGCAGCCGGCGCCGGATGACATCGGCCGGCATACGCGTCGACACATCGAGGAACACCCCGCCGTGCGGCGACCCGCGCCCCGCCTTGACCTCGGAGTTGATCGCCCGGGCGACCTCGTCGCGGGGGAGCAGCTCGGGCGGTCGGCGGTTGCGGTCCGGATCCTCGTACCAGCGGTCGCCCTCCTCCTCGGACTCCGCGTACTTCTCCTTGAAGACGTCCGGGATGTAGTCGAACATGAACCGCTTGCCCTCGGAGTTCCTGAGCACCCCGCCGTCACCGCGTACGGACTCGGTGACGAGGATCCCCTTCACCGACGGCGGCCAGACCATGCCCGTCGGGTGGAACTGCACGAACTCCATGTTCAGCAGCGGGGCGCCCGCGAGCAGCGCGAGCGCGTGCCCGTCGCCCGTGTACTCCCACGAGTTGGACGTCACCTTGAAGGACTTGCCGATCCCGCCCGTCGCGAGGATCACGGTCGGCGCCTCGATCACGAAGAAGCGCCCGGACTCCCGCTCGTACGAGAAGATCCCGGCGACCTTCCCGTCCACGTCGTCCTTGAGGATCCGTGTGGTGGTGCACTCCTGGAATACCTTCAACCCGGCCTCGTAGTCGCCGTGTTCCTTGAAGTCCTCCTGCTGCAGCGACACGATCTTCTGCTGCAGCGTCCGGATCAGCTCGAGACCTGTGCGGTCACCGACATGCGCGAGCCGCGGGTACTCGTGCCCGCCGAAGTTGCGCTGCGAGATCTTCCCGTCCCGCGTCCGGTCGAAGAGCGCACCCCAGGTCTCCAGCTCCCATACGCGGTCGGGTGCCTCCTGGGCGTGCAGTTCGGCCATCCGCCACTGGTTGAGGAACTTGCCGCCGCGCATGGTGTCGCGGAAGTGCACCTGCCAGTTGTCGCCGTCGTTCACATTGCCCATCGAGGCGGCGATCCCGCCCTCGGCCATCACCGTATGGGCCTTGCCGAACAGCGACTTGCAGATCACCGCCGTCCGCGCACCCTGCTCCCGCGCCTCGATCGCCGCCCGCAGGCCGGCCCCGCCGGCCCCCACCACGACGACGTCCCACTGCTGCCGCTCCACCGTAGTCATCGCACGCACCTCGCCATCAGAAGGCCCCGGACATCAGAAGAATCGCGGATCGTCGAAGGCACCGCTGGCGACCAGATACACGTAGAGATCCGCGAGGGCCACACTGATCAACGAGGCCCAGGCCAGCAGCATGTGACGGGCATTCAGCTTCCCGATCCACTGCCACGTCCTGTAGCGCACAGGGTGCTTGGAGAAGTGCTTGAGCTTGCCCCCGACGATGTGCCGGCACGAGTGGCAGGACAGGGTGTACGCCCAGATCAGCACGATGTTGACGAGGAACACGAGGGTGCCGAGGCCCATATGCCCCCACTCGTAATTCTCGTCGCGGAAGGCCAGGACGGTGTCGTACGTCAGGATGCCCGCCACCGGCACCGCCGCGTAGAAGAAGTAGCGGTGCATGTTCTGGAAGACCAGCGGGAACTTGGTCTCGCCGCTGTACTTCTTGTGCGGCTCGGCCACCGCGCAGGCCGGGGGAGAGGCCCAGAAGCCGCGGTAGTAGGCCTTGCGGTAGTAGTAGCAGGTGAGCCGGAAGCCCAGCGGGAAGATCAGGATCAGGAGCGCGGGCGACAGACCCCACCAGCTGCCGAAGATCTCCCAGTTGGGACCGCCCTTCATGGGCTCGCAGTTCTCGGCGAGACAGGGCGAGTAGAACGGTGAGACGTAGGGCGCCGCGTAGTAGTCCGCATTCGCGAAGGCGCGCCAGGTCGAGTACACGATGAAGGCGAACAGCCCGGCGGCGGTCCCCGCGGGCTGCAGCCACCAGCGGTCGGTGCGCAGATGCGGGGCGGCGATGGCGGCGCGGCCCGCGCCGCGCACCCCGCCCTCGCTATGGCTCAACTTCCTAGAGGTGTGAGGATCTGTGCCAGTGGCCAACGGGGTCTCCAGTCGGTACGGCTTGTCGGCAGCCGGAGCCGGGGCCGGGGGTCAGGGGGCGCGGCGGTCGCGGGCGCCCAGACCCTCGTCGTCGGAATCGGTCCACAAGGAACGGTCGTACGGGGTGTCGGGGATGCTGACCATGTCGGGCCGTTTCTTGTCGGCCTCGGCGCGCAGCGTCGGTGCGGCTTCCTTGAGCAGCGCGACACTGTCGCGCAGGTGATCGGCGTCCGTGCGCACCCGGCGGATGTCCAGGGCGGACCCGACGTGCTGCTCCAGTCTTCCGACCGAGCGCACCAGATCGTCGAGACAGCGCTGAACGGCCGTCAAATCGTCGTGCAGGGACATGAGTTGCCCTCCACTTCCGCTTGATACAGCGGGGATCCCATGGATCGTGCGCCTGCGAGTGTCGCGCGTCACATCCCGGATTGTGAAGGGATCTGCGCGGATTCCCCCGTACGAGAGCCCATGGGGGCTCATGAGCAACGGCCCGCGGCCGGATTGGGCCGCACGGGTGGGGTTGGCGGCGCCTGCCGCCGTGTCTCCCGCGCCGCCTGAGGGCGATCCCGTTCAGTGGGGCCGTATCCGTGTGATCAGCACTCAATACCCCCAGACGTGAACAAACCCGGCACCTCCCAGGGAAGCGCGGTGGCCGGGCGACCCCGGAGGTTCCACGCCATGCCCCCACGCGATCCCGCCGCCCCCGGCGTCCGCCCCGCAGTGCGGGCGACGGCCTACCTCGTCGCGGGCGTGCTCGCACTGCCGTCGCTCGCCGCGTGCGGCAGCACCGACGACTCCGGCGGCGCACCCTCGGCCGCACAGGACATCGCGGCCGCCGAGCGTGATCTGATCACCGACGGGGGCAAGGCCACCTGGGCCGTGGACGCCCTGCCCGAGACCTTCAACTCCTTCCAGTCCGACGCCGATCCGGCGACCTCCCGGATCGCCGGTGCCGTCCTGCCGTCGATGTACGAACTCGACAAGCGCGGCCGCGCGGTACGCAACGCGGACTACCTGGAGAGCGCCGAGATCGTCGAGCGCGAGCCCAAGCAGGTCGTCCTGTACAAGCTGAACCAGCAGGCGGTGTGGAGCGACGGCCGCGAGATCGGCGCCGCCGACTTCGCCGCCCAATGGCGCGCCCTGTCCGGTGAGGACTCCGCGTTCTGGACCGCGCGCAACGCGGGATACGACCGGATCGAGAAGATCGAGAAGGGCGCCAACAACCTCGAGGTGCGGGTCACCTTCGCCAAGCCGTACACGGACTGGCGCTCGCTGTTCTCGCCGCTGTACCCCAAGGACGTCATGGGCACCCCGGACTCCTTCAACGACGGCGCCCGCAAGACGCTCAAGTCGACGGCAGGACCGTTCCGTATCGCGGAGATCGACCGCAAGGCCGGCGAGCTCACCCTGACCCGCAACCCGCGCTGGTGGGGCAGGCCCGCGAAGCTGGAGCGGATGGTCCTCAAGTCCGTCCCCCGCGAGGAGCGCGCCGCGGCCCTGGCCGTCGGCGAGCTGGACATCGCCGAGGTCACCCCTGCCGAGGCCGAGCGCATCGCACTGGCCGCCCGCGACTCCGGCGCCAAGGGCCCGCTCGCGCACGGCCCGGGCGCCGAGCTCACCCCGGCCAAGGCGCTCAAGTCCTGGGTGATCGCCAACGACCCGGAGAACGAGGAACGCGCCGAAGCGATGGCCGCGTCCGTCGAGAAGACCCACAAGGCGATCAAGAAGTACACGAAGGAACAGCAGGGCCTGCGCGGTTTCGTGGTCCGCAAATCCCTCGAACCGGCCTACACGCAGCTCGCGCTGAACGGCTCCGGCGGCCCGCTCGCCGACGAGCGCGTACGCCGCGCCGTGGCCCGCGCCCTGGACCGCGAGGAGCTGGCGCGCATCGTCCTCAAGCCGCTCGGTCTGCCCGTGAACCCGGTCGGCAGCCATGTCGCGCTCGCCGGCCAGGACGCGTACTCCGACAGCAGCGGGGCGATCGGCGACCAGGACACCGCCGAGGCCCGCGCGCTGCTCGCCGACGCGGGCTGGGTGCAGGGCGGTCCGATCAAGACCGCGGGCAGCAAGGCCGACAAGAAGAAGGCCGCAGCCGACGAGGACGGCACGTACATCGTCGGCGAGGAGGACGGAAAGCCCCGCGCCGACAAGGACTACGAGGTCCGCGCCGACAACCAGCCCGAGGCGAAGGCCAAGCGCGAGGAGGAGCGCAGCAAGAAGGACGCGCACCGAGGCGGCGCCCAGGGCGCGTACGCCCCGAAGGGCACCGCCGCCCCCAAGCCGGCCGGCGGCCCGCTCGCCAAGGACGGCGAGGCGCTCAACCTGAAGTTCGTGCTGCCTTCGGGCCCGGGCTCGGAGCCGCTGCGCGCGGTCGGCGAGCGGATCCAGCGGATGCTGCAGAAGATCGGTATCCGCACCGAGCTCACCAAGGTCCCCGACGACAGCTACTTCAAGGACCACATCGCCTCCGGCCAGTACGACATGGCGCTGTACTCCTGGCCCGGCTCGGCCTACCCGGCCACCGACGCGCGCCCGATCTTCGCCAAGCCGGAGCCGGCCGCCGACGGCTCCCTGAACGTCGAGCAGAACTACACCCGGGTCGGCACCGACCACATCGACCAGCTCTTCGACCAGGCGCTCGCCGAGCTCGACGAGGGCAAGGCGCGTGACCTGGTCAAGAAGGCCGACGCCCGGATCTGGGCCGCGGCGGGCTCGATCCCGCTCTACCAGCGCCCCCAGCTGGTGGCCGTCCGCCCGGGCCTCGCCAACACCGGCGCCTTCGGCTTCGAGTCCCCGTCCTACGAGGACATCGGCTTCCTGAAGTCGGCGGCGCCCGCGAAGAAGTGACGTCCGCGTGAGCCCGGTGTGAAGGTGAAGATCACCTAGCTCAGAAGATCCTCAAGTCCCTTGCCCGCCGGTCCCGCCGGCGGGCAAGGTCGTTTCCGACCATTGACCCAGGTGACCTGCACGCCTGCTCCTGCGCACCGCGCCCCACTCCTGCCTCCTGGCCACCGCGCCCCGCCCTTCCTCCTGCGCCACCGCGCCCCCACCCCTTATGCATCAAGCGCGGTATCGTTGATATACGCGAATGCGCCTGGAGGTGTGCGATGGCCCGTACCGTGATCGACATCGACGACGAGCTGCTCGACCAGGTCGCCAAGACCTTGGGGACCAAGTCCAAGAAGGAAACGGTCAACACCGCGCTCGCCGAAATACTGGAGATCCACCGGCGCGCTCTGGCCCTGACGCGGCTGCGTGAGGCCGCGGCCGAGGGTGCGTTCGACCTCGAACTGCTCGGGGACAAGAGGAACTACCGCAGGTGAACGCGGCAAAGTATCTCGTCGACACCTCCGCTCTCGTCCGGCTGCTCGGCCGTGACGGCCCGTCATACGGATGGGACCAGGCCCTGGGGGCGGGCCTGGTGGCGATCTGCCCGGTCACCGAGCTCGAGTTCTTCTACTCTGCGCGTTCGGCCCGTGACCGCGAGCAGCACCTGGACACGGTTCGCGCGCTGTTTCCTTTCGCCCCCGTCGACGACCGCGCCTACTCCAGGGCGTGGGACGTGCAGGGCGAGCTGACCCGGCGTGGCGAGCACAGAGGGCCGGGGCCCGTCGACCTGATCGTTGCCGCGACCGCGGAACTGCAAGGCCTGACGCTCCTGCACCTCGACGACGACTTCGAAACCGTCGCACGGGTCACCGGACAGCCGCTCCGCCGCCTCGCAAGCCCGAAGAATGGGTCCGGAACGGACTGACGCCGCAGGTCAGGCCCACTACAAGGCACCCGCGGAGGCCGCCACCCCGTGTCCCACGTAGGATGGGGTAAGGCCGTGGCGTGTCCAGCCCGGCGCGGTGAAGGCGTACATCGGACATCGAGTCATCCATGACATCGAGAAGACCGAGAGATACGCGAGCCGCTCGCAAGTTCCACTCGTCCCGGGAGAAGCACCGCACGTGCCCACGCGCCACGACATTCGAAACGTCGCCATCGTCGCCCACGTCGACCACGGCAAGACGACCATCGTCGACGCCATGCTCAAGCAGGCGGGGTCCTTCGCTGCGCACGCCGCCGAGTCCCTCGACGACCGCATGATGGACTCGAACGACCTGGAGCGTGAGAAGGGCATCACGATCCTGGCCAAGAACACGGCCGTCAAGTACCACCCCAAGGATGGCGGCGACGTCATCACCATCAACATCATCGACACCCCCGGCCACGCCGATTTCGGTGGTGAGGTCGAGCGCGGTCTGTCGATGGTCGACGCGGTGGTCCTGCTCGTGGACGCGTCGGAGGGCCCCCTCCCGCAGACCCGCTTCGTGCTGCGCAAGGCGCTCCAGCAGCGGCTGCCCGTGATCCTCTGCATCAACAAGACGGACCGTCCGGACTCGCGGATCGACGAGGTCGTCAACGAGACGTACGACCTCTTCCTCGACCTCGACGCCGACGAGGACCAGATCGAGTTCCCGATCGTCTACGCGTGCGGCCGTGACGGCATCGCGTCCCTGACGAAGCCCGAGGACGGCACCGTCCCGGCCGACTCCACCAGCCTGGAGCCGTTCTTCTCGACGATCCTCGAGCACGTCCCGGCTCCGGAGTACGACGAGAGCGCCCCGCTGCAGGCGCACGTCACCAACCTCGACGCCGACAACTTCCTCGGCCGTATCGCACTGCTCCGTGTCGAGCAGGGCGAGCTGCGCAAGGGCCAGACCGTGGCCTGGATCAAGCGCGACGGCACGACCTCCAACGTCCGCATCACCGAGCTGATGATGACCGAGGCGCTCACCCGCAAGCCCGCCGAGATGGCGGGCCCGGGCGACATCTGCGCCGTCGCCGGTATCCCGGACATCATGATCGGCGAGACCCTCGCCGACCCCGAGAACCCGATCGCGCTGCCGCTCATCACGGTGGACGAGCCGGCGATCTCCATGACCATCGGTACCAACACCTCGCCGCTCGTCGGCCGCGGTGCCACCGGCAAGGGCGCGGACAAGGGCACCCAGGTCAAGGACCGCAAGGTCACCGCCCGCCAGGTCAAGGACCGCCTCGACCGCGAGCTCATCGGCAACGTCTCGCTGCGCGTCCTCGACACCGAGCGTCCCGACGCCTGGGAGGTCCAGGGCCGTGGTGAGCTCGCGCTCGCCATCCTGGTCGAGCAGATGCGCCGCGAGGGCTTCGAGCTGACCATCGGCAAGCCGCAGGTCGTCACGCAGGAGATCGACGGCAAGGTGCACGAGCCGGTCGAGCGCATGACGATCGACGTGCCCGAGGAGCACATGGGCGCGGTCACGCAGCTCATGGGCGTCCGCAAGGGCCGTATGGACAACATGTCCAACCACGGCTCCGGCTGGGTCCGCCTCGAGTTCGTCGTCCCCTCGCGTGGCCTCATCGGCTTCCGTACGGAGTTCCTGACGAGCACCCGCGGTACGGGTATCGCGCACTCCATCCACGAGGGCCTCGAGCCTTGGTTCGGCGTTCTGGCGACCCGTAACAACGGTTCGCTCGTGGCCGACCGCGCCGGCGCCGTCACCGCGTTCGCGATGACCAACCTGCAGGAGCGCGGCGTCCTGTTCACCGACCCCGGCACCGAGGTGTACGAGGGCATGATCGTCGGCGAGAACTCGCGCGCCGACGACATGGACGTGAACATCACCAAGGAGAAGAAGCTCACCAACATGCGCTCGGCCGCGGCCGACTCCTTCGAGGCGATCGTGCCGCCGCGCAAGCTCTCCCTGGAGCAGTCCCTGGAGTTCTGCCGCGACGACGAGTGCGTCGAGGTCACCCCGGAGGCCGTCCGTATCCGCAAGGTGGTCCTGGACAAGACCGCGCGCGCCCGCACCGCCTCGCGCGCCAAGAACGCCTGATCCGGCTCCGGCTGCGCCGGACCGCTTCCACGCGTCTTCAAGGCTGATTCAAGCCTGTTCGAACCGGCCCGATTCCGCGCCCACTTGGGCGTAGAGTCGGGCCGTTCGTCATGCTCCGAGCCCTTTGCCGGCCCGCTCTCGGCGGAAGGCAGCGCTCTGTGATCCGCCCGACGCTACGCGTGTCGACCGCAACAGGTTTTTCGAGTCGACCTGTCCGGAATGCGGACGCTCCTGACCGATAGATGTGTAACGAGTCCGTTTCGCGAGCATCTATCTCGGATCGGTTTGTCCAGATTTCGGAAGAAGTAGGCGACAGGTGTGATCGAACCGAGACCAAAAGAGTGTGGTCGGGCCGTACCCCATGGCTAATAGTTGAGCGCGTAGAGCTCGGGTCAATGGGTCACGCGCTGTGGGGAGCGCCGACTCACGAGCACACTGGGGTACTTGATCATCGCCGTCAGGGGTGTCGGCACAGCATCAACTACCCCCTCTTGTAGTGAACAAGTGGACTCATGAGGAGGAACCCATGCGTGGTGCCAAGAGCGCCAAGTGGGTCGCGATAGCCACCGCGGTGGCCCTGGGTGCGACTGCCTGTGGCGGTAGCGACGATGGCGACAGCGGGAACAAGAGCAACAAGGGCGGCAAGCCCGAGGGCTACGTCTCCATCGACGTCGGCCAGCCGCAGAAGCCGCTCATCCCGGCGGACACCAACGAGTCCAACGGCTCGTACGTCATCCAGTCCCTGTTCACGCAGCTGCTGGACTTCGACGGCGAAGGCAACATCGTCTACACGAACGCCGAATCGGTGGAGACCACCGACTCGAAGACGTGGACGGTGAAGCTCAAGAAGGGCTGGAAGTTCCACAACGGCGAGGACGTCACCGCGAAGTCGTACATCGACGCGTGGAACTGGTACGCCAACATCAAGAACAACCAGCAGAACGCCTTCTGGTTCCAGGACATCGCCGGTTACGCCGATGTCCACCCGGAGAAGGGCGACCCGAAGGCCGAGACCATGTCCGGTCTCAAGCAGGTCGACGACCACACCTTCACGATCGAGCTGAAGAGCGCGATCCCGTACTTCAACTACAAGTTGGGTTACGCGACCTGGGCCCCGCTGCCCAAGGTGTTCTACGACGACCCGAAGGCGTTCGGCCAGAAGCCGATCGGCAACGGTCCGTACACCTTCGAGAAGTGGACCCCGAACAAGCTCATCCAGGTCAAGGCCAACAAGGACTATCAGGGTCCGAACAAGGCCAAGAACGCGGGCGTGCAGTTCAAGGCGTACACCAGCCTCGAGGCCGCGTACAAGGATGTCCTCGCCGGCAACCTGGACATGATCCGCCAGGTCGGCCCGACGGACCTGCCGAAGTACAAGCAGGACCTGGGTGACGGCGCCATCGAGCAGCCGTACGCGGCGATCCAGACGCTGACCCCGGCGTTCTACTCGAAGACGTTCAAGGACATCGACCCCAAGGTTCTGCAGGGTCTGTCCATGGCGATCGACCGTGAGACGATCACCAAGACCGTCCTGAACAACACCCGTACGCCGGCCGTCGGCTTCGTGCCGCCGGGCGTCAAGGGCAACCAGGAC
This sequence comes from Streptomyces mesophilus, assembly GCF_011044995.1. Taxonomy (GTDB): domain Bacteria; phylum Actinomycetota; class Actinomycetes; order Streptomycetales; family Streptomycetaceae; genus Streptomyces; species Streptomyces mesophilus. The sequence continues at coordinate 19,560 of NZ_JAAKZW010000073.1, read as the reverse complement.
CTGGGCACGGACGTCTTCAAGTTCGACCCGAAGAAGGCCAAGCAGCTCGTCGAAGAGGGCGGCGGCGTTCCGGGCAACAAGTTCACCATCCAGTACAACACCGATGGTGGCCACAAGGAGTGGGTGACCGCGGTCTGCGAGTCCATCCGCAAGGCGACCGGTGTCGACTGCGTCGGTGACGCGAAGGCCGACTTCGCCACGGACCTCGAGGCCCGTGACAACGACCAGGTGAAGGGGATGTACCGCGGTGGTTGGGTTGCCGACTACCCGGTCAACGCCAACTTCATGAAGGAGCTGTACCACACCACCGCCGAGGCCAACAACGGCCGGTTCTCCAACAAGGAGATCGACGACGCGATGAACAAGGCGGACAACGCCAAGTCGCTCGACGAGTCGGTGAAGGCCTTCCAGGAGGTCGAGAAGAAGCTGGTCGAGCACATGCCGGCGATTCCGCTGTGGTACTACCGCATCAACGGTGGTCACGGCAAGAACGTCGACAACGTGGTCGTCGACTTCCACGGTGACCTCGAGGTGTGGGGCGTCACCACCAAGTAGGAAGCCTTCGGGCCTCTTCCCCACTCGGCCGTAGACCCACCGCCACTGCCGCGGCGGTGGGAGGTTGTCACGGGGCCGCCCTCCTACCGGAGGGCGGCCCCCGCAGCTGCTGTAACCCCTCACGGAGGCACCTATGGGGCGCTATGTCGCACGACGACTGCTCCAGATGATCCCGGTGTTCATCGGGTCAACTCTGCTTATTTTTCTCATGATGTACGTCCTGCCCGGTGACCCCGTCCGCACGGCGATGGGTGATCAGCAGTTCGACCCGGCCATCGTTGCGAGCATCAAGAAGGATCTCGGCCTTGATCAGCCGGTGCTCCTTCAGTACTGGCACTACATGACCAATCTCGTCCAGGGTGACTTCGGCACCCAGATCTCCAGTGGACGAGAGATCTCGGACGTCATCAGCGAGGCCTTCCCCGTCACGCTCCGGCTGACGCTCTTCGCGTTCACGTTCGTCACGCTCGTCGGTCTGGGCCTCGGAATCGTCGCCGGTCTCAAGCCCGACACACTGCGCGACCGCGGTCTGCTCCTGCTGACGCTGGTCCTCGTCTCGATGCCGTCCTTCGTGCTCGGCATCCTGCTGCAGTGGGTCGCTCTCGAATACGGCGGAGACACGTTCAAGGCGACGGTCACCGATTCGACGAACTTCTCCGAACTCCTGCTCCCCGCCACGGTGTTGGCCGCGCTCTCGCTCGCCTATGTCGCCCGACTGACCCGCACGTCGGTCGCGGAGAACCTGCGTGCCGACTACATGCGCACCGCCGTGGCCAAGGGGCTCCCGCGCCGTCGCATCATCGGTGTCCACCTGATGCGCAACTCGATGATCCCCGTGGTCACCTTCCTCGGCATCGAGATCGGCAACCTGATGACCGGTGCCATCGTCACCGAGAGCATCTTCAACGTGCGCGGCGTCGGTATCGAGATCTACGAGGCGCTGCTGCGCCGCGAGGGTGCCACGGTCGTCGGTATCGCCTCGCTGATCGTGCTCATCTACCTCGCTACCAGCTTGATCGTCGACCTGCTTTACGCGGTCCTGGACCCGAGGATCCGGTATGCCTGACAAGACAGTTGAGAAGGTCACGACCGCGACCGGCGAGCCGGCTCCCGCCGTCGTCGCCCCGGACAGCGGTCCGGGCGCGGCCAAGGCGCGCAGTCTGTGGTCCGACGCCTGGCACGATCTGCGGCGCAACCCGCTGTTCCTCATATCCGCGGTCCTGATCGTCTTCCTCCTCGTGATGGCCGCGTGGCCGAGCCTGTTCACCAGCGCCTCGCCCCGCGACGCCGACCTCGCCAATCACTTCCGGGAAGCTCCGCACTGGGGCAACTTCTTCTCACCCGAGTGGCTGGGCTACGACCTCCAGGGACGCTCCGTCTACGCGCGCATCGTCTACGGTGCCCGCGCTTCGATCATGGTCGGTGTGGGTGTCACGGTCTGCGTGACCATCATCGGCACGGTCGTCGGCATGATCGCCGGCTACTTCGGGGGATGGCTCGACGCCGTGCTCTCGCGGGTGACCGACGTCTTCCTGGGCATCCCCTTCATCCTGGGTGCCCTCGTGGTCCTCAACGCGTTCGACCAGCGCAGCGTCTGGGTCGTGATCATGGCCCTCGCCTTCCTCGGCTGGACGCAGATCGCCCGAGTCGCCCGTGGTGCGGTGATCACCATCAAGCAGGCCGACTACGTGGTGGCCGCCAGGGCGCTCGGCGCCTCGACGTACCGGATCATGTTCAAGCACATCCTGCCGAACGCGCTCGCGCCCATCATCGTGGTCGCGACCATCGCACTGGGCGGCTACATCGCGGCCGAGGCGACCCTGTCGTTCCTCGGCGTGGGCCTCACGGAACCGACCGTGTCCTGGGGTGGCGACGTCAACAGCGGACGAGCGGACCTGCGTGTGGCCCCCCACACCCTGATCGTCCCGTCCGTCATGGTCTCGATCACGGTGCTCTCGTTCCTCATGTTCGGCGATGCGGTACGCAACGCCCTCGACCCCAAGCTGCGCTGAGGGAGGCGTAACCGTGACAACAATCGACAAGACGTCGAGCGTCCCGAGCCCCCGAGGCTCGGACGACTTCGGCGGACCGCTGCTCGAAGTCCGCGATCTGCACGTGGAGTTCAGCACCCGTGACGGTGTCGCCAAGGCCGTGAACGGTGTGAACTACACCGTCAGCGCCGGCGAGACCCTCGCCGTCCTCGGCGAGTCCGGCTCCGGCAAGTCCGTGACCGCTCAGGCGATCATGGGCATCCTGGACATGCCGCCCGGCCGTATCCCCAAGGGAGAGATCTTCTTCCGCGGGCAGGACATGCTGAAGATGTCCAACGACGAGCGACGCAAGATCCGCGGCCAGAAGATCGCGATGATCTTCCAGGACGCGCTCTCCTCGCTCAACCCGGTGCTCTCCGTGGGCTACCAGCTCGGCGAGATGTTCCGTGTGCACCAGGGCCTCTCCAAGAAGGAGGCCAAGGCCAAGGCCATCGACCTGATGGACAGGGTGAAGATCCCCGCCGCCAAGGCGCGGGTCAACGACTACCCCCACCAGTTCTCCGGCGGTATGCGCCAGCGCATCATGATCGCCATGGCCCTGGCCCTCGAGCCGGACCTGATCATCGCGGACGAGCCCACCACGGCGCTCGACGTGACCGTCCAGGCCCAGGTCATGGATCTGCTCGCGGATCTGCAGCGCGAGTACAACATGGGTCTGATCCTGATCACCCACGACCTCGGCGTGGTCGCCGACGTCGCGGACAAGATCGCCGTGATGTACGCGGGCCGTATCGTCGAGACCGCGCCCGTGCACGAGCTGTACAAGCGCCCGGCCCACCCGTACACCAGGGGTCTGCTCGACTCGATCCCGCGCCTGGACCAGAAGGGTTCGGAGCTCTACGCGATCAAGGGTCTGCCGCCCAACCTGACCCGGATCCCGAGCGGTTGCGCCTTCAACCCGCGCTGCCCGAAGGCTCAGGACATCTGCCGTACGGACATCCCGGCCCTGCTCCCGGTGACCGAGCGGGACGGCGGCGAGCTGCCCGGCCGCGGCAGCGCGTGCCACTTCTGGAAGGAGACGATCCATGGCTGATCTCAGCAAGAGCGAAGAGGCCGTGGACGCGACCCCCAACGTCACCGAGGTGGCGACGGTCGACGCCGCCACCGAGACCGAGGCCGTCGCCGCGATCGAGGCACCGGTCCAGCAGGGCGAGCCGATCCTGCAGGTGCGCAACCTGGTCAAGCACTTCCCGCTGACCCAGGGCATCCTCTTCAAGCGGCAGGTCGGCGCGGTCAAGGCCGTCGACGGGATCTCCTTCGACCTGTACCAGGGCGAGACCCTCGGCATCGTGGGCGAGTCCGGCTGTGGCAAGTCCACGGTCGCCAAGCTCCTGATGACGCTGGAGAAGGCCACCGCCGGCGAGGTCTTCTACAAGGGCCAGGACATCACCAAGCTGTCCGGCCGCGCGCTGAAGGCCGTGCGCCGCAACATCCAGATGGTGTTCCAGGACCCGTACACCTCGCTGAACCCGCGTATGACGGTCGGCGACATCATCGGGGAGCCCTTCGACATCCACCCCGAGGTGGCCCCGAAGGGCGACCGCCGCCGCAAGGTCCAGGACCTTCTGGACGTGGTGGGTCTCAACCCCGAGTACATCAACCGCTACCCGCACCAGTTCTCCGGCGGTCAGCGCCAGCGCATCGGCATCGCCCGCGGCCTCGCGCTCAACCCGGAGATCATCATCTGCGACGAGCCGGTCTCCGCGCTCGACGTATCGGTGCAGGCGCAGGTCATCAACCTGATGGAGAAGCTGCAGGACGAGTTCAACCTCTCCTACATCTTCATCGCGCACGACCTGTCGATCGTGCGGCACATCTCCGACCGCGTCGGCGTGATGTACCTGGGCAAGATGGCCGAGATCGGGACCGACACCCAGATCTACGACCACCCGACCCACCCGTACACGCAGGCGCTGCTCTCCGCGGTGCCGGTGCCGGACCCGGCGGCCCGTGAGGGCCGCGAGCGCATCATCCTCACCGGTGACGTCCCGTCGCCGGCCAACCCGCCGTCGGGCTGCCGCTTCCGCACCCGCTGCTGGAAGGCCGAGGACAAGTGCGCCGAAGAGGTGCCGCTGCTCGCGATCCCGCAGGTCTTCGTCGGCAAGGACACGCAGGCCGCCCACGAGTCGGCCTGCCACTTCGCCGAGGAGAAGGACGTCGTGCACGCGGCGTAAGCAGATCTCGTACGACCCGGAACCCCCGGATGCCCGCATGGGCGTCCGGGGGTTCCGGCGTTCCCGCGTTCCGGTGGGCGCGTACCCGGAAAGCCGCCGTAAAGGTGCGTTAGCAGGGTGAATGGGGTGTATTGGGCCGTAACTGAGTTCTGGCCTGTTAAGGAGGCACTCCATGCGTGGAGCCACGCACGCCAAGTGGGCCGCATGCGCGGTGACCGTAGCCCTGGCGGCGACCGCCTGTGGTGGCGGTGGCAGCGGCGGCAGCGGTGACGGCTCCGGGATCGTGAGGTCCTCGTGGGGTGACCCGCAGAACCCGGTCGAGCCGGCCAACACCAACGAGGTGCAGGGCGGCAAGGTCCTCGACATGCTCTTCAGGGGTCTGAAGAAGTACGACCCGAAGACCGGCGAGGCCAAGGACCTGATCGCCGAGAAGATCGAGACCACCGACTCGCAGAACTTCACCGTCACGCTCAAGGACGGCTGGACCTTCAGCAACGGCGAGAAGGTCACCGCGAAGTCCTTCGTCGACGCCTGGAACTACGGCGCGCACGTGGACAACAAGCAGAACAACGCGCCGTTCTTCTCCAACATCAAGGGCTACGACGAGGTCCACCCGGAGTCCGGTGCCCCCAAGTCGAAGACCATGAGCGGCCTGGTGGTGAAGGACGACAAGACCTTCACGGTGGCGCTCCAGGACAAGTTCTCGCTGTGGCCCGAGACCCTCGGCTACCAGGCCTTCTCGCCTCTGCCCGAGACCTTCTTCAAGGACCACGACGGATGGCTGTCCAAGCCGGTCGGCAACGGCCCGTACACCGTCGAGTCGTACGCCAAGGGCTCGGAGATGAAGCTGCGCGCCTGGGACGGGTACACGGGCGAGGACAAGGCGGTCAACGGCGGCGTGGACCTCAAGGTCTACACCGACAACAACACCGCCTACACGGACCTGATGGCCGGCAACCTCGACCTCGTCGACGACGTTCCGGCGCAGCAGCTCAAGAACGTCAAGGCCGACCTGGGCGACCGCTACATCAACCAGCCCGCGCTGATCATCCAGACGCTGGTCTTCCCGATGTACGACGGCAGCTGGTCCAAGGCCGGCATGGAGAAGGTCCGCCGCGGTCTGTCCATGGCGATCAACCGTGACGAGATCACCAAGCAGATCTTCTCGGAGACCCGCACGCCCGCCAAGGACTGGACGTCCGCCGCCCTCGGCGACAAGGGCGGCTACAAGGACATGTGCGGGGACGCCTGCACGTACAACCCGGACGAGGCCAAGAAGCTGGTCGCGGAGGGCGGCGGTCTGCCGGGCGGCAAGGTCACGATCTCCTCGAACGTGGACACCGGCTCCCACCGGGTGTGGATGGACGCGGTCTGCAACTCCATCAACAACGCCATCGGCAAAGGCAGTTGCACGGTCAACCCGATCGGTACCTTCGCGGACTTCAAGAACCAGCTGGGCGCCCAGAAGTTCACCGGCCCGTTCCGCTCGGGCTGGCAGGCGGACTACCCGCTGATCCAGAACTTCCTGCAGCCGCTCTACTACAAGGACGCCTCGTCGAACTACGGCAAGTTCGACAACAAGGCCTTCAACGACCTGGTGGACAAGGCGAACCGGGAGCCCGACCAGACCAAGGCCATCACGGACTTCCAGAACGCGCAGAAGATCCTCGCCGAGCAGATGCCCGCGATCCCGCTCTGGTACCAGAACGGTTCGGCCGGCTACTCGGACCAGGTCTCCGATGTGAGCCTCAACCAGTTCAGCGTCCCGGTCTTCGACCAGATCAAGGTCAACTGACCCAACTCGCCTGTGAAGCCGCCCACGTGAGTGGGCGGCTTCACCGACCCCCGGAGCTGTCATGGGACGCTATGTGATCCGGCGGCTGTTCCAGATGATCCCGGTGTTCATCGGAGCGACCTTCCTGATCTTCGTCATGGTGTACGCGCTGGGCGACCCCGTCGCGGCGCTGTTCGGCGACAAGGCGCCCGACCCGGCCACGGCCGCGCGCATCCGCGAGGATCTCGGCCTCGACAAGCCCCTGTGGCAGCAATACCTGCACTACATGGGCAATATCTTCCGGGGCGACTTCGGCACCGCGTTCAACGGGCAGAAGGTCACGGAGCTGATGGCCACGGCCTTCCCGGTGACGGCGAAGCTCACCTTCGTGGCGATCGTCATCGAGATCATCGTCGGTATCGCCCTGGGTGTGGTCAGCGGCCTCAAGCGGGGCCGTCCGCTGGACACCTCGCTGCTCGTCCTGACGCTGATCGTGATCTCGGTCCCGACCTTCGTCTCCGGTTATCTCCTTCAGTACCTCTTCGGTCTCAAGCTCGGCTGGGTGCGCCCCACGGTCTCCACGGACGCACCGCTGAACGAGCTGATCCTGCCGGGCATCGTCCTCGCGCTCGTCTCCCTCGCGTACGTCACGCGTCTGACGCGGACGTCGATCGCGGAGAACGCCCGCGCCGACTACGTACGCACCGCGGTGGCCAAGGGACTTCCCCGGCGCCGGGTGATCACCAAGCATCTTCTTCGGAACTCGCTGATCCCGGTGGTCACTTTCATCGGCGCGGACATCGGCGCCCTGATGGGCGGCGCGATCGTCACCGAGCGGATCTTCAACATCCACGGCGTGGGCTACCAGCTCTACAACGGCATCCTGCGCGGCAACACCCCGACCGTGGTCGGCTTCGTGACGATCCTGGTGATCGTCTTCCTGGTGGCCAACCTCCTTGTCGACCTGCTGTATGCGGTCCTGGACCCGAGGATCCGTTATGCCTGAGGCCTACGACCCCAAGGACGTCTCGAAGGACGCGATCGCGCCGACCGGTGCGGGCGGAGCGATGGATCTGGCGATGAGCGAAGCCGAGACGCTGGAGAAGACCCCGGGCGGCCCGCTGGGCACCGGCCCTCAGGAGAAGGCCCGCAGCCTGTGGACGGACGCCTGGCAGCAGTTGCGCCGCAACCCGGTCTTCATCATCTCCTCGCTGCTGATCTTCTTCCTGGTCCTGATCTCGATCTGGCCGCAGCTGATCGCGAGCGGCGACCCCAACTCGTGCCAGCTCGCCGACGCCCACCAGTCCTCCGGACCCGGGCATCCCTTCGGCACGGACGCGCAGGGCTGCGATGTCTATACGAGGACGGTGTACGGGGCCCGTGCCTCGATCTCCGTCGGTATCTGCGCCACCCTCGGCGTGGCCATCCTCGGCTCGATCATGGGCGGTCTCGCCGGCTTCTTCGGCGGCTGGTGGGACGGACTGCTCTCGCGGCTCGCGGATGTGTTCTTCGCGATCCCGGTGGTGCTCGGCGGTCTGGTCTTCCTGTCGGTGGTGGTCTCCTCGACCATCTGGCCGGTGGTCGGGTTCATGATCCTGCTCGGCTGGCCGCAGATCTCCCGTATCGCCCGGGGCGCGGTGATCACCGCGAAGCAGAACGACTATGTGCAGGCCGCACGGGCGCTGGGCGCGAGCAACACCCGGATGCTGCTGCGGCACGTGACGCCCAACGCCGTGGCCCCGGTGATCGTCGTCGCGACCATCGCGCTCGGCACGTACATCGCGCTCGAAGCGACCCTCTCGTATCTGGGCGTCGGTCTGCGGCCCCCGACGGTCTCGTGGGGCATCGACATCTCCAACGCCTCGAACTACATCCGCAACTACCCGCATGAACTGCTGTGGCCCGCCGGCGCCCTGAGCATCACCGTGCTCGCGTTCATCATGCTCGGCGACGCGGTGCGCGACGCCCTCGACCCGAAGCTGAGGTGATGGTCGCATGCTGCTCGAAGTGCGCGATCTGCAGGTGGAGTTCCGTACGCGGGACGGGGTGGCCAAGGCCGTCAACGGCGTGACCTACGAGGTCGACGCGGGCGAGACCCTGGCGGTGCTCGGCGAGTCCGGCTCGGGCAAGTCCGTCACCGCCCAGGCCATCATGGGCATCCTCGACATGCCGCCCGGGAAGATCACCGGCGGCGAGATCCTCTTCCAGGGCAAGGATCTGCTCAAGCTCAAGGAGGACGAGCGGCGCAAGGTGCGCGGCGCCGAGATGGCGATGATCTTCCAGGACGCGCTGAGCTCCCTGAACCCGGTCCTGAGCGTGGGCGACCAGCTCGCCGAGATGTTCATCGTGCACCGCGGGATGTCCAAGAAGGACGCGAAGCTCAAGGCCATCGAGCTGATGGACCGGGTGCGCATCCCGGCCGCGAAGGAGCGGGTCGGGCAGTATCCGCACCAGTTCTCCGGCGGTATGCGCCAGCGCATCATGATCGCGATGGCGCTCGCCCTCGAACCCGCGCTGATCATCGCGGACGAGCCGACCACGGCTCTCGACGTGACCGTCCAGGCCCAGGTCATGGACCTGCTCGCGGAGTTGCAGCGCGAGCTGAACATGGGCCTGATTCTGATTACGCACGACCTCGGCGTGGTCGCGGATGTCGCTGACAAGATCGCGGTGATGTACGCGGGCCGGATCGTCGAGCGCGCTCCCGTCCACGACATCTACAAGGCCCCGGCCCACCCGTACACCAAGGGCCTGCTCGAATCGATCCCGCGCCTGGACCAGAAGGGCCAGGAGCTCTACGCGATCAAGGGCCTGCCGCCCAACCTGATGGCGATCCCGCCCGGCTGCGCCTTCAACCCGCGCTGCCCGCGCGCCCAGGACGTGTGCCGTACGGACGTCCCGCCGCTGGCCCAGGTGACCGAGGAGCGGCAGAGCGCCTGCCACTTCTGGAAGGAGACGCTGCGCGATGCCTGAGCTGACGAAGGAGGCGCCCCGGGAGTCCTCGGCACCGGCGGGTGAGCCGATCCTCGAAGTGCGCGGTCTGGTCAAGCACTTCCCGCTGACCCAGGGGATCCTCTTCAAGAAGCAGATCGGTGCGGTCAAGGCCGTCGACGGGGTCGACTTCGACCTCGGTGCGGGCGAAACGCTCGGCATCGTGGGGGAGTCGGGCTGCGGCAAGTCCACCGTCGCGAAGCTGCTCGTGAACCTGGAGCAGCCGACGGCGGGGGAGATCCGCTACAAGGGCGAGGACATCACCAAACTGTCGGGGCGCGCGCTCAAGGCGGTGCGCCGCAACATCCAGATGGTGTTCCAGGACCCGTACACCTCGCTGAACCCGCGGATGACGGTCGGCGACATCATCGGGGAGCCGTACGAGATCCACCCCGAGGTCGCGCCGAAGGGCTCGCGGCGGCAGAAGGTCCAGGAGCTTCTGGACGTGGTGGGGCTCAACCCCGAGTACATCAACCGCTATCCGCACCAGTTCTCCGGCGGTCAGCGCCAGCGCATCGGCATCGCGCGCGGGCTCGCCCTGCGGCCCGAGATCATCGTGGCCGACGAACCGGTCTCCGCGCTCGATGTCTCCGTACAGGCGCAGGTCGTGAACCTGCTGGAGAAGCTCCAGGACGAATTCGGTCTCGCGTACGTGTTCATCGCGCACGACCTGTCGATCGTGCGGCACATCTCCGACCGGGTCGGGGTCATGTACCTCGGGCGGCTCGTCGAGATCGGCAGCGACCAGCAGATCTACGACCACCCGACGCACCCCTACACCCAGGCGCTCCTTTCCGCCGTGCCCGTCCCGGACCCGGACGCGCGGCTGCACCGCGAGCGGATCATCCTCAGCGGCGACGTGCCGTCCCCGGCCAATCCGCCGTCCGGCTGCCGGTTCCGTACGCGGTGCTGGAAGGCGCAGGAGCGGTGTGAGCTGGAGGTGCCGGAGCTTGCGGTGCCGGCCGTGTTCCGCCTTGAGGGCGGGCCCACGGCGCATCCCTCGGCGTGCCACTTCGCCGAGGAGAAGCAGGTGGTCCCGGAGTCGGACGAATCGTGACGCTCCGCCATCAAGTGCGTTAACACGCAGGCAACTTGGGTGTCGCAACGCCGAATCACGGACCGGTCACGCTGATCTGTGTACGGCCGTGCGGGTGCCGTAGATCGGCCGGGGCGCGCCATGTCGTCCCGGCCGATCGCTTTGCTCGCTTTGCGGGCCCGCCCTCTTGTTCAATCCCCCGCACAGCGGGAGTATCGCGGCCTATGGGGCAGCCGCAGATACTCACCCGGGGAGCGCGGATCACCGGATCCGTGGCGTCCGCGCTGGTCGCGCTGATCAGTGCGGGATGGATCGTGCGCGATCTGTACGAGGCGGAGAGCCCCGAGCCGCTCTGGCGGGTGTGGTCGGGCCTGCCGCCCGAGGTCCAACTCGTCCTGTACTCCAGCCTGATCGACCTCGTGCTCTTCCTGGTGTGCGCCGCCGTCGCCGTGACCTCCGTGCACGCGCCGTCCGCCGCCTCCTCGCTCGTGGCGGCCGGGGTGCTCGCGGTCATCGCCCGCGCTCCGAGCGTCTGGCTCCTGATGGGCGAGGAGCGGTTCGGCTTCATCGACATCCGTGTGCGGCTGCTCACGAGCGCCGTGGCCACCGTCGCTCTCGGCCTGATCCTGCTGCTGCTCGCGGCGTTCGGGCGCCGCCCGGCCGGCGAGAGCGCCTCCTACTCGTACACCTTCGACGACGAGCAGGAACCGCCGCGCCCGACCAACGGCGCGGCCGCGACGGCCTTCATCTTCCTGGGCGCGGCGGCCGCGGTGAGCGGCGTCTGGCAGGTGCACAACGCGCTCGATCTCGGCTGGCGCCGGTACCGCGAGCTGCTCGTCGGCGATGTCTCGTTGAGCACGGTGCTCGACCCTCCGGCCGGCTGGCTGGTGTGGTCGGCCGCGCTGTTCGCCCTGACCGCGGCGATCGCGGCGCTGCAGCGCGCCTCGTTCAGCCGGGCCCTGGGGATGACGGCCGCCGCCGTCTACCTGGTGTTCGGGGCCGCCGGGATCAGCTGGATCGTGGAGACCGACCAGTTCGACGGCCTGCTGGACGCCTCCCTCGAGGTCCAGCTCAGCGTGCTCAGCCAGCTCTTCTACGCGCTGGCCGGCGCCGTGTCCCTGCTCGCGCTCCTGCGCGGACGCGAGCGCCGCGCCGAGCCGGCGCACGGCGGGTGGGACCCCGCCGACGGCACGTACGGACCGCCGCCGCCCTCCTCGCTGCCTCCGGGGTGGTGAGCGGCCTCCGTAGCCTCGGCGGGTTCAGCAGCCTCAGCGGGCGAGCCCCAACGACCGCTTGAGGAAGTCGACTTGGAGCAGCAGCACGTTCTCCGCCACCTGCTCCTGCGGCGTCGCATGCGTCACGCCCGACAGCGGCAGCACCTCATGCGGCCGCCCCGCCGCGAGCAGCGCCGACGAGAGCCGCAGCGAGTGCGCCACCATGACGTTGTCGTCCGCGAGCCCGTGCACGATCATCAACGGCCGCGCCGGCTCCACGGCACCCGACAGACCCTCGTCGGTGACCAGGGAGTTCTCCGCGTACACGGAGGGCTGCTCGGCCGGATCGCCGAGATAGCGCTCCGTGTAGTGGGTGTCGTACAGGCGCTGGTCGGTGACCGGGGCGCCCGCGATCGCCGCGTGGAAGACATCCGGGCGGCGCAGGAGCGCGAGTCCGGCGAGATAGCCGCCGAAGGACCAGCCGCGGATCGCCACGCGCTCCAAGTCCAAGGGAAAACTCTCGGCGAGCGCGTGCAGCGCGTCGACCTGGTCCTCGAGGACCACCGCCGCCAGATTGTCCTTGATCACCTTCTCCCAGCCGGGAGTCCGCCCCGGCGTCCCCCGGTTGTCCGCGATCACCACGGCGAAGCCCTGGTCCGCGAACCACTGCGACGTGAGATACGGATCGTGCGCGGCGACCACGCGGGCGTGGTGCGGGCCGCCGTACGGATCGAGGAGGACGGGCAGCGGTCCGTCGGCGTCCGTATAGCCGGTGGGGAGCAGGACGGCGCACGGGATGCGCCGTTCGCCCGCCTCGGTGAGGGTCATGCGCGGCGTGATCCCCGGCTGCTCCGCGTACGACGCGATGACCGCCTTCTGCTTGCCGTCCTTGAGTACCTGCACATGTGCGCCGGGGTGCTCGGGCCGGGCCGACACCAGGACGGTGACGTCGCCGGAGCGGACCGCCGAGTGCACGCCCGGGTCCTGCGAAAGCCGTTCGACGCCCAGCTCGTTGACCCGGTAGACATGCACCTCACCTGTCTCCGGGGCGGCGGATTCGGCGCCCGCCGACGCCTGGACCAGGACATCGCTCTCGCCGATGTCGAGCACCGAGCGCAGCTGCAACTGCGGCCCGGTCAGCGGCCGTCCGCCGACGCTCAGGACCCGCGCACCTCCCTCGTCCGCGATCCGCACCAGGTTGCCGCTCGGCGACCAGGCGGGCGCTCCGGCGAACAGTTCCAGCCACGCCGGATCCTCGTCCGCGTGCACCATCCGCGTCGAACCGTCGTCCGGGTTCGCCGCCAGATACACCTGACCGCCCTGGTCACGGGTCTGCACGAGCAGCAGCGGCGCACCCGCCGACGACCAGTGCACCCGGGCCAGATACGGATAGCGGTCGCGGTCCCAGTTCACCTCGGTGCGCGCGCCGTCGAGACCGAGCACGAAGAGCCGCACCTCGGCGTTGGGCGTGCCCGCCGCCGGATACGCGATCTGCACCGGACCGTCCTCGGGGTGCGCGGGATCGGCGATCCACCAGCGCTGCACGGGGGAGTTGTCGACGCGGGCGGCGAGCAGCCGGTCGGACTCGGGCGACCACCAAAAGCCCCGGTAGCGGTGCATCTCCTCGGCGGCGATGAACTCCGCGAGTCCGTACGTGACTTCGGGCCCCTCCGGCTCGGCGAGCGCCACATCGCCCTCGCCCTCGGCGCCGACCACCCGCAGCGCCCCCTGGGCGACATAGGCGACGAGCCGGCCGTCCGGTGAGGGGCGCGGGTCGATCACCGGGCCGGGAACCCGCAGTTCACGCGCGGTGCCGGCGCGCAGCTCCGAGGTGAAAAGGCGCCCGGACAGCGTGAAGGCCGCAAGCTCCGCCGCCGCATCGGTCGCATACGCCACCACGCCCGCGCCGAACTCCCGGCTGCGCTCACGCCGTTGGCGCTCGGCCCGGGACAGCTCCTCCTCGGCGCCGCCGAGCAGCACCTCCGGGTCCGCGGCGATCCGCTCCGTACCGTCCTCGATGTCAAGCACCCACAGCAGGTTCGCCCGATCCGTACCCGAACGTGACCGCAGGAAGGTCACGCGCTCTCCATCGGGTGACACGGTGAACGCGCGCGGGGTACCGAGGGAGAACCGCTGTGTGCGCGCATGCCGGCGGGGGAAAGACTGCTGTCCGGTCGTCATCCCCCGAGGCTACTGATCCGGGCGCCAGTACGCCTCCCTGGGAATCGGACCTGTGCGGGACCTCCATGGACCGCTTGGCCGAAATGCGTGCGCCCCCATGTGCTGCCATGCACCATCCATGCGTTCGTACGGAAAGTTATGATCCGTAGCGCTGGGTGGTAGGAACCTGGCGGGCCCGTACTTCCTTATGGGTCACAGAACTTGATGTATGGAGGCAGACCGCGTGGCACTCTCGATCTCGGCGGTGGTGCTGTTTGCGATCCTCGTCGTCATCTTCATCAAGAAGTCCGGTCTCAACGCGATGCACGCGATCGTCTGCGTGCTGCTCGGCTTCTACCTGGCCAGCTCCTCCGTCGCCCCCACCATCAGCGACGTGACGACGAACATCGCATCGATGCTCAGCGACATCCGCTTCTGAGCTCCGCTGCCGGGCGGGGCGCCTCGTACGCTTGCCCCATGACCGAACAGCCCGCCCGTCGTCTCCTTCTCGTGCACGCGCACCCCGACGACGAGTCGATCAACAACGGCACCACCATGGCCAGGTACGCGGCCGAGGGCGCCGGGGTCACCCTCGTGACCTGCACGCTCGGCGAGGAGGGCGAGGTCATTCCGTCCGATCTCGCCCATCTCGCTCCCGACCGTGAGAACACCCTCGGCGCCCACCGCATCGGTGAACTCGCCCAGGCCATGAAGGAACTCGGCGTCACCGACCACCGCTTCCTCGGCGGCCCGGGCCGCTACCGGGACTCCGGGATGATGGGCCTGGCCACCAACCGGAGCGGTTTCTGGGGGGTCGACCTCGACGAGGCCGCGGCCGATCTCGTCGCGGTGATCCGCGAGGTGCGCCCGCAGGTGCTCGTCACCTACGACGAGAACGGCGGCTACGGTCACCCCGACCACATCCAGGCCCACCGCGTGGCCCTGCGCGCCGCGGACCTCGCGGCCGAGCCGGCCTTCCGCCGCGACCTCGGCGCCGCGCACAGGATCGCCAAGGTCTACTACAACCGCGTACCGCGCTCGGTGGCCGAGGAACGCTTCGAGGTCCTGCGCGGCGCGCTCGGTCATCTGCCCTGGGCCGAGGCCGCGGTCATCGCCGACGTGCCGGGTGTGGTGGACGACGCGGCCGTCACCACCAAGATCGAGGCGGGCCCGTACGGCGCCGCCAAAGCCGCCGCGATGCGCGCCCACGCCACCCAGGTCGCGGTCCTCGAGCCGTGGTTCGCGCTCTCCAACAACCTGGCGCAGCCGCTCTTCGCCGACGAGTACTACGAGTTGGTACGAGGGGAGCCAGGCGCGGCCGCGGGGCAGCTGGAGGACGACCTGTTCGCCGGCCTGCCGTCGTCAGCACCCGCCGAGGAGTCCGCACTGCCCGAGGAGAACGCATGAGCGCCCCGAAGCCGTCCCGCGCGAGCGGCGGACCCAAGCCCAAGGAGCCCGCCGCCGAGCCGGTGACGAGCATGCCCACCGGCGTGCGCGTCCTGGTCCATGTGCTGCTCGTCGTCCTCGGCGCACTCGTCGGCGTCGCGGGCGCACTGCTCCAATCCGCGTGGTTCCCGGCCGGGTTGCTGCTCGCGCTGCTCGGTGCGGCCGGAGTCTTCTACGGCGGTGCGCGGGCGCTCGGCGCACGGTCCGGTGCCTTCGCGCCCGGCGCCGGCTGGGTGCTGACCGTGCTGTTCCTCACCACCACACGGCCGGAGGGCGATTTCGTCTTCGGCACAGGAGCGAGCTCGTACCTCTATCTCCTCGGTGGTATGGCAGTTGCTGTGATGTCTGCCACGCTCGGCGCCCCTTCGCAACCAGGCGGCCTCGCTGCCCGACTTGCCAAGTGACGCACCACTTGAGAAGTCCGGCCCGTCCCTGTTTGGCGACGGTCACCGGATGCGCGCCGGGCGCGGCCAGTATGGTGGTGCGCGCCGCCGGGCCGTCCACACACGGTCGTTTGCAGAACGGGCCTCGACAAACCGAGGCTCCGGGAATCTCGGGCACCGAGGTTCCGCGCTACGAAGGCCGGGCGGTGAAGCCGATCGGGAGAACCTGCCTTGAGCCGTGAAACAGACAGTCCGTCCTCCGGGCCCCAGGGTCGCGGAGGTGCCGCCTACCCCTCGGGCACGCCCCCGTACGGAACTCCGTCGGGCGGACCGGACGCGAACCTCGACGCGGACCGTATGGAACCGGTCGAGCCGCCGGCGGACGAGCCCGAGACACAGACCACGCTGACCACCCGGATCCGGATCAACATCCCCGGGTCGCGGCCCATCCCGCCGGTCGTGGTGCGCAAGCCGATGGGTGAGGGCGCCGGTTCCTCGTCCACCCAGGACATCCCCGGCGTACCCAGAGCCGAGGCGGCGCCCGCGCCCGAGCCGGCCCCCGAGCCGGAGCCGTCGGGTCCCGACAGGACCGACGAGAAGACCAGCGACTGGTTCGCCCCGCGCAAGCCGTCGGCCGGCGGCAAGGGCGCCACGGGTGGCCCGGCCACCACGGGCGGCCAGGCTTCGGGTCCCACGCCGCGCGGCGACCTTCCGTATCGCAACGGCTCCGGGCCCGAGGCGGCACAGCAGGGCCCGCCTCCCAAGAGCGGTCTGAGCGACCTCGGCGGGGACACCGGCCGTGCCACGCCTGCCGGTTCACCCGCCGGGCCGCGGCCCGGCGCCGCGGCGGGCGGCCCGGGGAACCGTCCCGTGGGCGGCCCTCCCGGCAGCACGCTCGGCGGTCCCAACGGACAGGGCCCGATGGTTCCGCCCGGTGCTCCTGCCGGCCGCTCCGGTACGCCCGGGGGCCCCTCCGGTGCGCCCGCAGGACCGCCCCGTAACCCCTCGGGCCCGTCCGGCCCCACCACCGGTCCCGTGACCGGTGCGGGTGCGCCGCCGCCGCCGGCCTTCCGCCAGCAGGGCGCTCCCGCCCCGCAGGCACCCGCGCCCGAGCCGCCGCGGATGAGCGACGACACCGCCGTCCTCACTCCGCAGAAGCCGGCCCCCGCGCCCGCGCCGATCCCGGCGCCGGGACAGGTCTCCGGTGACACCCTGACGAGCGGCATCCCTGTGGTGCCGCCCGGGCAGGGCACGCCGGCGGGCCCGTTCGCACCGCAGGTTCCGCCGCCCGGTGAGGGCGCCCCGCCGGCGCAGACTCCGCCGCCGGCCGCGAGCAGCCCGCGTCCCGCGAAGAAGGGCCGCAACAAGCTGGTCCTCGCCGCGGGCGGCGTCATCGGCCTGTTCGGCATCGCCTACGGCGCCGGCCTCCTGATGAACCACTCCGACGTGCCCAAGGGCACCACCGTGCTCGGCGTGGACATCGGCGGCGGCACCCGCGACGAAGCGGTCAAGAAGCTGGACGCGGCGCTCGGCGAGCGCACCACGCAGCCGCTCGAGCTGACCGTGTCCGGCAAGAAGGCCGAGCTCGAACCGGAGCAGGCGGGTCTCTCCCTCGACACCCAGGCCACCGTGCGCGCGGCGGCCGGCAGCGACTACAACCCGGTCTCGGTGATCGGCTCGCTCTTCGGCGGCGAGCGGGTCGTCGAGCCCGAGATGCCGGTCGACGAGGAGAAGCTCACCGACGCCCTGGAGCGCATCTCGGGCTCCACCTCCTCCGGTGACGGCGGCATCACCTTCTCGCCGGGCAAGGCGACGCCCGTGTACGGCAAGGAAGGCAAGCGGATCAACCCGCAGGGTTCGGTCGCGGCCATAGAGGCGGCGTACCGCGAGCAGGTCGAGACCGGTGAGCGCACCGCCGTCGAACTGCCGGTCTCCACGGCCGCCCCCAAGGTGTCCAAGGAGGAAGTCGACCGGATGATGAAGGAGTTCGCGAATCCGGCGATGTCCGGGATCATCACGGTCCGGGTCGACAGCGGTCAGTTCATCCAGTTCTCGCCCGAGAAGTCGATCTACAAGTTCGTACGGGTGGTGCCGACGGCCGACGGCCAGCTCACCGAGAAGTACGACGAGGCCGCGCTCAAGGAGCTCTACGGCGCGACGTTCGACGGCGTCATGATCACGCGGGGCAACGGCAAGAAGACGGCCCTCAACGAGAAGGACGTCGTCGTCGCGGTCGGCACGGCCCTGCGCGGCAAGACCGAGGCCGAGCGCACGGTCACGATCGAGACGAACCCTTAGCCGATCGGGTCCTGAGTGAGCCCGGTACGACGTGTGTCGTGCCGGGCTCACCTGTTTCATGACCGCCGCAGGTGCTCGAACCACCGCACCACCGCCGTGGTGCCCGCCGTGTTCGACCCCAGATGGCGGGAGCCCGCGTAGTCCACGGCCCCCAGATCGACGACCGGCACATCCGCGCCCGCCTCGCGCAGCCACTCCTGGCACCGGTCGGTGTTCTCCGTGACGGCCTGCTCGTCACCGGAGGCCATGTACAGCCGCGTCGGTGTGCGCGGCGCCCAGTCGCGGCAGACGCCGTCCGTCCCGCGCAACGCCTCCGCGAGGCCGCCCGTCGGGTGGGCCAGCAGGTCCCGTCCGTGCGCGGTCAGCAGCTCGTCCACGGTGCCGGGCGTACCGCGCATCAGCTGCTCGCCGGTGTGCGCGCCGTCGAAGAGCGCCTCCACCGTGCGGTCGTACGGGGCCCGGAAGACCTCGGCGGGATCGTCGTAGACGGGGTGCAGCCGGTTGAAGGCCACCAGCGTGTACGCCGCGTACACCGCACCGGACTTGGCCTCCACGCGGCCTTCGAGCAGCGCCGGCAGCTCCGTACCGCCGAAGTCGTACGCACCGCTGATCGGTGCCAGTGCGGCAAGGCGGAAGTACGGGTCCGCGCCGTCCTGGAGCGCGCGGCCGAGCGCGAGGGCCGCCGAGGCGCCCTGCGAGAAGCCGGTGACCTGCACCGGGCGCTGAAGGGTCCGGCCGGTGTGCGGCGCGAAGGCGCGGGCGGCCCGGAGCATGTCCAGGGAGGCGGTGGTCTCGGACGGGATGTCCATCCAAGGGTGCGGGCCGGGGCCCTTGCCCATCCCCACATAGTCGGGCCCCACCGCGGCCGCGCCCGCGGAGGCGTGGGCGATCACCGGGGCGGAGACGAACTCGGCCCGGCTCATGGAGGGCGAGTCGTCCTTGTGGCTGCCGGTGCCGTGCGCGAAGGAGACGGTTCCAAGGCGTCGCTCACCGCTGCGGGGCAGCGCGAGCAGCCCGCTCGCGGTGGTGGGCCGGCCCTGTGCGTCGACGGTCCGGTAGACGAGCCGGTAGGCGGTCACGCCGTGCCGTACGGTGCTCGTCTCGAAACCGGCCCGGCGCAGCTCGGTGGAGACGGCCGCCGGCGAGGCGAGCGTGTACAGCTTCTCGGCGGACACCAAGCTGCCGCGCCCGTACGACGGAGCGTCCCGCTCGTGTGCCGTGGCGGGCGCCTGGACGGCCGCGACCGAGACGCCCGCGGAGCCCAGGAGCAGACCGCAGCAGACCGCGGCCGCACCGGCCCGCAGGGCGGCGATGCGGCGGGTTCGGCGAGCGAAGGCGGTAGGTCGAGCGGACATGGAATCCTCCAACTGGCTTACGTAGCGGGCCAGTTCAGCTTCGTCCGCGGCGAGGGGCCGGCGCACTGGAGAGGCCCCCCGGACACCCCGGGTGCCAGCCCCACCCCGTGGCCTGCGGTTTCC
>NZ_JAAKZW010000500.1 GCF_011044995.1 Streptomyces mesophilus | reverse complement strand
GTCCCGTACGCAGCGGGCAGCCCGGAGGGCGCCGTCCCGCCCCCGCCGATCGGGCCCGAGGGCCCCGGCCCGGGCTACGGCTACCCCGGTTACGGTCCCCAGCAGGGCGCGCCGTACTACGGGCCGGGGCCCTATGGAGGCCAACCCGGCTACGGCTGGCCCCATATGCCGCTGCCCGCGAGCAATGGCATGGGCACCGCGTCCCTGGTGCTCGGGATCATCGCCACCGTCCTCTTCTGTCTGTGGCCCGTCGCGATCATCGTCGGCATCCTCGCGATCATCTTCGGCGCGATCGGCCGCGGAAAGGCCCGCAAGGGCGAGGCGAACAACGGCGGTCAGGCGCTGGCCGGGCTCATCTGCGGCTGCGTGGGGACGGCGGTCGCGGTGCTCTTCCTGATCATCTTCGTGGTCAACAACAACGACCCCTACGACGACGATCCGTACGACTTCGGCTCCCGCATTCATGCCGAGGCGCAGCGGTAGTTCCTCACGGAGGGGGTGCGCCACCGTCCTCTTCTGTCTGTGGCCCGTCGCGATCATCGTCGGCATCCTCGCG
>NZ_JAAKZW010000072.1 GCF_011044995.1 Streptomyces mesophilus | reverse complement strand
CCCGTCCCCGGCCCGTCAATCCGGATCTCCGCCCCGCCCGCATGGTGAGCGTCACACGGTTCGGATGCTGAGACGAAAAGTCACCCCCGTACCCCCGTTAGAATCGACAAAAGAGCGCACAGCCCTTTGGCCCATCAGCCGCATGTGCCTCGTCAGTCCCATGGGCCCTCGCCCACTCCCGCCGGAAGGCCGACACACAGTGCCAGGTTCCCCCGCCGCCGCCCCCGACACCGTTCTCGTCGTCGACTTCGGCGCGCAGTACGCCCAGCTCATCGCCCGTCGCGTGCGTGAGGCGCGGGTCTACAGCGAGATCGTCCCGAGCACCATGCCGGTCGCCGAGATCCTCGCCAAGAACCCGGCCGCGATCATCCTGTCCGGCGGCCCCTCGTCGGTGTACGCGGAGGGCGCCCCGCGCCTGGACCGCGCGCTGTTCGAGGCCGGGGTCCCGGTCTTCGGCATGTGCTACGGCTTCCAGCTGATGGCCGCCACGCTCGGCGGCACCGTCGACAACAACGGTGCGCGCGAGTACGGCCGCACCGAGCTGCACGTCTCCAAGGTGAGCTCGACCCTCTTCGAGGGCACCCCGGCCGAGCAGCCGGTGTGGATGTCGCACGGCGACGCGTGCAGCGCCGCCCCCGAGGGCTTCAGCGTCACGGCGTCCACGGACCTGGTCCCGGTGGCCGCGTTCGAGAACGACGAGAAGAAGCTGTACGGAGTGCAGCACCACCCCGAGGTCATGCACTCCACGTACGGCCAGCAGGTGCTCGAGCACTTCCTGTACCGGGGCGCGGGCATCAAGCCGACCTGGACCACGGGCAATGTCATCGAGGAGCAGGTCGCCGCGATCCGCGCGCAGGTCGGCGACAAGCGCGCCATCTGCGGTCTGTCCGGCGGCGTCGACTCGGCGGTGGCCGCGGCCCTCGTCCAGAAGGCCATCGGCTCCCAGCTGACCTGCGTGTACGTCGACCACGGTCTGATGCGCAAGGGCGAGACCGAGCAGGTCGAGAAGGACTTCGTGGCCGCGACGGGTGCGAACCTGAAGGTCGTGGACGCGGAGGAGCGCTTCCTCAACGCGCTCGCCGGGGTCAGCGACCCCGAGGAGAAGCGGAAGATCATCGGGCGCGAGTTCATCCGCGTCTTCGAGCAGGCGCAGCTGGAGATCCTCCAGGAGGACGGCCCCGAGGTCGCGTTCCTCGTGCAGGGCACCCTCTACCCGGACGTCGTCGAATCCGGCGGCGGCACCGGCACCGCGAACATCAAGTCGCACCACAATGTCGGCGGGCTGCCCGACGACATCGAGTTCGAGCTCGTCGAGCCGCTGCGCCAGCTGTTCAAGGACGAGGTCCGCATGGTCGGCCAGGAGCTCGGTCTGCCGGCCGAGATCGTCCAGCGCCAGCCGTTCCCGGGCCCCGGCCTCGGTATCCGTATCGTCGGCGAGGTCACCAAGGACCGCCTCGACCTCCTGCGCGAGGCCGACGCGATCGCCCGCGAGGAGCTCACCGCGGCCGGCCTCGACACCGAGATCTGGCAGTGCCCGGTCGTGCTGCTCGCGGACGTCCGCAGCGTCGGCGTCCAGGGCGACGGCCGCACGTACGGCCACCCGATCGTCCTGCGCCCGGTCTCGTCCGAGGACGCGATGACGGCGGACTGGACGCGGATGCCGTACGACGTGCTCGCGAAGATCTCCACCCGCATCACCAACGAGGTCGCCGACGTGAACCGCGTCGTCCTCGACGTGACGTCGAAGCCGCCGGGCACGATCGAGTGGGAGTGACCCTCCGGGGGCACCTCACGTAACGGGACAACGCCATTGCCGTCGCTCATTCGTCTGGGCGGCGGCACTGTCGTATCCGCTGGGTACGCTGGCTTTACGGAACAGAATCCCTTCATGGGAGGAACAATGACTGCCGAACCGCTGTCCGAGTCCGTGACGAAGGCCGATCCAGCGCGGACGACTGGGCGCATGTGGCCGGTACCGCCGGATGGCGGGTGGACCGTGGACCACCTGTTCAGCCTGCCCGACCTCCCGCCGCATACCCAACTGCTCGACGGGAGCCTGGTCTTCGTGAGTCCGCAGCGAGCCTTTCACGGGCTGGTGATCACTTTGCTTGAGAACGGGCTTCGGCGCTTTGTGCCAGCCGAGTTCAAGGTCCGTCGAGAGATGACGATCGTGATCGACAAGCGCAACGGCCCCGAGCCCGACATCTCCGTCGTCTCGGCCGCCGCAGAGGCTGACACGGATCAGACGTTCTACAAGGCGGTGGACGTCCTCCTGGCCGTCGAGGTCGTCTCGCCAGAGTCCGCTGCCAGAGATCGGGACACCAAGCCGCACAAGTACGCCAACGCGGGAATCCCGCACTTTTGGCGGGTGGAGAGCGAGGACGGCCGTCCCGTGGTCGAGGCCTTCGAACTCGCGGAGGGGACGACGGCGTACGCACGGACCGGAGTGCACCGCGACCGGCTCAAGCTCTCCACCCCCTTCGACATCGACATCGACCTCAGCTCGATCGACGAGCTCTGAGCCTGGTCTCCTGCCGTTACCGCAGGTACCTTCCGGCCATCACGCCTTGGCCTGGGAGGGATCATGACCGCTCCGACTCCGATACCCGCGCAGAACCTCCAGTTCGCGCTGCCCCCGGCGCACCAGAGCCTCGACGACGAGCGGCGGCACCGCAAGGAACGGCTCGCGGGGGCGCTCCGGCTCTTCGGGCGGTACGGATTCGAGGACGGGGTCTCCGGCCATATCACCGCGCGGGACCCGGAGTTCACCGACTGCTACTGGGTCAATCCCTTCGGGATGCCGTTCCGGCACATCACCGTCGGCGATCTGATCCTGGTGAACGGGGCCGGCCAGGTGGTCGAGGGCCGCTATCACGTGAACCAGGCCGCGTTCACCGTGCACGCGGCGGTGCACGCCAAGCGCCCCGACGTGGTCGCGGTGGTGCACTGCCACTCGGTGCACGGCAGGGCGCTCGCCGCACTCGGCGAGCACATCGACCCGATCACCCAGGAGAGCTGCGCCTTCTACGAGGACCACGCCCTCTACGACGACTACACCGGCGTCTCCGTCGACGCCGACGAAGGGCGCCGTATCGCCACCGCGCTCGGCCCGCGCAAGGCGATGGTGCTGCGCAACCACGGGCTCCTGACCGTCGGCGACACGGTGGACGCGGCCGCGTGGTGGTTCATCTCCATGGACCGCTGCAGCCAGGTCCAGCTGGCGGCGCGCGCCGCGGGACGCACGTATCTGATCGACCACAAGCACGCGATCGCCACCCGCGACCAGCTCGGTACGGACCTTGCCGCCTGGATCAACTACCAGCCCTCGTGGCAGGACATCAGCCGCAGTGAGCCGGATCTCCTGGCGTGAAATGTCAACCCGCACGTCGGTCCATCACCCTGTCTGACCTGCCCGTTGAGTACCTCATCCGTCACGTAAGGCACAATTCCCAGGAATTACAAGGGAATTGAACGACTCGGCAGGATTCAGGGACGGAGTTCGCGGGTGGCCGTGCAAGTGGCGCGACAGGAAGCGCATGGGGGCGGGTGCACCTGCGGTGACTGTCCGCACGGTGCGCGCGAGGGGCATCGGCGGGCGGTCGCGGAGTTCTCCGCGAAACGCGACGGGCTCGCGGCGGGCCACGGGCTCCCTGCCGCGGTGGCGTACTCGGCGGGCGCGTCCCGGCAGTGGGTCTCGGACGAGCTGACCCAGTCCGCGGTGACGGTCGCCGAGCGCAGTCGTGAGGAGGGCGCGGCGTGGCTCCAACTCCTGTGCCGGCGCACGCTGTTCACGATCTGGGTGCTGGCCGGAGCACTGCTCCTGATCCAGGCCCTCACCGCCATCGGCGCCGGCTGGACGTCCGCGCGTACGGCGGGCATGCTCACCGCACTGGTCGTCGGCGCGCTGCTCACCGGCGTCGCCCATCGACACCGGGCCCGCGGCGGCGTCCTCGCCCCTGTGATCGGCGAGGACAACCGGCTCTCCACCTCCCGCGGTGTGGCCGGCGCGTGGGTGCTGCTCGCGGCGTACTCCGTGCTCTTCCTCGGCTGGGAACTCGCCTTCGCCGCCACGCCCCGCACCCGCGACGACCTGCTCGCCGGGCTCGAACTGGGCCGCAGCGCGGCCCTGTTGACCGTGTTCGGCGTCATCTGCCTGGTCGCCGTCGCCGTCCGTCGCACGGTCGCGGTGCGCGTCGCCGGGCAGGAGCTGCAGAAGGTGCGGGCCGACCGGCCGCGCGCCGGTGATCTCGTCACCGACGACGCCGGGCGCGGGAGCTTCGCCGACGCCCAGTACGCGGTGATCAACGCGGCCGCCCTGCTCTTCGCCGCCGTCAGCCTCGCCCGCGACCCGGGCCGGCTGCCCGAGCTGCCCTGGGGCCTCGCCCTGCTCGTGCTCGTCTCGGCCGCCACGTATCTCGCCGGGAAGTACGCCGAGGGCGGCCGACCGGTGATCCATTCGGTGGTACGGGCCCGGGAGGCCGGCGACCTCGACGCCCCGATCCGCACCGGGGACGACATCGAGATCCGCGGCGCCGGCTTCGTGCCGCCCGGCGCGCAGAGCCCCGACCGGCTCGCCCGGATGGTGGTGCGGATCGGGCCCGTGCACGTCCATGTCCCGCTGGTCCCGGTGCCCGGCGGCTTCACCAACCCGACCGATGCGGTGCTCACCGTGCCCGTACCGGCCGATGTGGAGCCGGGGCGGGTCGAGGTGCAGGTGGTCACGGCGGCGGGGGCCGAGACGAACCGCTGCGTCATCGACGTGACCGACTGACCCTCGGTTTCGATCCGGCCAGGTCTCGGTCGGACCGTCAAAGCGCCCCGCCCACTGGTGAGCCGCTCACCGTTGTCGTACGTATGGTCTGGTGACGGCATTTCGTTGAGTGGTCAACTGAGAGGCGGCAGTGATGGCGCACACCATGCGGACCGGGACGTACACCGACCCGGGCGGTGGCCGGGGGGACTGGCGCGACACCGCCTCGCGCTACGCCCTGCTGCCGCTGCGGATCTTCCTGGGTGTCACGTTCGTCTACGCGGGCCTCGACAAGCTCACCAGCTCGACCTTCCTGAAGGATGCGGGCAACGAGTCGATCGGCGACCAGATCCGCTTCCTGCAGCAGAGCGGCGACGTGGCGATCCCCAAGATGCTGGACCTTGCGGCCAACTCGCCCGTCGGCTTCGGCTATGCCATCGCGTTCGGTGAACTGGCCGTGGGCATCGGCACGTTGATCGGCCTGTTCGCGAGGATCGCCGCGCTCGGCGGCGCGCTGCTCTCGCTCAGCCTGTGGTTCACGATGAGCTGGTCGGCCACGCCCTACTACATGGGCAACGATCTTCCGTATCTGATGGCCTGGCTGCCGCTGATCCTGGCGGGGGCCTCGTACTGGTCGGTGGATGCCTGGCTGAGGCAGCGGCGGCGCGGTATGTAGCGGGTGTCCGCCGGCCGGTGGGATGTGGAGGGTTGGCCTCCGGACGGCGGGCCTGTCAGCATCCTCGGATGCACATACTCGCCGACGAACTCGGCCCTCTCTCCTACGACGTGGCGGGCACCGGAACCCCGGTCGTCCTCGTGCACGCCGGCATCGCCGACCACCGGATGTGGGACGCCGTCGTGCCCGCGCTCGCCGAGCGGCACACCGTCATCCGCTACGACCTGAGGGGTTTCGGTCAGTCCCCGCCGCCGAGTGGGTCGTTCCGCGAGACCGACGATCTGCGCCGGCTCCTCGATCACCTCGGCCATGACAAGGTCCGCCTCGTGGGCGCCTCCTGGGGCGGCCGCGTCGCCCTGGACTTCGTCCTCGCCCACCCGGACCGGGTGCACTCCCTCGCCGTGCTGTCCGCGCCGTGGCGCGGGTACGGATGGGGCGCCGAGATGATCGCGTACGACGAGGCCGAGACCGCGGCCCTGGAGGCGGGCGATCTGGACGCGGCGGTCGAGGTGAACCTGGACATGTGGGTGCGCGGACCGGCGCGCGGCTGGGCGGATGTCGCCGAAGGCCTCGCGGATCAGCTGCGCGGCCCGCTGCGGACCTCGCTCGAGCACCAGGACGCGGTGGGCGAGCAGTCACAGGATCCGGTCGGCGGCGAACTCTCCGCCATCGCCGTGCCCACGCTGGTGGGCGTCGGCAAGCTCGATGTCGGCGACTTCCAGGACATCGCCCGGAAGTACGCGGCCGAGATCCCGGGAGCCTCCCTGGTCGAGTTCCCCACGGCCGCCCACCTCGTCGCGCTGGACGCACCGGCCGAACTGGCCGCGGTACTGGGCCCGTTCCTCAGCCGCTAGCGGTTCCCTGTGCGGTGCGGTCGTCCGCGGGCGCGATCCCGCGGGCGCCGCGCCGTCTGCGTACGGCATAGGCGATGATCCCGGTGACCGAGGCCAGGAACAGGCCGAGCACCACGATCGGGATCACCACGAACCACTCCGCGTCCCACCAGCCGGCCGCATCCCCGCCGTAGGCGAGGGCCACCCCGCCCATCGTGAGGCCCGAGACCAGGCGGCCCGGCTGGAACGGGTGCAGCCACCGGCGCCGTTCGTCACTTCGCTGCACGGGTCACCTCCGCCTGGCCGAGCGCCACATCGAGCGTGAGGTCGATCGTGCCGCCGCCGTCCTTCGCGTCGCCCGGCGGGCGCAGGACGATCGAGCGCCTCTGGTCGGGGGAGACGTCGATGTCGCCCCGCGCATGGCCTTCGGGCAGTTGGATGTCGCCCACGCCCACCTGTACGTCCGCCTTCACCGTCGCGTCGTAGGGGACGATCACCTTGATCCGGCCCGCGCCGATCTTGGAGCTGGTGGTGACCGTCTGGTCCTTCTTCAGATCGAGCTTGCTGAGGTCGAGCGTGCCCTCGCCCGAGCCGATGTCGTACGCCGGCCGCACGTCGGCGGCCGCGGTGGGCTGCCACTGCGTACGGACCCAGTTGGTGGTGATCTCCTTCGGGAGCGCCGAGGCCCCCGCGAGCAGTCCGGCGATGATCAGCGCGAGCAGCACCGAGCCCGCTCCCGTGCGCCCGAAGAAGGAGCTGACCGCGATCCCGAGCGCGAGCACCGCGAGGGCGCAGGCAAGGCCCGCCGTCAGGGCGGTGCCGAGGGGCGGATTGGCACCCATTTCGTTGAGGGCGACCGCGGTGCCGGTGATGCCGGCCGCCAGCGCGAGCAGGAAGATCCAGCCACCGATCCAGCGCGGTCCGCGGCGCGGGGCGAGTACCTGGGCGCTCCGGCCGGCGGGGTCCTTGGCGGGGAGCTCCACGCCGGAGAGTTCGGCGGGCCCCCACAGATACCCCGTACCGCCTTCGTGCGTGCCGTCCTTCACGATCGGGTCCCGCCACCACGACGGGCCCCGGGTGACCGGCGGCGCCTGGGTCTCGGGGGGTGCGTCGGCGGCGGCCTGCGCGGCCACCGGGTCGGGCGAGGGGGTGTCCTTGCGGCGCTCCTTCGACCAGTAGCCGGCGCCCGCGAGCAGGACGGCGAGTACGGAGGCGAAGGTCAGCACGCCCGCGTTGTTCACCATCGACAGCATCACGCCGGAGCCGACCAGGGCGAAGAGCAGCGCGGTCAGGGCCGGCCCGTCGACGCGGCCGGTCAGCATCCGGCGGGCCTCGTTCTCGTCCTCGCCGTCGGCAGGGATGAGCAGCCAGGCGAACCCGTAGAAGATCAGGCCGATACCGCCCACGGCGCCGAGCAGCGCCAGGACGATACGGAAGATCACCGGGTCCATGTCGCAGTGCCGGCCGAGGCCCGCGCAGACGCCGCCGAGCACCTTGTGCTCCCGGTCGCGGCGCAGCCGTGGCTGCGCTTCGGCCGCGGGCGCCTCGGCGCCGACCGTCCCGGTGCCGGTCCTCCCGGCGCCCGGCACGGCGTCGGCCGGCTCCGCGGTCCGGGTGTCGTGCTGATCCGTCATGGGTTCCATGGTGGGGGCTCGGGGCCGCCGGCGGCAGGCGGGACGACCCTGGTCGGACCCTGAGATTGTCCGTACGGGGTGGGGTGCGGGGGCCGGCGTACGCGCGGTCCCGTGCCTCAGGCGGCCGGCCAGCTGTACTCGAACTCGGGCAGTTCGAAGCCCTGCTCGAAGACGCAGACGCGTGCGCCGGTACGGACGGCGCCGTGGCGCTCGTAGAAGGAGACGGCGCGGGTGTTGGCGCGCAGCACCTCGAGGTAAAGGGCCCGCGCGGGGTGCTCGGCGGCGGCCCACGCGAAGGCGTGCCGAAGGAGCCGGCTGCCGATTCCGGTTCCGGTGCGGCCCGGCCGGGCGTGCAGGTTGTCCAGGAGGAGGCGGCCGTCGGGGCGGGGGAGGAGATAAACGAAGCCGGTGATCACCCCGTCCTCCTCGGCCACGAACAGAGCGGCACCGGGTTCGGGCCCGGACAGCCGGCCGCGCCAGAGCGCGAGCCGGTCCTCGTCCAAGGGGCCGTTCAGGAAGTCGTCCGGCATGATCCCCGCGTATGCCGTGCGCCAGCTCTCCGCATGCAGTGCGGCGATCGGTTCGGCATCGTCCCGTGCACCCGTTCTGATCATGGCCGGACTCTACGGGCCGTCATGGCCGGACTGCGCGGCCGGCTCAGGGGGAGGCAGAGGCGAGGGGGCCGTGCCCGCGCAGATCAGGGACGTCTAGGGGCCGAACCCTGATGCCGGGGCCCCCGCCCTCGTGTGAGGATCGAACACATGCCAGCCGCAGCACCGCCCGCACAGGAACCGCAGCCGCTGCGCAAGCTCTACCGCAGCGGCGAAGGCCGCTGGCTCGGAGGAGTCGCGCGCGGACTCGCCGGGCATCTCGGGCTGCCCGTCTTCTGGGTGCGGCTGATGTTCGTGGGCCTCTTCACGGCCAACGGTCTGGGCGCGCTGCTGTACGCCGCCTTCTGGTTCTTCGTGCCCCTTGGCGTCGGCGGCGTGACCACCGAGCGCCAGCACACCGTGACCACCGAGGTCGGTCCCGACGGGCGGCGCAAGCTGGTCGTGCGGAAGATCGACAAGGGGCAGTTCATCGCCTTCATCGCGATGCTCGTGATCGCGATGGTCTTCGTCGGCACCCTCGACATGGGCGGCCCGGCCCGCGCGTACCTCTGGCCGACGCTCCTGGTCGCGGCGGGTGTCGCCCTGGTGTGGCGGCAGGCGGACAACGCGCGCCGCGCCCGCTGGGTGGCCGTCGGCCGCAAGCGCCGCACCCTGAACATCGCCCGCACCCTGGCCGGGGTGGTCCTGGTCGGCACGGGCGTGACCGCCATCTTCGTACTGCAGAACTCGGCGCGTGAGCTGGGCTCGGTGCTGCAGGCGGCGCTCGCCGTATTCGTCGGCATCGCGCTGCTCGCCGGCCCCTATCTCGTACGGATGACGCAGGACCTCTCCCAGGAGCGCCTGATGCGCATCCGTGCGCAGGAGCGGGCCGAAGTCGCCGCCCACGTACATGACTCGGTGCTGCACACGCTCACTCTGATCCAGCGCAATGCGGAGAATTCCTCGGAGGTACGACGCCTCGCCCGCGCTCAGGAACGGGATCTGCGCAACTGGCTCTACAAGCCCGAGGGCACCGGCCGGATCGAGGAGCCGGAGACCTTCGCGGAAGCGGTGAAGATGGCGGCGGCCGAGGTCGAGGACAAGCACGGCGTACCGCTCGAGGTCGTCGTCGTGGGCGACTGCCCGCTCGACGAGAAACTGACCGCACAGATGCAGGCCGCGCGGGAAGCAATGGTGAACGCCGCCAAGTACGGTGGCGAGGGCGGGGCCGTCCAGGTCTACGCGGAGGTCGAGGGCCGCACGGTCTTCGTTTCGGTCCGCGACCGCGGACCGGGCTTCGATCTGGACTCCGTGCCGCAGGACCGCATGGGCGTACGAGAATCGATCATCGGCCGGATGCAGCGCCACGGCGGTACGGCGCGGCTGCGCGCGGTGCCGGACGGCGGTACGGAAGTCGAGTTGGAGATGGAGAGGGCGGAATCGTGAGCGACATGAACGAGCAGCCGGAGACCCTGGGCGCGGACGAGACCAAGGGCAGCGCTCGGCATGTCCGCGTCGTCCTCGTGGACGACCACCGGATGTTCCGCACCGGCGTGCAGGCCGAGATCGGCCGTACGGAGGTGACGGGCGTCGAGGTGGTCGGCGAGGCGGCCGACGTCGACCAGGCGGTCACGGTCATCACGGCCACGCGCCCCGAAGTCGTCCTCCTCGACGTACATCTGCCGGGCGGCGGCGGCGCCGAAGTGCTGCGCCGCTGCGCCTCGTTGATGTCCGCGGCCGAGAACCCGGTCCGCTTCCTCGCCCTTTCGGTCTCCGACGCGGCCGAGGACGTCATCGGCGTCATCCGCGGCGGCGCCCGCGGCTATGTCACCAAGACGATCACCGGTACCGACCTCGTCGACTCCATCTTCCGCGTCCAGGACGGCGACGCGGTGTTCTCGCCGCGCCTGGCCGGCTTCGTCCTCGACGCCTTCGCCTCCACGGACGCCCCGCCGGTGGACGAGGACCTGGACCGCCTCACGCAGCGCGAGCGCGAGGTGCTGCGTCTGATCGCGCGTGGTTACGCCTACAAGGAGATCGCGAAGCAGCTCTTCATCTCGGTGAAGACGGTGGAGTCCCATGTCTCCGCCGTGCTGCGCAAGTTGCAGCTCTCGAACCGGCATGAGCTGACGCGGTGGGCGACGGCGCGGCGGCTGGTCTGAGCCGTCGGGAGCCGACCGGACCCGCACCGCGGGTCTGAGCGCGCTCCCGGCAGCACGCGACGGTGCCTGCCGGCGGCAGGCACCGTCCGCTCGGATCCTCTACGGGCTGTGACCCCTCAGCGCCCTACCTGTCTTCCTACTTGACCTCGGTCGTGTAGACCGTGCAGGTCTCGCATCCCTTGTGCTGGGCCTTGCGGAACTTGCCGTTCGGACTGGTGAGCATGATGTGGCCGTCGTCGTGGCGCCAGGCTCCCCACGAGTCTCCGAGCACCCGGAGCCAGGCGTGCCCGGCGCATCCGTCGCCGCGCTTCCCGGTCGACGCCCATGTGTCGTAGACGTACCCCGTGTAGTTCGACCCGCAGCTCCGCGCCCACTTGATCTGGTTCCCGTAGTCGAGGATGACGTCGTCCGCCGTGGCGGTCGTCATCGTCAGCATCAACGTGGCCGTGGACGCCCCCAGTACTGTCGCTATACGCCTACGCATCCGACTCCCCCTCCGTTGGCCGGGCCCCGACTGGCCCGCACCGGTCGGCTCCACGCGCACCACGCAACCGCTCGATCACCGCGCGGCACCGGCCGGAACGGCCACACTGCCAGGTTGTGCTCTGAAGCAGCACCTGAAAACTTGCAGGGTCGCGCTCGACCTTCGGTGGTACTCACCGCCGAGCCGGGGCTGCCTCGTTGAGCTGTCTTCGTCGCGTACGCTCGGACGACGCCGCGTACCGACGCCTGAGTTCCGGCGCAGCAAAGAGCAGGCCGTCGCCGACACGAGGACTCATGAACCGTCGTATGGCCCAGGGGGCCTTGGCCGTTGGCTCGATCGGGGTTCTGATCGGCTTTGTGGACGTGATCATGGTGGGGCGCCCGGAGCCGTACCAGGCGCTCCCCGCAGTGATCGCTCTTGAAGCGGGTGCCGAACTGCTCAGGGGCCGACGGCCCAGGGCCGCGCGAGCGCTGCACGTCACCGGGTCGGTGCTGCTTGTGGTGGCCGGATCGGTCGCCGGGTTCGCGGCCTGGGCCGCGCTTCTCGCGGACGGGACCTACGACTGGCTGAACCTCGTCCTCGGAGTGGTGATGGTCGCGTACCTCGTCCTCAGCGCCGGCCGGC
The DNA here is from genome assembly GCF_011044995.1 of Streptomyces mesophilus. Classification (GTDB taxonomy): domain Bacteria; phylum Actinomycetota; class Actinomycetes; order Streptomycetales; family Streptomycetaceae; genus Streptomyces; species Streptomyces mesophilus. The sequence continues at coordinate 21,753 of NZ_JAAKZW010000072.1, read as the reverse complement.
TGCGGGCCCGCCTACGAGGCGGGCGCCCTACCGCGCCACGAACTGCGTCAGAATCGCCTGCACCTCGTAGATGTTGACCCCCTTGGTGAAGGTCTTCTCGATCGGCGTCGCACTGCCCGAGACCCAGATCTTCAGCTCGGCGTCCAGGTCGAAGTGCCCCGCCGTCTCCACGGCGAAGTGCGTGATGCTGCGATACGGCAGCGAGTGGTACTCGACCTTCTTGCCGGTGAGCCCCTGCTTGTCGATCAGGATCATGCGCCGGTCCGTGAGCAGGATGGCGTCCCGTATCAACTGATAGGCCCCGTAGATCTGTTCACCCTGCCCGAGCAGCCGGGCATAGTCCTGGGCTGCCTTGCCCGGGTCGATGGTGTGGGCGTTGCCGAACAGTGCCACGTGGGTCCCCCGTCTGTAGTCCGTTTTCCGGTTGTTCAGTCAACGGGCGAGTTCGTACGTGAGTTCCCCAGGGGCGTTGAGCTCTCCAGGGTCCGGAGAACCCACTGACGATGACCGTTGGCCTTGGCGATCCCGAGCAGCCCGGTGACCCACAGCAGGGTCCCGGCGCCCAGCGCGAGCACCGCTTCGTAGCGGTCGTTCGCCGCATGCGTGCCGCCGAACGAGATCCACAGCCCGCCGACGCACGGCACCAACGACAACAGCAGCCAGGCAAGACTGAGCCCGGGCGCGCGCAGCGCCCGCACGGACTGCCGCTCCTCGTCCAACTCGATCCACGCCTCGGTCAGTTCGCGAACGCGACGGTCGCTGCGCGCCCCACGCACCACGATGATCACCGCGGGTACGAGGGCGGCGAGCCCGAGCAGCGCGCACACCGGCCCGAGGACGAACCCCATCACGTCCCCCGACCCCAGCCACAGCAGCGGCATGCACAACATCACCCAGCCGAACAACGCGAGCAGCCCCGTGAGCCACAACAGCACCAGCCGCCCGAGCCCAAGTCCACCGCCCCTCAGCGACTGCAGTGCACGTGAGCGGTCGGCGAGCAGCGAGCCGCGGTCGGGCCAGGTGGCTATGTGGCCAGGCGGGGGAGGGGGAGGGAGAGGCATGACATCCGCTGCTGGGTCGGGGGTGTGATCGGCCCTCGACGCTACCGGGTGGCCGGGGCGGCGTGTGCGGCAGTGATCGAACACACAGCGGGCATCGTTCCGATCGCCCGATCGTCTTGTCAGCCGCTGTTGCTACTGTGACTGAAGTGGCCTACGGGGGCCCGGTATTGACGGCGGACGACCACGGGGGACGCGATGAGCGGCGAAGGCGGACAGCCCCGGCTGCGCGCATCCGGCGACCGGCTGACGAAGCTCGCCGACGATCTCGACGACATGCAGACGTACCTGGACAAGCAGGTCAAGCGGATGGATGCGATCGTCGACAGCATCGAGGCGGGTTGGCGGGGGCCGGCGGCCAAGGCGTACCGGGACCTGCACAAAGGCGCGGCCGAGGACGCCGTACGGATCCGGATGGTCATCCAGCGACTTGAGCAGGCCGTACGGCTGAGCCGCGACGGGTTCTCGGAACGGGACCTGGACATCATGGAGCGCCTGCGCCAGATCCAGACCGAGACGGATGTGAAGGCGGAGGCGGCCGAGCTGTCGACGCCCAACACTCAGCCGCCGGCCGCTCCGCAAAGCCGGCTGTCGGATCTCTAGGCGCTGCGGGGGAAACGGGGAGACATGACGGACGACGAGCACATAACAGTCGACTTCGCGACGCTGCAACGCCTTTCGGGCGACCTTGAGGACATCCTCAAAAAGCTCAACGAGCAACTCGACCTGCTGCACGGCCGCGCCGAGAAGGTGGTGCTGACCTGGGAGGGCGAGGCGCGCGAGGTCTTCATCGACGAGCTCGACAAATGGGAGCGGTCGGCATCGGATCTGCGTGCGGCCCAGAAGTGGCTCCATGAGGTCGTGACCAAGGGGCACATCAACTACGCCGCGGCGCATCAAGCGGTGCTCCGGGGCTGGGGCGCGGGCTGATGGCGGGGCCTGGCAACCCGAGCGGCCCGCAGGGCCCCGGCCAGAACGGCACGATCGACGTCAAACCGTCGGACCTGTTTCGCGTCTCCGGCGGTGTCGCGCTGCAGCAGACGCCCATGGACAAGGGCGCCAAGGATCTGCTCGAGAAGCTGAAGGAGTACCCGGACGCCGGCGGTTACGGCACGGCTCCCCAGGCGTTCGCCACTTCCTACGTCAAGGTGGGCAACCGGTTCCTGGAGGTCTGGGCGAGGAGTGTCGTCAGCATCGGTGGAGCCGCCGTCGGCTTCACCGCCACGGCGAACAACTACGCCAAAGCCGAAGCCGCCAACGACCCTTCAGGCAAGACGAAAGCGGTGACGCAGCCGTTGCCGCAGGTCATCGAGAACGTGCCGAACTACGGTTCCGTGCCGAACCTCAAATGGGGCGACGACGACGGGGGTGACGACGTCATCCGCACCCTGCTCGAATGGGTGCCGGAGCCGGTCCGCGAGGTGCTCCGACCGATCGTCAAACACGCCTTCCGTATGGGGAAGGTGGCGGAGGTCTATCCGTATCCGCAGCAGCATTACCTCAACTCGCTGTCCAAGGCGTGGATGGCGATGACGATGACGCTCTCGATGTCCGAGAGCGCACTCACCGGCAACGTCAGCAGCATCACCCAGCAGAGCAACAGTGAATGGCACGACGCCATGCGACAGTTCTGCAGCTCGCTGTGGGGCACGACGGCGTGGGGCAAGAGCACCGCGGGCTACGAGTGGAAGCACGACTCGGCCTCCTCGCAGACCGCGACCCACCCCGTGATGACGGTGCTCTTCGATACGGCGCAGAAGGTCAGCGACCTCCTGTACGAGTTCGCCGAAGCGGCCGTCTACATCAACCGAGAGGTGTGGGAGGTCTATGAGGAGGCCATTCGCGACGCGATTCCCAAGGTCGAGGTGAATCTCAAGGACGGCGTCGGCATGGACGACGTCAAGGGACTCATCAAGGGCGTGGTCAAAGGTGTCGCCAAGGGCGCGGGCCAACTCGGTGCGGGCATCGTGCTGAACTTGGACACCGCCAGGCTGAACGCGATCGTCACCGCATACAACATCCGGGTCAACGCGTTGGTGCCGCGGATGGACGCGCTGATGGGGCCGCTGGACGAGGCGCATCGGAGTGCGCCGACATTTCGCGCTGAAGAGGCGCGTGCCGAGGCATTCGGTGCGCGGGCGCTGAATGAATTCAAACCCGAGCATCAGTACATGGTGCCGGGTGAGGACCCCAAGGATCACTTCTATCCGCTTGATCTCGCCAGCCAGGAAGGCATCGGGAACAGTCACGGAGTGGACAAGCATATTGGCCTGTCCGATGACCAGCTTACGCAGAGGCTGCGCGACCAAGGGAATGCGCCCTCCGCTTCGGCCTACAAAGATCTCCCCGCGGCTCAGCGTTTGACGCAAGCGACACTCGATGACATCGACAACGCCGATCGCATCGAGAAATGGATTGAGCGCGTGGAGCAACGGGAACGGAACAATCCTAACTTCGATCCCAACTCATCAAAGATTTCGCCGCCGTTGACTCTCACCCACGGTGATGTCACCGGTCGTACCGTCGAGCGAGCCGACTATGATGCCCACGGCATGGGGGCGACCGCGAGTGACGTGCGTTCCACGCAGGTTGCCCTGCAATACCGGAAGGGCCTGGACCCGCCCTTCGTGGTGATCACCTCGTATCCCGTGTCCCCCTGAGCCCCTCCAAGCATTTCGATGGAGCTGAACGCGACGTGATCTCGCACACCGGCAGTCTCTTCAACGAAGGTCCTGCCAGACGTGTCCTCGAGACCGCCCTCCGGGTGCAGGAGTCCGGTGGCTCGCTCGACCTGGACGCCGAGCTCAAGCGTGTGATCCGTACGTCACGCGCCACCGGTTCCTCGCGTTGGCTGTGCCCCGTGCCAGTCATCGCGGCGCTTCTCGATCAGACGGCGGACCTCACGGAGGCGGCGGACGTCACCGTTCCCCGCACGTTCGGCGAACGTCTGGACAAGGCGCGAGGGGAAACCTCGGGAGCCGAATACCTGCATACCCTGGCCGGTGTGATCCGGCTGCTCGAGCACGAGCCGGACGCTTCCTTCGAAGAACTCCCCATGGCCGAATGGGAAGTATCGGTGCGCTTTCCGGCGCTTTCTGGCTTCGGTCCCAACTGGATCTATGACGGCGAATATGAATCGCTCTCCGATTCGATCCAGGCCTTCATCGTTTCGGAGCATCCCTTCTGTGACGATGAACTTCATGGGATTGCAGGCGAGGCCCAGTTGCTCCTGGTGCTCTTCCCTGGCCCTCAGGCTATCGCTGCCAATATCGGCCGAGCGCTTCCGTGGGTAACACATGAGGTGCTTCGGGAGCTGTGCCGAGCAGTAAATGATCATATGTGGGCTGCGCATTCCGCCTCATGAGTTTCGCGCCAATTCCGGGGAGAGTTGAGAGAATGCCTGCACTGAATCGTTCCGCCACCTACCCCGACCGTGAAACCGCCCACTGGGCCACCCAGCAAGTGGTCACCCGTAACGAACAGCGAATCCACCGCTGGCTCGCCCAGGGCACCCGCCCCCGCCTCACCATCGAGGCAGCGTGGCCCTCCCGTGACGAGCCGGTGGGCCGCGTCCTGCTCCAGGCGATGATGCTGGTCGGCCGCGACCCCGTGGACGTCCGCGCCGCCCGTGTCGTGCTGAGGCGCGAGCCGAGCAGCCCGCACGGCTTCGTCGTGGCCACCACCGTCCCGATCTACCTGTAGAGGCCTGAGCGACCCATGCCCATGAAGCCCCTCGAATTCGACCGCCGCTACGGCGAGTTGGACCAGGTGATCAGCGCGTACCTCGGCATGCCCGCCGACGACGAGCCCGACAAGCCGAGCGAGGCCCTGCAGGCGTACCTGCGCCACACCTGGCACACCCGCCCCTGGGCCCTGGCCACCGCGGAGCAGCAGATCCGCGCATACGCCCGCAACCCGCCGGGCCGCCTGCGCCTGAGCCTCGGCGAGTTCTACCCCGTCCCCGACGTGGGTCTCCCCGAATCGGCCGTCCAGGACTGGCTGTTCACGATCGCCGACCACATCAAGGCGAGCATCGAAACAGGTTCGGTCCCGCCGACGTCCGTCCCCCGCACCCACTGGGAGTGGCACGCCCGCTTCCCCGAACTCGGCCAGTTCCTGGGCGGCTGGTTCTCCCAGGACATGCCGGACGAGTTCCCGGACCATGACGCGGCGGTACGCGACTACACCGACGCCACCGACCGGCACGTGGTCGCCCGCCTGGCAGGCGAACTGCGCGAACTTCTCACGCTCGACCTCGACGAATCCGACTACGCCCTCGCCGTAGCGGAGCTGGGGATGGAGGTGGATCCGCCCCAGCCGTACAGCCCGAGCGGCTGGCTGGCGCTGGTGGCCGAGCAACTGGGGGGTGGCGGGTTCCGAGCGGACTACGGTCCGCCGTCGTCAGCGGATGGTGGCAACGGCGACGTGCGTGAGTGAGATCCGTATCGCGTTGCACTCGGTGCTCAAAGACGCCCCCTTCCCGGAAGTGGCCGGCGCGAAGAGCCGGCTCGCGTACAGCAGTGACGGTGGAAGCGGCCGACTCCATCCGCGGCTGCCCCTCCTCAGGGCGTCGACGGGCTGAGGTGGCGGGATGACCGTGCCCTTGAACTGGTGCTGTCCTCGCCGCAGACCGATCAGGACGAGAACTGGCCGGGCCCGGAGTCGTATACCAGCTGCGTCATCGAGCGCGAGGACTGGTCGTTCGACGGCGCACTCCTGTGGAGGGTGCCGACCGACACGTGGGACGGCACCTGGGCCGCGCGCGACACCTCCAACCCGGGTGTGGGCGACGGGGGATACGATCCACCGCCCACCCGGCTGTTCACCCGCTGCTCCACCACGCACAACGGGCACACGTTCGCTCGGGTCTCGGTCGGCGTGACCGACCGAGGTACGGCAGTCGTGGGGACGAAGGAGGGCCAGATGTTGCTGTTCCGGCGGAGCTTCGAGGAGGGCCGGGCCCGGCCGTCAGGGGCCGGCTGACACGATGGACCGATGCCGATCTTCGCCCACTTCGTCTTGAGCACCGGGCCTGTCCACCACCTCGCCGCTCTCGCCGCGGAGGCACGTTCGTCGGCGGATGCGGACCCTCTGGAGTGGCAGGTGCTGCGCTATGCGCGCCTCGCGGGCTACGCCCACCCCAGACGCAGCCCGGCCTGGAGCCTGCAACACGCGGCCTTCCAGCTCGACTACTTCGCCGAGACCTACGACGAGGAGATCTTCGCGTCCTGCTCACCCAGTACCAAGGAGACCTGGCTGACCGCTGCCGGCGAGGCTTCGGTGCCGGCGTTCATGAGCGACCTCGCCGGCCTGCTGCGTATCGCCGAGCGAGAGCCACCGCCCGGCTACGCCGAAGTGCCCCTCGCACGATGGGAGGCCAAGGCGCGGTACCCACGGCTTTACGGCGGGATATGGCCGTTCTCGACGGGTGACTTCGAGACGTACGAGCAAGCGATCAAGGACGTCGTGGAGAGCGAGCACCCGCTCTACTGTCACGAGGATCTGGTCGAGTTGCTGGGCCAGAGCATGGAGGTGCTCGAACTCTCCGCCGCCTCACCCGAATTCGCCTCGGACATCGCCGCGTATGTGCCGAAGGAGACCCGCAGGGTTCTGCCGGACCTGGTCGCGGCGATGGCTGATCACATCATGCGGGCACACGTGGGCGAGGCCGACCGCGGGGCGTGATCCGCCGGCCGTGTCACAGCGGGCCGGGCTCTCTCGTCCCGTACGTGACAGCGCCCCGCCAACGCAGGAGAGAACATGAACACCGCCCTCTGGATCGTCACCGCCCTGCTCGCCACCGCCTACCTCTTCGGTGGCGCCGGCAAAGTGGTCCTCGCCAAGGAACGGATCTACGCCTTCGGTCCCAGCGCCCACTGGACCGAGGACTTCAGTGAGGCGGGCGTCAAAGGTATCGGGGCCGTCGAGGTGCTTGCCGCGGTCGGGCTTGTCCTGCCCGCCGTGACCGGTATCGCGCCCGTGCTCGTGCCCGTCGCGGCTGTCGGGATCATGGTGCTGATGGCGGGGGCCGCCGTCGTGCGGTTCCGGCGCAAGGAGTTCAAGCTCGTGGCCGTCGACCTCGCGTACTTCGCCCTCGCCGCCTTCGTGGCCTGGGGCCGCTTCGGGCCGGAGGCGTTCTGAGGTCGATGGACACCGCCGGACCCGGCCGGCCCCCAACAGGCCCGACCGGACCCGCACCCGCGGTCTCACGACACCCGCGTAGCCCCCGCGAACGGCATGGAGTCCACCGGCGCAAGGCGCACCGGCGCCGACGGATTCGGGGCGTGGATCATCTGGCCGTTCCCCACGTAAAGCCCCACATGGCTGATGCCCGAGTAGAAGAACACCAGGTCGCCCGGGGCGAGTTCGGAGCGCGAGACCCGCTGGCCCGCATTGATCTGCGTATACGTCGTACGGGGAAGGGAGACGCCCGCCGAGCGGTACGCCGCCTGCGTCAGCCCCGAGCAGTCGAAGGCGCCCGGGCCCGAGGCGCCCCACACGTAGGGGCTGCCCAGCGCGCCGTACGCGAAGGAAACGGCTTGTGCGGCACGGGCGTTGGGGGCCTTGAGCGAGCCGCGGGGCATCTCGCGCGACGCGCGGTCCCCGGATGCGCCGTCGGCGTAGGAGGCCTGCTGTGCGGGGGAGAGCGTGGCGAGCAGCTCGCGGGCCTTGTCCAGCTTGCCGTTGATCTCGGCCTTGCGCTGCTTCAACACCGCCTGGTGCTCCCGCAGTTCGTCGAGCTGCCGGGCCGCCTCGCTGCGCAGCTGCTCGATCTCGCGCAGGTCGTCCCGTACGCCCTCGATGGCCGAAGCCTGCCGGCCGGCCGTCTGCGCGGCGAACGAGGCGCTGTCGAGGAACTCCTGCGGATCGGACGCGAGGGCCAGCTGCATCGTCGGGTCGATCCCGCCGGAGCGGTACTGCTCGGTGGCCGCGTGCCCCAGCGCCGTACGCGCCTCGTTCAGCTTGTCGCTCTTGCGGGCGGCCTCGTCCTGAAGCTCGTTGATCGCGCCGCGGGCCTTCTGGGCCTTCTCCCGCGCCCCGTTGTACTTCTCGGTGGCGACCTCCGCCTCGTGGTAGAGCTTGTCGACCTTCGCCTTCACCTGGGCCGGGGTGAGCCGGGGCTCCGCCTGGCCCGATCCCTCGAAGAGGGTCGTGGACGCGGCGCCGGCCAGAGCCAGGGTCAGTGCGGTACGTGCGGTGTTGCCGGTGATCGAGCCGGTGAGCGAACGCGGTTTGGGCTTGCGATGCGCGGCCAACCTCAGACACTTCCTTACGCGTCCGGCGGCGGCCCGCACAGGGGGAGCGGGCCGCCGCCGGACCTCTCGGCGGTAGTGACCGACTACCGCCCGGATCTTGCTCGGGCGGCGGTGGGGAGCCGGTCACTGGGCAAGGACGCTAAACCTCTCCGTCACGGGGTGGTGACGGAAAGTGCGGAAGTGGTCTCGTATGCCGTGATGCCGACCGCATATGACCGCGCGCGGGATGCTGCGTGCCAGAGGGACGCGGAGAGCTGACCGATACGCCCGAAGCGCCGGTTCCCGAGCGGGTCATGTGCTACGGACCCGGACACAGGAGGCGTTCGTGCACCCTCTAGGCTCCGGGCCATGGACGTACTCATCAACGTGTTCGTCGCGCTGCACATCATCGGCATCGCCTCGCTGCTCGGCGGTTTCCTCACGCAGATGAAGGCGATGGGCGAGAACGCCGCGCGCTTCACCCCGGCGATGCTGCACGGCGCGCTCACCATGCTGGTCACGGGCGTGGCCCTGGTCGGCCTCAACCAGGCCGACGACCAGACGGTGAACAACATCAAGATCGGCGTGAAGCTCGCCGTCCTGATCGTGATCCTCGGTCTCGTCTACGTGAAGCGTGACGAGGAGAAGGTCGACAAGCCGATGTTCGCGGCGGTCGGCGCACTGACCACCGCGAACATCTTCATCGCGACCCTCTGGACCTGATTTCCGGTCCTGATTTCCCGCTACGCCGGGCGTACGACGCTGTGGATCGGCATGTAGTAGATCGACTCGACCCGCACATTGGCGCCCGGCTTCGGCGCGTGGATCATCTCGCCGTTGCCGACGTAGATGCCCACATGGCTGATGTCGTCGTAGAAGAAGACCAGGTCACCGGGCTTGGCGTTGTCGACGCTCACCGTCGTGCCGACCTTCACCTGGTCCCAGGTGGTGCGCGGCAGTGAGATCCCCGCCTGCGCCCACGCCTTCTGCGTGAGACCGGAGCAGTCGTACGAGTCGGGGCCTGCCGCTCCCCATACGTACGGCTTGCCGATCTGGGACTGCGCGAACGCGATCACCTTCTCGGCCTTGGCCGCGTAGGAGTCACCGGAGTCGGAGCCGGAATCGGCGGGCGGATCGGCCGGCTCCTCGGCGGCCTCCTCCTGCGCGGCCTCTTCCTTGGCGGCCTCCTCGGCCGCCGCCTTGCGCTTGGCCTCTTCCTCCGCGGCCTGCTTACGGGCCAGCTCCTCGGCCTTGCGCTTGGCCTCGGCCTCCCGCTTGCGCTCCAGCTCGGCGAGGCGCTGCTTCTCCTCTTCCGTCAGCTTGGAGAGCAGCTCACGTGCCTCGCCCAGCTTCTTCTGTACGTCCTGCTTGCTGGTCTTGAGGTCGCCCTCGGACTCGGAGAGCTGCGCGAGGGAGTCGGTGGCCTCGTCCCGCTTGTCGTTCGCCTGCGTCTGCAGCGACTTGAAGTCCTCGACGGCCTTCTGCTGCTGGCCGGAGAGCCGCCCCATCAGCTGGCGCTGCGCGAAGTAGTCGTCGGGGTTGTCCGAAAGGAGAAGGACGGCGGTGTCGGATGAGGTGCCGTTGCGGTACTGCGCGGCCGCGATCTGGCCGAGCTCGCGCCGGGCGTCGTTCACCTTCTCGGTGCGCTGGGCGACCTCGTCCTGGAGGTTGTTCAGCTTGTCGCGCTGCTGGTCGGACTTCTCCTTGGCCAGGTTGTACTTCTGGGTGGCGGTGCCGGCCTCGCGGTAGAGATCGTCGACTTTCTTCTGCACCTCCTCGAGGGAGGGCTTGTCGGGCTCGGCGGGCGCGGCGTTCGCGGTCTGCGCCAGCAGCGCCACGGAGGTCAGCGCGGCCGAGGTGATCCCGACGGCATGCGAGGTACGTATTCGACTGGTCCGCGGCTTGCGGTGCGACGCCAAGACCGGCGCTCCTTCCAGTTGGCGCCTACCGGGTTAGCTGTCGGGTTCGGGCGGTATGGAAGGTCTGCCCTACGGGACGTTGGGGGCGTCCCGATTCACCCCAGGTGTTGGGTGGGTCCCCGGCTCCGGATCGCCTTGACGGCGCCCCGGACTCAGCGCAGGCCACGCGGTCCCGGCGATGATCGCCGGCGGGGGTACGAGCGGCCCGGAAGCACGCTAGCCAACTCGTGTGGCTGCTGTGAAGGTTGATGTGCGATATGCCCGATACATTTTCGTGACCTTGATGACTCCGCGCCGGCGCCACCGTCCGCTATGTCTTCGCTTGTCACCACAACAGGAGTTTTACCGAGGCGCCTTGACCGCGGACGTCACGCCTGCCTGACTCCTCCAGCGATTCCTCCTGCAAACCCTCCGGTAATCTGACGCTTTCCCCACAAGGAGTTGCGTAAGTGGAGTTCCGGCTGCTCGGAGCGGTTTCCGTCGCCACCGAGACCGGTGAACTGCCACTCGGCCCCGCCAAGCGGCGCAGCCTGCTCGCCGCGCTGCTGCTGCGGCCCAACCACCCTGTTCCCGTGGACCAGTTGACGGCCGCGCTGTGGGACCACGAGCCGCCGACGCGGGCCCGGAGCGTGATCCAGGGCCATGTGTCCCGGCTGCGGGCCCTGTTCGCGGAGGTGGAAGCGGACGTATACGGGGTCGAACTGCTCACGCAGGGCACGGCCTACGTGCTGCGCATGCCGGAGAGCCTCCTGGACGCCCACCGCTTCGAGGAGCTGGTGGCGCTGGCCCGCGGCCAGCGGATACCGGCCGACGCCGTCGCGATGTACCAGGAGGCCCTCTCGCTGTGGCAGGGACCCGCCCTGACCGGAGCGCACCCGAGCCCGCCGCTGCTGGCCGCCGCGCACGCCCTTGAGGAACTGCGGCTCGCCTCCGTGGAACTGCTGGCCGCCGAGTACACCCGGCTCGGCGAGCACGCGCGCGCCGCTGCCGTGCTGCGCGCGGAGGCGGACGCCCATCCGCTGCGCGAATCGCTGTCCGCCGCGCTGATGACGGCCCTGCAGCGGGCGGGCCGCCGCTCGGACGCGCTGGACTGGTTCCACCGCACGCGGCGGCTGCTCGCCGATGAGCTGGGCGTCGATCCGGGGCGCGAGCTGGCGGACGCGTACGCGGTGGCGTTGCGGGGGGAGGAGTGGGGCGAGCCGGGAGTCGCGCGCGGCGGCACGGGCGTCGTCGCGGAACCGCCCTCGCCGTCGACGACACCCGTATCGCCCCTGCGGCCGGAACCGCCCTCGCCGTCGACGACACCCGTATCGCCCCTGCAACCGGAGCCGCACTCCGCCGAGCCGCCCGCTCCCGGACCGCACACTGCTGAGCCGCCGTCTCCCACCCCCCTCGCCGACACCATCGACCTCCTGCCCCGCATGCCGCGCGGCTTCCACGGCCGGGCCGCCGAACTCACCGCCCTGTCCCGCGCCGCCGCCGGCGAGGCCCCCGTGTGCCTGGTCACCGGACCCGCGGGCGTGGGCAAGACGGCCCTTGTCGTGCACTGGGCGCACCGCAACCGTGCCGCGTTCCCCGGCGGGCTGCTCTACGCCGACCTGCGCGGTTTCAGCGACACCGGCACCGTGCCCCGTATCGAGGTGCTGCGGGAATTCCTGCTCGCGCTCGGGGTCGCGCCGCGCCGGATACCCGAGTCGGCCGAGGGCGCGTCCGCGCTGTTCCGTTCCCTTGCCGCCGACCGCCGGCTCCTCGTCGTACTGGACAACGCGCACGGTTCCGCACAGGTCAGAGAGCTGCTGCCGGGTGGCACCGACTGCGTCACGGTCGTCACCAGCCGCTACCGGCTGCGCGGCCTGATCGCCTCCGACGCCGCCCGCCCCGTGCCCGTCGACGTCCTCGGCCCGGACGACGGCACCGCGCTGCTCGCCGCCGTACTCGGCAAGGAGCGGGTGCTCGCGGAGGCGGTGGCCGCGCGCCGCCTCGCCGAACTCTGCGGTGGTCTGCCGCTCGCCCTGCGGGTCGCCGCCGCCCGCCTCGCGGACCAGCCGGACTGGTCGCTGAGCGAGATGAGCGCCGAACTGTCCGACGCCTCCCGCAGGTTGAGCCTCCTGGATGTGGAGGACACGGGCGTACGCGCCGCCCTGCGGCTCACCGTGAGCCGGCTCCCCGAGGCCGCCGCGCACCACTTCGCCCACCTCGGCAGGCACCCCGGCACCCACTTCGACCGCTGCACCGCCGCCGCCCTCGCGGGTACGGACCCGGACGCTGCGGAGGCCGCCCTCGACCGGCTCGCCGCGGCCCACCTCGTCATCCGTACGGCGCCGGGGCGCTGGACGCTGCACGATCTCGTACGGCTGTACGCGCGTGGCCTGGACGCCGACCCCGAGGCGTTGCTGCGGGTGCTCGACCACACCGTGGCCACCGCCCTGGCCGCGGCGGTTGCCGCCGAACCCGGCGACGAGCCGTGCTTCGACCTGCCCGCCGACTTCCAACAGCCCTCGGCCATACGGGAGTTCCGTGGCCGCGAGGACGCCATGGCCTGGTACGCCGCCGAACGCGACGACCTGACCCTGGCGGCGGGCGCCGCGCACGCCGCCGGACTGCACGGCAGGACCTGGCGGATCGTGCTCGGTCTGTGGCCGCAGATGGCGTGGCGGGTCCGCGACGGCTGGACTCCCTTGCTGCGTACGGCACTTGAGGCGGCCCGCGCCGACGGGGGCCTCCGGGCCGAGGGGCGTGTCCTGGCCCTGCTCGGCTGGATCCTGACCGAGGAGGGCCTCGTACAGGAGGCGTTGGAGCACCTGGAAGCCGCCCCGGCGCTCGCGTCCCGCGCGGGCGATCCGCACGGCGAGGCCACGGCGCTGGTCAACCTGTCGCTCGCCCGGGCCGCACTCGGCAGCCCGCGGGAGGCCGCCGAAGGGTGCGTACGGGCGGCGGAACTGGCGCGTGCGGCAGGTGACCGGCACATCGAACGCCTGGCCCTGCACCACCTCGCCCGGCACCGACTCGACGCCCGGCAATGGAAGTCGGCCCTGGACACGGCCACCGCCGCGCTCGCACTCGACGGCTCCCCGGACCCCTCGGGCGCCTCCCGGGTGCTGCTCCTCACGGCGGCCGGGGAGGCGCTGCTCGGCCTGGGCGAGCAGGCCGAGGGCATCCGGCGCCTGGAGAGCGCGGCCGACGAGGCGGAGGCCGCCGGCTACGACGAGGGTGCGGTGCGGGCGCTCGGCGCGCTGCTCGAGGTGTCGGCGGACGTGGGCCTGCGCGCGCGATACGACACGGCTCGTCTGCGGCTCACTGCACGGAGCTGATCGGCTCCTGACCCCTGCGCCCGCGCGGACCTGACCCGCTCCTGCCTCTCGCAGCTCGTGCCCGTACGCCCCTGACCTGCCCTTTCGTCGGACCGCGGCGGACGTCAGCGGGACGTCAGCGCGGCGTGAGCGAAGCGCCAGCGGGCCGGGACAAGCTGGTCCCGCACCACGGCGGAGTCGACCGCTCCGCGCCAGATCCGCACCACCGCACGGGGGAACCTCATATGCGCACCAACCGAATCCGTACCAGCCGAATCCGCACCACCGTCCTGACCGCTGCCGCCACCGCCGCCCTGGCCCTGAGCCTGACCGCCTGCGGAGGTTCGGGCGGGGGCAAGGGCGCGAAGGCCGACGCCGGCAAGAGCGCGGGCAGCACCTCGGGCTCGGAGGGCTCGGGGAAGTCGGACGGCCAGGACACGGACTCCAAGTCCTCCGAGGGCAACGGGACTTCCGACGGATCCGGCTCCAGCTCCGACTCCAGCTCCGACTCCGGCGACACCACCGACCAGGCGGCCGCGGGCTCCACCGCCACCCAGCCGTGCAAGGGCGACGAGCTGTCGATCTCCGTGCAGCACCGCTTCCCCGCCGAGGAGGGCGAGCACCTGCTGATCACCGCGCGGAACGCCGACTCCAAGCCCTGCTGGGTCACCTCGTACCCCTCGGTCATGCTCGGGGACACCGCTACCGTCCTCGGCCACTCGTCCAAGGACCCGTCCTCCGGCAGCGCCAAGATCACGGTCAAGCCGGGCGGCCAGGTCTACTCCGCCGTGGCCCTCTTCGTGGACGGTGAGACGAGCAACACGTCGAGCGGGCTCTCCCTCGCCCTGCGCGACCAGGGCGGCGACACCGGTCCGGGGTACGAGAACGGCGCCGTCGACGACAAGGGCGGGGAGTCGGAGTTCACCTGGGACAGCGCGGACGTCACGCACTGGAACACCGCGAAGCCGTACGACTTCTGAGACCGGAAACCGACTTTCCGGGCGTCACCGCCCCACTTCCGAGCGTCACCACCGTCCCGGGTTCGCGAACCCGGGACGGGCTGTCAGTGGAGCCGCCTAGACTCGGTAGGCGATGAGCAGCCTCTTTGACGACAGCTTTCTGGCGGACCTCCAGGCCAAGGACACGGGCAAGCACCACGCCCCGCCGCCACCCCCCGAGGACGAGGGGCCGGAAGAGATTCCGGCCGACTTGTTCGGCGGGAAGTTCGACGCGCCCGCACAGCGCGACGCCTACTACCGCGACGGCGCCCCCCGCCCGGTCCTCGACGGCGCCGCGCTGCTCGACGGGCTGAACGAGAATCAGCGCGCCGCCGTGACGCACAGCGACACCCCGCTGCTCATCGTGGCCGGCGCAGGCTCCGGCAAGACCCGCGTCCTGACCCACCGCATCGCGTATCTGCTCGCCGAGCGCAATGTGCACCCGGGCCAGATCCTCGCGATCACCTTCACCAACAAGGCCGCGGGCGAGATGAAGGAGCGCGTCGAGGAGCTGGTCGGCCCGCGCGCCAACGCGATGTGGGTGATGACCTTCCACAGCGCGTGCGTACGGATACTGCGCCGCGAGTCGAAGAAGCTCGGCTTCACCTCCTCCTTCTCGATCTACGACGCCGCCGACTCCAAGCGCCTCATGGCCCTGGTCTGCCGCGATCTCGATCTCGACCCGAAGCGCTTCCCGCCCAAGGCCTTCAGCGCGAAGATCTCCAACCTCAAGAACGAGCTCATCGACGAGGAGGACTTCGCCGGCCAGGCCGCCGACGGCTTCGAGAAGACGCTCGCCCAGGCCTACGCGATGTACCAGTCGCGCCTGCGCGAGGCCAACGCGCTCGACTTCGACGACCTGATCATGACGACGGTCAACCTCCTGCGGGCCTTCCCGGACGTCGCCGAGCACTACCGCCGCCGCTTCCGGCACGTCATGGTCGACGAGTACCAGGACACCAACCACGCGCAGTACGCCCTGGTGCGCGAGCTGGTCGGCACCGGGCCGCGCGACGAGGACGTACCGCCGGCCGAGCACGAGCTGCCGCCCGCCGAGCTCTGCGTGGTGGGTGACGCGGACCAGTCGATCTACGCGTTCCGCGGCGCCACGATCCGCAACATCCTGGACTTCGAGGACGACTACCCGAACGCGACGACGATCCTCCTGGAGCAGAACTACCGCTCCACCCAGACGATCCTGTCGGCCGCCAACGCGGTCATCGAGCGCAACGAGTCCCGCCGCCCGAAGAACCTGTGGACCAACGCGGGCAACGGGGCGCAGATCACCGGCTATGTCGCCGACACCGAGCACGACGAGGCCCAGTTCGTCGCCGAGGAGATCGATCGCCTCACCGACGCGGGGGACGCGAAGGCCGGCGACGTCGCGGTCTTCTACCGTACGAACGCGCAGTCCCGTGTCTTCGAAGAGATCTTCATCCGCGTCGGCCTGCCCTACAAGGTCGTCGGCGGCGTCCGCTTCTACGAGCGCAAGGAAGTCCGGGACGTCCTCGCGTATCTGCGCGTGCTCTCCAACCCCGAGGACACGGTCCCGCTGCGCCGGATCCTCAACGTGCCCAAGCGCGGTATCGGCGAGCGCGCCGAGGCCATGATCGACGCCCTGTCGCTGCGCGAGAAGATCACCTTCCCGCAGGCGCTCGGCCGCGTCGACGAGGCGTACGGAATGGCGGCCCGCTCCACCAACGCCGTCAAGCGCTTCAACACGCTGATGGAGGAGCTCCGTACGATCGTCGAATCCGGCGCGGGCCCGGCCACCGTCCTGGAGGCCGTGCTCGAACGGACCGGCTATCTCGCCGAGTTGCAGGCCTCCACCGACCCGCAGGACGAGACCCGCATCGAGAACCTCCAGGAACTCGCCGCCGTGGCCCTGGAGTTCGAGCAGGAGACCGAGGACGGCGCTGTGGCATCAGAGGCTGCCGCCTCGGGGCCCTCGCTCTCCGACTTCCTGGAGCGTGTCGCCCTGGTCGCCGACTCCGACCAGATCCCCGACGAGGAAGAGGACGGCTCCGGCGTCATCACCCTGATGACCCTGCACACCGCCAAGGGCCTCGAATTCCCGGTCGTCTTCCTGACGGGCATGGAGGACGGCGTCTTCCCGCACATGCGCGCGCTCGGCCAGACCAAGGAGCTCGAGGAGGAGCGCCGGCTCGCGTACGTGGGCATCACGCGCGCCCGCGAGCGCCTCTACCTCACCCGCTCCACCCTGCGCAGCGCCTGGGGCCAGCCCGCGTACAACCCGCCGTCCCGCTTCCTGGAGGAGATCCCGGCCCACCACCTGGAGTGGAAGCGCACCGGCGCCAAGCTCGGCGCCGCGCCCTCCACGGGCCCGGCGGCCTCGGTGGCCTCCTCGCTCTCGTCCACGATGGCGGCCCGCTCCCGGCGCGGCACGTCCTCCGGCTTCGCTACCGGCGACAAGCCGATGGTCTCGCTTGCGGTCGGGGACCGGGTCACGCACGACCAGTTCGGGCTCGGCACGGTCGTCGGCGTCGAGGGCGCGGGCGACAAGGCACGCGCCACGATCGACTTCGGCGATACGAAGCCGAAGGTGCTGCTGCTGCGGTACGCGCCGGTGGAGAAGCTGTAGCCGGCTGAGATACGTCAATGGGGTGGCCCCTCCGCTTCGGAGAGGTCACCCCATGTTGCTTGCGGCCCGTTGGCTCAGCTCGGGTCGATCCCGTGGCTGCGCAGCCAGGGCAGCGGGTCGATCGCGGAGCCGCCGGCCGGGCGGACCTCGAAGTGCAGATGCGGGCCCGTGGAGTTGCCGGAGTTCCCCGAGTACGCGATCACATCGCCGGCCTTGACCGAACCGCTGCGGATCTTCGTGCTGGAGAGGTGGCAGTACCAGGTCTCGGTGCCGTCGGGCGCCGTCACTATGGCCATGTTCCCGTACGCGCCGTTCCACTGCGTGCGCACGGTGCCGTCCGTCGCGGCGAGCACCTCGGTGCCGTACGAGACCGGGAAGTCGATGCCCGTGTGCACGGACATCCAGTTCACACCGGCCTGCCCGTAGTACGCGCTCAGTCCGTGCTGCTTGACCGGGAGCGAGAACTTGGGGCGCAGCGCCTCCTTGCGGGCGGCCTCCTCGGCCTTGCGCTTCTTCTCGGCCTCCTGGCGTTCCTTGAGGTCGAGGCGCTCCTGCGTACGGCTCGCGCGGTCCGCGAACTCATTGGCGTCGGCGGAGAGTTCGGTGAGCTGGGTGTCCAGCTTGTTGTTCGCGGCGGCCGTCTCGACGGAGCTGGGATCGGGCGCGGCCTGCGACTTCGGCTCCTCGTTCCCGCCCATCGAGCCGACCACGGAGGCGGCGGCGACCCCGGCCACACCCAGCGCGCACACGGACGGCACGGCCACGGTGAGCAGCGCGGAACGCTTGGCGGGGGTGCGGCGCCGGCCGCGGGAGCCGGAGCGCTGGGGGCGGGGGCTGTGCGCCACCCGTACCGGCTCGGGCTCGTCGTTGTCGTCGTGGCCGACGGTGACCGGCGCGTCGAGCAGCTCGGTCTCACCGTAGGGGTTGTCCTGGCTCTCGTACGAGGAGGAGGAAGCGCTCTCGTTCTCGTACGGGGAGGCGGTGTCGGCCTCGTAGGCGTGGGGCTCGTACGAACCGGCCTCGTAGGAACCGGTCTCGTGCGAACCGGCCGCATAGGAACCGGTCTCGTAGGAGGTCGGCCCGCTTTCGTAGGAGGTCGCGCCGCTCTCGTAGGAGCCGAGCGTCTCCGTCTCGTAGGAGCCCGGCGTCTCCGACCCGTACGAGCCGGTCGTTTCCGTCCCGTACGCGGTCTCGGTGCCGGCGGAGTTCCAGGCGGTGGCGTCGTAGGAACCGGTGTCGGCGTACCCGTAGGCGCCGGTGGTCTGCCACTGGCCGGTGGTGTCCCACTGCTCGGCGCTCTGCGGGCCGGGCTGCGCGGGGATGTCGGTGAGCGCCTGGTATCCGGCGCTCGCCCACATGGCGGTCGTGTCGTGGCCGCCGGTGTCGTAACTGCCGTTCGCGTAGCCGCCGGTGTGCTGTGCGGGGTACGCGTCGTAGGTGGTGGCGCCGTCGGTGCCGTAAGTCTGTGTCTGCTCGGGGGCGGTCCACTGGGTGCTGTCCCACTGGCCGCTCTGCGAGGCGTCGTACGTCCCCGGCATCGCCCCGAAGAGGGGGTCGGAGTCGAAAGCGGTGGTGTCGAAGGCACCGGTTGCATAGCCGCCGTGTCCGGTGGCGTAGCCGTGCTGTTCGTTCACCAACTTCTCTTTCGCCTCGACAACAAGGGGGCGGAGCAGTGCGGTGACTGTACCCGGCAGTGTGCGACGCCGACAATCTTCGGCAGGTTTCGTGGGTGGGGGAAACGGGCATTCGGCCGCCTTTCGGCGGACTGTGGGCACACCTTTGGCCTTGTGTTCGAAGGCTGTTCGAGGATTTTGGCCTCTGTGGCGGTGTGGATCAGGCGCTGGGCGGCGGCTCGGATCAGGCGCTGGGCGACGTTTCGCAGTCGGCCAGCACCTCGCCGATCACATGGCGCGCCGTCGCCGCCATCCGCGGGTTGGTCTCGCGGTAGTAGGAGAGCTCGAGCAGCGCGATCGACAGGGCGAGTCCCCGGCCCCGTACCCAACTCGCCTCATCGGCACCGACGGCGGAGCGGAACTCCGGGCGCGCCTCGGCGGGCAGCACGTACCAGGCGGTGATCAGGTCGACGGTCGGATCGCCGATGCCGACCAGGCCGAAGTCGATGACGGCGGCGAGCCGGCCGTCCTCGACGAGCAGATTGCCCGGCTGCAGATCGCCGTGCATCCAGCGGTCAGGACCGTCGTACGCGGGGGCGTCGAGGGCCTGCTGCCATACGGTCGCTGCCGCTTCGGTGTCGATCACGCTCGTGAGCCGGGCGAGCGCCGTGCGCGTCGCCTCGTCGCGGGGCCCGAGCGGACCGCCGCGGCCGCAGCGCGGCGCGCCGGAGGTGTCGAAGCGGCGCAGCGCCGTGATGAACCCGGCCAGGTCGGCGGCCAGTTCACACGGTTTGTCGACCGCTCCGGCCGTCGGTGTCGTGCCGTCGAGCCAGCGGTATACGGACCACAGCCACGCGTACCCCTCGGCGGGTGCTCCCTTGGCGAGCGGCGCCGGGATCGGGACCGGAAGGTGTCCGGCCAGCTTCGGCAGCCAGTCGAACTCGCTCTCCACCTCGTCGTCGGAGCCGGCGCGCAGCGGCAGCCGTACGACCATGGCGTCGCCGAGCCGGTACAGCGCATTGACCGTCCCCGGTGAATCCACCAGCTCGAGCGGCAGCCCGGACCACTGCGGAAACTGTCCGTCGATCAGCCGCCGCACCAGCGCCTCGTCGATGTCCGCCTGGTCGGCATGCATCTTGCGCGGCTTGTTGCCCGTCTCGGAGGTGGTCATCGGGGCATCGAACTCGGCGGCGCCGGGGCTGGTCAACTGAATTGCGGCGTACGGGCGGTGGGAGCGGACTGCCCGGCGTACGGGCGGTGGGAGCGGACTGCCTCAGGCCACGGACACCGCTCCCCGCGCACCGGCCGGAACGGCGTCGTCGTCGATCGCCTGCCGGATGCCGGTGGCGACCGCGGGGTGGACCGGCAGGGCGAGATGACCGATGCCGCTCACCCGCACGTTGTGCGCGAGCAGGTCGGGGTGCTCGACGCAGGCGGTCTCCAGCGGCACCATCAACTGGTCCAGATCGCTCCAGAAGCTGACGAAACGGGTGCGGCATCCGGGCGCGGGCCCGGCCAGTTCGGCGACTACGTCGGAGCCGGGCCGCATCTGGCGCACGATCGGGTGCGCGTTCATCGCGGGCACGACCCGGGTGCCGCTGTGCGGGGTGCCGAGCGTGACCAGGGTGCGGACGCGGGCGTCGCCGCCCTGGCACTGGACGTAGTAGCGCGCGATCAGGCCGCCGAGGCTGTGCCCGACGATGTCCACCTGTTCCTGCCCGGTCCGCGCGCAGAGCTCTTCGACATGGGCGCCGAGCAGCCGGGCCCCCTCGCGGATGTCACAGGTCAGCGGTGAGTAGTTGAGCGAGGTGAGATGGCGGCGGCCGTGCCGGGCCAGGGTGCGGCGCAGCAGGACGAAGACGGACCGGTTGTCGATGAAGCCGTGCAGGAGCACGACCGGGCGGTCGTGCGGTCCGGCGGGCAGGCGGGGAGTGTCCTCGGTGTCCTCGGGTGGGGGAGGAGCGGGACGTTCCTGGCTGATTCCGGACGGATAGAGCAGAACGTGCCCGGTGAGGATGGCGAGTTCGAGCGCGGTGGCCTTGAGGAGCGCGGACGACGCCAGGCAGAGGTGCGGTGTCCGGATCAGCTGTGTCCAGGTGGGCAGAAGCAGGGGCAACGACTTGAGGATCTTGAGAAGCCTCACGGCCTCCATGAGCCGACCTCCAAAACGGCGCACGGAGAACTTCTCTGTCCCCCGTGAGCCCACATGGGGCGCCTTGGCGGCGGCCGTGACCTGATGCCTCGCTGATGGCACCGCACCACCACGCCGTGCGGCTGCCGGCGCGGTGGTGCGGCGACCTCCTGCGGCTCCCCTGAGCGCGGATCCCGGGCTGCGGGGTCGAGTCGGCTCGGCCGCTGCTTGCGGGTGCCGCGCATGGCGAACGTGTCCCACGTGTGATTTCCCCCTCGGTCCTGACCGTGAAACTGCCGGTTGCGGGATGGTGGCGATAACGTTCGTTCACTTCTTCCGGTGCCTCGCTGTGAGGTTCCCGGCGCTCCCGGGCACACTTCAGGGGGCCCGCACAACTTGCTCGACATGGAGGCAGCGATGGGTGCGACAACCGGTCCGATCCGCGTGGTGGTCGCCAAACCCGGTCTCGACGGCCACGACCGCGGTGCGAAGGTGATCGCGCGGGCGTTGCGCGACGCCGGCATGGAGGTCATCTACACGGGCCTGCACCAGACGCCCGAGCAAATCGTCGACACGGCCATCCAGGAAGACGCCGACGCGATCGGCCTCTCGATCCTCTCCGGCGCGCACATGACCTTGTTCGCCAAGGTCATCGAGCTCCTCAAGGAGCGGGACGCCGAGGACATCAAGGTCTTCGGCGGCGGCATCATCCCCGAAGAGGACATCCCCCCGCTGAAGACCCTGGGCGTCGCGGAAATCTTCACCCCGGGGGCCACGACGGGGGCGATTGTGGAGTGGGTGCGGGGGAACGTGGCGTAACTTCAGCCCCGCCGGCGTTTGAGGCGATCTTTCAGCCCCTGCGGCGCTTGAGCAGATCCGAACGAAGTGCGGATGCGGGGTCCGGGGC
>NZ_JAAKZW010000071.1 GCF_011044995.1 Streptomyces mesophilus | reverse complement strand
GAGGGGGAGGCCGAGGAGGGCGGTCGCATTGCCGCCTCGTACGGCGTGGAAGTCGGTGTCGGGCAGCCGCGCGGCGCGCAGGGCGCCGACCGGGTCCTCGGCGCCCATGTCGAACGGGAAGTCGGAGCCGAGCAGCACCCGGTCCGCGCCTGCCACGCGCACCAACTCCCGGAGCACGTACGGGTCGTGGACGAGCGAGTCGAAGTAGAGGCGCCGCAGATAGCTGCTCGGGGTCTCGCGGCAGCCCCGCGCGTCGGGCCGGGCCCGCCAGGCGTGGTCGGCGCGGCCGATGTGGGTGGGCAGATAGCCGCCGCCGTGGGCCGCGATCAGGCGCAGTTCCGGGTGTCGGTCGAGGACGCCGGAGAAGATCAGGTGCGAGAGGGCGACGGCGTTCTCGGTGGGCTGGCCGACGGAGTTGGACAGGTACCACTGGTCGAGGCGCTCGTCGAGCGTGCAGCCGAAGGGGTGCAGGAAGACCAGCGCGCCGGTCTCCTCCGCCCGCGCCCAGAACGGCGCGTAGTCCGGGTCGGACAGTTCGCGTCCAGGAGCGTGGCTGGAGATCTCCACGCCCGACAGACCGCATTCCAGGGCGTGTTCGAGTGCCCGCACCGCCTGCTCGGGATGCTGCAGCGGTACGAGGCCGAGTCCGCGCAGTCGGTCGGGGGCGGCCGAACAGTGCGCGGCGGTGGCCTCGTTGGCCGGCCGGTACACCTTCTCGGCCGTCTCCTCGTCGGCCCAGTAGTGGTAGTGCGAAGGGGAGGGGCTGACGAGCTGGACGTCCACGCCCTGCTCGTCCATCGCCGCCAGGCGTACGGACGGGTCGGTGAGGCGGGCGATCCGCGCGCCGATCATCGGGCCGTTGACCTTCAGGGCGTCCGGTCCGTTGCGGCGGGCGTCCAGGGCTCTCGCCTCGGCCAGGCCCGGCAGGCCGTCCACCAGAGCGTCGACCTCCGGCAGCAGGACGTGGGCGTGCACATCGACGGTAGGCGTCGTGGTCATCTCCACGGTGGGCGTCGTGGTCATCAGGGGAGCTCCCGGAGCATGGTCATGGTGCCGCCCATCAGGCCCGGTACGTCGGCGTCGCGGACCCCGTCGAGCTGCCACTGGCCGATCTGCACGGAGGCCTCCACGACGGGCCGTACGCGGGCGATGCGCCGCTCGTAATACGCCTGGAGCAGCGCGTCGTCCCAGTCCGCGGCGTCCTCGGTGGCGGTCAGCATCTGCGCGAGCACCCAGGCGTCCTCCATCGACAGGGCGGCGCCCTGGGCGAGGGTCGGCGGACAGCAGTGCGCGGCGTCGCCGACCAGGACGACCCGGCCGCGGTGCCAGGAGCCCTCGACCAACAGCCGGTCGAACCACGTGTAGTTGACCCGCGCCGGGTCGGTGATGTGCGCGGTGATCTCGGGCCAGTGGCCGCCGTAGTGCTGGGCCAGGGACCGCATTTCGTCCGCGTACGTGTCGGGCGGGATGGAGCCGCGGTCGCGGTTGGCCTCGACGACGTACGCGTACAGCGTGGTGGCGCTGGTCGGGCAGTAGCCGGCGATGTACGCCGGCCCGCCGTACGCGAGATCGGTACGGGCCACCCCGGCCGGGCGGGGCGCCGCGATGCGCCAGATCGCCATGCCCGTGGGCTCGGGCTTGTCCGTGATGCCGACGGCCGCGCGGGTGGCGGAGCCCAGACCGTCGGCGGCGATCACCAGGTCGTAGCGGCCCTCGGTGCCGTCGGTGAACGCCACCGTGACACCGTGCCGGTTCTGCGCGAAAGACGTGGCACGGACACCGAGGCGGACGCCGGCACCGCTCGCGCGGACGGCCTCGATGAGGATGCTCTGGAGCTGCGGGCGCTGCATGCCGACGGTCGCGGGCAGATCGTCGCCGCCCGTGCGCAGGTCCTCGGCGACATGCAGGACGGTGCCGTCGGGGGTGGTGATCCCGACCGCGCCGAAGCCGAACCCGGACTTCTCCACCTGCTCCCACACGCCGAGTTCGCGCAGTACGCGCAGGGCGTTGCCCTGGAGGGTGATGCCGGAGCCCGCGGTGGCGTTCCAGTCGTCCTTCGCCTCGATCAGATCGACCGTGATCCCGGCGCGCCGCAGCAGGATGGCCGCCGCGCTGCCGGCCGCACCGCCACCGATGACGAGGACCGTTCGGGGTGTGCTCATAGGGAACTCCCTTGTTCCGTACGGTGGTTGAGGCATGCGGGTCTGAGTGGTGCGGGGCTACTTGACGGCGATCGGGTTGACGGGCGAGCCCACCGCGCCGGTGATCGGCAGGGGCGCGGCGGTGAGCCAGAAGTCGTACGCGCCGTCGCGCGCGCAGTCCTCGGCGAGCGCGTCCAGATCCCACATCTCGCCGATGAGCAGGCCCATGTTGGGGATCGCGACCTGGTGCAGCGGCTGGAAGGCGTGCTCGAACTCGTTCGGGCGGACCTCGAAGCCCCAGGTGTCGGTGGCGATCGCGGCGATTTCCGTACGGTGCAGCCAGCCGGCCGTGGTGAACGACAGACCGGGCGACGGACCGCCCGCGTACTCGCCCCAGCCCTCACGCCGGGCCCGCGCGAGCCGCCCGGTACGGACGAGCACGAGGTCGCCGCGCCCCACCGTCACTCCGTGCGCCTCGGCGGTCCGGGTCAGATGGTCCTCGGTGATGGCGAACCCGTCCGCCAACTCGCCGTCCTCGCCCATCACTTGTGCGACGTCGAGGAGTACGCCGCGCCCTGCCACGTACGGGGCCATGTGCTCGATACCGGTGACCAGGTCGCCGTCGGAGGTGACGACCTGCTCGGCCGGGCGCCCGTTCCACGCCTTGCCGTGGTCGAAGATGTGGCCGAGCCCGTCCCACTGCGTGGAGCACTGCAACGGCATCGCGATCACGTCGTCGGCGCCGCCGATCCCGTGCGGAAAGCCCTGATGGCCGAGCGCCGCGTCGGTGCCGGTGTCCAGCATCGTGTGCACGGGGTTGGTCCGCCGCCGCCAGCCCTTCTGCGGTCCGTTCATGTCGAACCGCTGCGAGAGCGAGAAGCTGACACCCCGCCGAACGAGCGCGGCGCCTTCCCGGCGCTTGGCCGCGTCGAGGAAGTTGAGGGTGCCGAGGCGGTCGTCCTCGCCCCAACGGCCCCAGTTGGAGTACGCCTTGGCGGCCTCGGCTATCGCGCCTTCGGGGTCGTTGCGGTCCAGGGGCTCCGCGGTCATGACGCCACCTCCGCCACGCAGCGGGTGCGCTGGGCGCCGAGTCCGGTGATGGAGCCGTCCATCACGTCGCCGTCGCGCAGGAGCCGACCCCAGTGCATGCCGTTGCCGGCGGGTGAACCTGTCAACACCAGGTCGCCCGGCAGGAGTTGAGCCGACTGTGAGGCGTACGACACCATGCGGGCCACGTTGAAGATCATGTCCTTGGTGGACTCGTCCTGCATGGTCTCGCCGTTCAGCTCGAGGACGAGCCGCAGGTCGCCCGTGTCCGTGACCGAATCGGCGGGCACGATCCACGGGCCGAGCGGCGTGAACCCGGGCGCGTTCTTGCTGCGCAGCCAGTCGGTGCCGATCTGCGGCATGTCACGGCGGAAGACGGTCGCACGGTCGGTGAGGTCGTTGGCGATCGTGTACCCGGCGACGTACTCCAGGGCCTTCTCGACCGACACCCGGTACGCCGGGCGGCCGATCACGGCCGCCAACTCCAGCTCCCAGTCCGGCTTCTCGGCCCAGGCGGGCAGCACCACATCGTCGTACGGGCCGGTGATCGCGCTCGGCAGACCGATGAACACGTACGGCAGATCCTCCTGCGCCCGCCGGTCCATGATCTCGGCGGCCTCGGCCCGCCGCTCCTCCTCCGGGCGGTCGTCGCCCGGGGCGCGGTGGGCCACATGCAGATCGATCACGTGCCGGCGGTAGTTGGCGCCCGACTGGAAGACCTGGCGCGGCTCGACAGGGGCGTGCACGTGGAAGTCCGCCAGGGGCCTGCGGTCCGCGGCGGCGTCGGCGTCTGCGGCCAGGGAACGCAGTCGCGGCAGCACCTCGGGCCACTTCACAAGGAGCCCCCGTACGGTCAGCCGCTCGTCGTCGAGGGCGGTACGCAGGTCCACGGCGTGCCCGTCGGGCGTGACGAGGGCGGGGAATTCCGGCCCGCCCGGACCCGAGAGCGTCGCGAGGGCGAAGGGGCCGGCGAAGAGCGGGGAAGCGGGTGCGGGTTTCACGGGCGTGTCCTCCAGATTGCGGTGGGACTAATCTGGACCCGTCCTCGGTGATCAGGGAAATCGATTGTGTGGATGACTGTCATCCATCGGGCGGATACCACCTGGTCAGTGCCGCCCGAGGCCGTACGGCCCTACAGCCCCACAGTCGTCCAGCAAGGGAAAGCCCATGAACCTGGCCAGCCTGGACCTCAACCTCGTCGTCGCTCTGCGGGTCCTGCTCGAGGAGCGCAACGTCACCCGCGCCGGGCAGCGCGTCGGCCTGAGCCAGCCCGCCATGAGCGCCGCGCTGTTCCGGCTGCGCAAGCACTTCGACGACGAGCTGCTCGCCCGCGTCGGCGGCCACTACGAACTCACCGCGCTCGGACAGGTGTTGCTCGACCGCACGGCTACCGCCTACGACGTGCTCGAACGCCTCTTCTCCAGCCAGGCCTCGTTCGATCCGGCCCGCGAGAGCCGCGAGTTCAAGCTGGTGGCCTCCGACTACGCGGTCTCCGTGTTCGGCGCCGAACTCGCCCGCGTCGTCCACGAGGAGGCGCCCGGCATCCGGCTGCGCTTCACGCAGACCCCGCCCACCGTGGTCGACGACACGGCCACCCTGCTCAGTGCCGTGGACGGACTGCTCATGCCGCACGGAGTCATCAGCGGCTTCCCCGCCACCGACCTCTACGACGATCAGTGGGTCTTCGTCGTCGCCGACGACCATCCGACCGTCACGGACGGGCTCACCCGCCGCGACCTGGCGGAGCTGCCCTGGGTGACCTACCAGCGCACCTACGACGCACCGGCCGTACGCCAGCTCGGCATGCTCGGCATCGAACCGCGCGTGGAGGCCTCCGTCGACAGCTTCCAGCTCCTTCCACTGCTCGTCGCGGGCACCCGCCGGATCGCGCTCATCCAGGCGCGCCTCGCCCGGCTGCTCGCGCCGATCGCCCCCGTACGCCTGGTGGAACCTCCGTACGAGGCCGTTCCCTTGCAGGAGGCGCTGTGGTGGCATCCGGTGCACACGCACGACGCCGCCCATGTGTGGCTGCGGGAGACGGCGGAACGGGTGGGGGCGGGGCTGCCGCAGGTGAACGACGTATGGCAGTGAGACGCATGACAGCGAGACGCATGACAGCGAGGGGAGGCGCGCGATGGCCAGTGAGAGGAGGTGCACGATGAAGGCACCGCACCAGGAGTCGGTTCTCTCCCGTGCCGCGCGCATCCTGGAGGCGTTCAGCCAGGACGAGACCGCGCTGACCGTCTCCGAGATCGCCCGCCGCACCGGTCTGCACGTGGCCACGGCCTCCCGTCTGGTGGGCGAACTGGTCGCCCATGGGTTCCTGAGCCGCGACGACGACCGGCGCGTGCGGATCGGGGTCCGCCTGTGGGAGCTGGTCGTACGGGCCTCGCCCACGCTGTCGCTGCGGGATGCCGCGATGCCGTTCATGGAGGGCGTGCACGACGTGGTGGGCCACCATGTGCAACTCGCCGTGCTCGACGGCGAGGAGGTGCTGTTCCTGGAACGGCTCTCGGCCCCGCACGCGGTGATCAACTACACCCGTATCGCCGGACGCCTGCCGCTGCACGCCTCCTCCAGCGGCCTGGTGCTCCTGGCCCACGCGCCCGCCGCCCTGAAGGAACGGGTCCTCGCGGGCGACCTGACCGCCTACACCCCGGCCACTCCGGCCACCCCCGCGGCGCTGCGCGCCCTGCTCGCCGAGGTCCGCCGGCAGGGCCACGCGTACTGCCCCGGGTACGTCCACGACGACGCCCTCGGGATCGCCGCCCCGGTGCGCGGCGCCGACGGCACGGTGACGGCCGCGCTGTCGGTCATCGTCCCCAACGAGCGGTGCGCGCAGGAGATCGTGCCCGTCGTACGGACGGCGGCCAGGGGGGTGTCGCGGGCGCTCGGAACGCCCGGCACGGGCACGTTCTAGGCGGGAGGCGCCTCACACCGAGTACTTGGAGCACTTGCCCGTGGTGGTGGAGGGGACGGTGTCCTTGTGCCACCACAGCGCAAAGTGCATGTGGTCGCGGGCGTAGGGTCCGTAGACGCCGTCGACGTCGCTCCCGGTGAGGCCCCACACGTTCCGCTGGATCCACTTGAACGCGTCTCGGGTGCCGGTTCCGTAGACGCCGTCGGCGCCTCCGCTGTTCTTGACGTAGGTCGCCGCGGGCGTCCCCGCGTAGCAGACGAGGATGTTCACCTGCAGGGCGTAGACGTAGTTGCCGCTCATGCCCAGCTTCACGTAGCAGAGCGAGACCCCGGCCCGGATCCTCGGGATGATGATCAAAGTGAGCTCGGAGCGGGTCCTGATCGTCGTGTCGCCGCACGGATCGTTCGCCGCGGCCGCAGCGGGTGCGGCGGCGAGGGGGACGGTGCTCAGGCCGCTGATCGTGACGGCGAGCGCGGCGAGCAGGGCGCGGAGGCGTTTGCGGGTACGCATGCTGAGGCGTTCCTGTCTGCAGGGGGAAGGGTCCGGGCAGCACCTTAGGGTCGTCCTGGGCTTCGGACTTGGTCGTCCGTGCAGGGGACGTGGTCGGTCGTGCACCGTTCCAAGCCGGACCGCACTCCACTGCGAAATTCGTCTCTCACTGAGTGAGAACGCCGTCGCGGCCAGGCCGCGGCCGCACGCATCCTTCCCGCAATCCACAGACGGGAGGCGACAACGTGGTCGCACACGACCTGCTCCCTGCGATGCCCCGCCCCGCCCCGACTCTGACGCTCCGAGTCCGCGCCAAGGACACCGTCGCCGACGGCGTCGTGTCCCTCACGCTCGTCCACCCGGAGGGCGCGCGGCTGCCGGACTGGACACCCGGCGCGCACATCGACCTGGTCCTGCCCGACGGCACCACCCGCCAGTACTCCCTGTGCGGCGACCGCTGGGACCCGTACAGCTATCGCGTCGCGGTGCTGCGCGAGCCCGCCGGGCGCGGCGGATCGGCGTACGTGCACGACCGGTTGGCGCCCGGCGACCCGGTCGGGATCGGGGGCACGCACAACCACTTCCCCCTCGCGCCCGCCGACCGCTACCTCTTCATCGCGGGCGGAATCGGCATCACCCCGCTCCTGCCGATGATCCACCAGGCCGAACTGATGGGCATCGACTGGCAGTTGCTGTACGGAGGCCGTACGCGGCCCTCGATGGCGTTCCGTGACCACCTCGCGGACACCTACGGCGGGCGCGTGCACCTGCGCCCCCAGGACGAGTACGGACTGCTCGACCTGGATACGTGGCTGGGCCGGCCGGACCCCGGCACCAAGGTGTACTGCTGCGGACCGGCCCCGCTCCTGGCAGCCGTCGAGGAGGCCTGCGCCGGCTGGCCGCCGTACAGCCTGCGCACCGAACGCTTCACCGCCGCCGACCGGGCCGAGCCCGTACGGCAGACCTCCTTCGAGGTGGAACTGAGCCGCACCGGCCGTACGGTCACCGTCACACCGGACGTCTCCGTGCTGCACGCCGTGCGCGGGGCCGGGGCCGAGGTGCTGTCCTCGTGCGAGCAGGGGACGTGCGGCACCTGCCTGGTCCCGGTGCTCGCCGGGACGCCCGACCACCGGGACGCGGTCCTCGCCGAGCACGAACGCGCCGCGGGGGACTGCCTGTTGCCGTGTGTGTCGCGTTCGCGGTCGGACCGGCTGGTCCTGGATCTCTGAGCGAGCCCTTGCCTCTGAGCGATCCCTGCCCCTTCAGTACGTGGAGCCGCCATGCCCGAAACGACAGCCACCGCCGCCGCGCCGACCAGCGACGCCGACCCGTTCGCGCCGGAACACCTGGCCGACCCCGACCCCCTGCACCAGCACCTGCGCGACACCGGACCCGTCGTGCACCTGACCCGCTACAACGTGCACGCCCTCGCCCGCCACCAGGAGGTGCACGCGGCCCTCGTCGACTGGGGCACCTTCCAGTCCGGGGCCGGAGTGGGTCTCGCCAACTTCCGCCACGAGAAGCCATGGCGACCGCCGAGCCTGCTCCTCGAGGCCGATCCGCCCCACCACGACGCCCCACGCCGCGTCCTGCGCGAGATCCTCACCCCGCTCGCCCTGCGCCGGCTCCGCGAGACCTGGCAGACGGTCGCCGACGAGCTCGTGGAGACCGTACTGGCCGAACAGGGAACCGAGTTCGACGCCTTCACGGCGCTGGCGACCGCCTTCCCGCTGCGGGTCTTCCCGGATGCCGTCGGCCTCGGCCCGTACGGCAGGGAGAACCTGCTGCCGTACGGGAACATGGCCTTCAACGCCTTCGGCCCGCGCAACGACCTCGTCCAGGCCGATGCCCACAGGGTGGCCGAGCTGTCGGCCTGGGTGAACGACCAGTGCGTACGCGAGGCGCTGAGCGAGGACGGATTCGGCGCCCGGATCTGGGCGGCGGCCGACCGCGGCGACCTCACCCCCGCGCAGGCACCGCTGGTGGTGCGCTCGCTGCTCACGGCGGGCGTCGACACCACCGTGCACGGCCTTGCCGCCGCCCTCTACGCCTTCGCCACCCACCCCGGGCAGTGGCAACGGCTGCGCGAACGCCCCGAGTTGGCCCGCGTCGCCTTCGACGAGGCCGTGCGGTGGCAGTCGCCCGTGCAGACCTTCTTCCGTACGGCCACCAAGGACGTCGACATCGCGGGCACCCGTATCCCCGAGGGTGGGAAGATCCTCATGTTCCTCGGCGCCGCCAACCGCGACCCGCGGCGCTGGAGCGACCCCGACCGCTTCGACCTCGCCCGGGACCCCTCGGGCCACGTCGGCTTCGGCATGGGCATCCACCAGTGCGTCGGCCAGCACGTCGCCCGCCTCGAAGCGGAATGCCTGCTCACCGCGCTGGCCCGCCGCGTCGCCCACCTGGAACTCGCGGGCCCGCCGCGGCGCCACCTCAACAACACCCTGCGATCGTGGGTACAGCTGCCGATACGCATCCGCACGGCGAGCTGACCGCAGAGCCGCTCCACCTTCCGACGGAAAAGGACCCATCTCCATGCCACAGCACGTACGGGGCGTCATCGCCCGAGCCAAAGGCGAACCGGTACGCATCGAGACCATCGTCGTCCCCGACCCCGGGCCGGGTGAGGCGGTGGTGAAGGTGCAGGCGTGCGGTGTCTGCCACACCGATCTGCACTACCGCGAGGGCGGCATCAACGACGAGTTCCCGTTCCTCCTCGGCCACGAGGCGGCCGGGATCGTCGAACAGGTCGGCCCCGATGTGACCGACGTGGCCCCCGGCGACTTCGTGATCCTCAACTGGCGTGCGGTGTGCGGCAAGTGCCGTGCCTGCCGGCGCGGACGCCCGCAGTACTGCTTCGACACGCACAACGCGCGGCAGAAGATGACGCTCGCCGAGGACGGCACCGAGCTCTCCCCCGCACTCGGCATCGGCGCCTTCGCCGAGAAGACCCTCGTGGCCGCGGGACAGTGCACCAAGGTCGACCCGGCCGCATCGCCGGCCGCCGCGGGACTGCTCGGCTGCGGGGTGATGGCGGGCATCGGCGCCGCGATCAACACCGGGGGAGTGGGCCGCGGCGACTCCGTGGCCGTCATCGGCTGCGGTGGAGTCGGCGCCGCGGCCGTGGCCGGCGCACGTCTGGCGGGCGCGGCGCGGATCATCGCCGTCGACCTCGACGATCGCAAGCTGAGCACGGCCCGTGGGCTGGGAGCGACCCACACGGTCAACTCCCGTACGAGCGACGCGGTCGAGACGATCCGCGAGCTGACCGGCGGCTTCGGCGCCGATGTCGTCATCGAGGCGGTCGGCCGCCCGGAGACGTATGAACAGGCCTTCTACGCCCGGGACTTGGCGGGCACCGTCGTCCTGGTCGGGGTGCCGACCCCGGAGATGCGGATCGATCTGCCGCTGCTCGACGTCTTCGGGCGCGGCGGCTCCCTCAAGTCCTCCTGGTACGGCGACTGCCTGCCCTCCCGCGACTTCCCGCTGCTCATCGACCTGTACCAGCAGGGGCGCCTGGACCTCGACGCCTTCGTCAGCGAGACCATCGCCCTGGACGAGGTCGAGGAGGCCTTCGCCCGTATGCACAAGGGAGATGTCCTGCGCTCGGTGGTGATCCTCTGATGGCAGGTGTACGGGTCGAACGCGTCGTCACCTCGGGCGTGTTCGCGCTCGACGGCGGCAGCTGGGAGGTCGACAACAACGTCTGGATCGTCGGCGACGACCACGAGGCGGTGGTGATCGACGCGGCGCACGACGCCGAGGCCATCATCGCCGCGCTGGGTGAACGCCGGCTCACCGCGATCGTCTGCACCCACGCGCACAACGACCACATCAACGCGGCTCCCGCGCTCGCCGAGGCCACCGGCGCACCGATCCTGCTGCACTTGGACGACCGTGTGCTGTGGAAGCAGACCCATCAGAACCGCGAACCCGACAGCTATCTCTCCGACAACCAGCGCATCGAGGTGGCCGGTACCGAACTGCAGGTGCTGCACACGCCCGGCCACGCCCCGGGAGCGATCAGCCTCCATCTGCCCGCGCTCGGCGCGGTGTTCACGGGCGACACCCTGTTCGCGGGCGGCCCCGGAGCCACCGGGCGCTCGTTCTCGCACTTCCCGACGATCATCCGCTCGATCCGGGACCGGCTCCTGACCCTGCCCGCGGCGACCGTCGTGCACACCGGCCACGGCGACGACACCACCATCGGCGACGAGGCGCCCCACCTGGAGGAATGGATCGCGCGCGGGCACTGAACGATCAACCGCCGCCACTCGTACGGAGGGAGCGCCGGTCGCGCCGCGGGCTACCGCCCCCGCGGCGCGGCCGTGCTGGCGCGCTGGACCAGGCGCGGGGTCATCGTGGTGCGCTGCGCCCGGTCCCTGCGGCCCTCCACCCGCTCGATCAGCATGCGGGCGGCGGCGGAGCCCATGTCGGGGCCTGCCTGGTCGACGCTGGTCAACTGCACCGGCGCCAGGGCGGCAAGCGCGGTGTTGTTGTAGCCGACGAGGGAGACGTCCTCGGGGATCCGCAGCGCGAGTTCATGGGCCGCGCGGTAGATGCCCAGGGCCGCCACATCGGCGCCGGTCATGATGGCGGTCGGCCGTCGCTCGGCCGTGAGCAGCGTGAGCCCCGCCTTGAAGCCGCCCTCGTCGGAGTACGCGGCGTGGTGGACCTGGAGGTGCTGCTCCAGGCCGTGCCGCCGCATCGCCTCCGTATAGCCGTCGGTGAGCACGATCTCGGGAGTGCGCCGCCACTGGGCGGCCTTGCTGCCGGGGGCCGAGACCAGGGCGATGTCCCGGTGCCCCAGCCCGACGAGATGGTCCACCACCAGGCCGGCGCCGATGTCGTCGGCGTCCGCCACCGAGTCATGAGTGTCCGCGCTGTCATGGTGGCCGATGACGACCGTGGGCGTGGACGCGGCCGTGGCGAGCACCTCGGGGCGGGGCGTGCCGGGCGCGATGAGGATCAGCCCGTCCATCTGGCGGTCGACCATGGAACGGATGACACGGGACTGCTGATCCGGCTCGAACCCGGCCGCACCGATCAGGACGGTGTACTCGGTGCTGCTCAGCTCCTCGCGGATGCCGTCGAGGATGTCGGCGAAGAAGGCATTGCGGACGTTGTCGAGCAGCACGCCGATCGTGTACGTCCGGCCGCGCATACCGCGGGCCGCCGCATGGGGGCGGTAGCCCAGCTCGGCGATGGCCGCGCGCACCTTCTCCTGCATGCGCGGGCTCACGCCGTAGGCGTTGTTGAGCACCTTGGACACGGCCGTGGTGGACACACCGGCGGTCCGGGCGACGTCGTTGATCGTCACGCGTTTGTTCGGCCTGGGTGCCGCAGCGCCGCCCATGGTCAGTTACTCCAGATCTCGTGGTGTTAAGGGGAACGATTCACAGAATGCCACAGCTGTGTCCTTCCGTCTTCCGTGCACTACAGCGAAGTTACGGGCTGATCTCTTGACGTAGCCGGAAGTTGCGTGCAGGGTGATGCCCACTCGCTTATGGGGAACGTTTCACAAAACCCCACCGCGGCCGGACCGTATCCGCTCCGTGTGCCGCATGTGCTCGCTCTCCGCGCTCCGTTGCCCCACCTCTCCTCTCTCGTTACGCCGAACTCTCCTGGGAGTGAACTGTGTCTTCCCGCGCCCTCGTTACCCGCCGCACGCACCGCACGCGCCTCGCCCTGCTCACGACCGGTGTCGCCTCGATATCCCTGCTCGCGACCGCCTGCGGCGGTACCGGCGGCGGAACGTCGACCACGCCCAAGGAGTTCAGCTACCTGAGCGTCACCGAGAACACCACCGTCAAGAACGCGCTGACCTCCCTGTCCAAGGGTGCGTGCAAGCCCGCGCAGGAGGCGCTGCCGCTGAAGGTGGAGACGGTGCCGCAGGCGAGCCTCGACCAGAAGCTGCAGCTGCTCGCGGGGCAGGACGCCCTGCCGGTCCAGTTCGCGGCGGGCAACGCCCCCGCGCTCACCCAGCAGTTGGAGAACTCGGGCAAGGTCGCCGACCTGGAGGGCGAGCTGACGAAGCTCGGCGTGTTCGACCAGCTGGAGCCGGCGGCCGTCTCCACCATCAAGGCGCTGTACGGCGGCAAGATGGACGTACTGCCGTACGAGTACAACATCGAGGGGATCTTCTACAACAAGAAGGTCTTCGAGGTGCACGGCATCAAGGCCCCGGGCACCTGGGCCGAACTCCGGGACGCCGCCGCGAAGTTGGAGGCCGAGGGCATCCAGCCGTTCTCCGCGTCCGGTCAGCAGGGCTGGCCGCTGACCCGGCTCATCAGCGGCTACCTCCACCGCAGCCTCGGCCCGGACGCCCTGCAGAAAGTCGCCGACGGCAAGGCGAAGCTCACCGACCCCGCGTATGTGAAGGCCGCCCAGGAGGTCGCCGACCTCGGCAAAAAGGGGTACTTCGGCAAGGGTGTCGGCTCCATCGACTACGACACCGCGATGAACCAGTTCCTGAGTGGCAAGGCCGCCATGTTCTACATGGGCAGCTGGGCGCTGGCGAACATCGCCGACGGCAAGCAGAACAAGGTCGGCGCCGAGAACGTCGGCTTCCTGCCGTTCCCGGCCGTCGCCGGCGGCAAGGGCTCCGTCGACCAGTACCCCTCCAATGTCGGCCTCGGGATCGCCCTGAGCGAGAAGTCCTTCGACAAGAACACCGGTGCCTGGGTCTCCTGCATCGCCAAGAACTACGGCAGCACCGCACTGAAGGACCACGGTGCCATCTCCGGCTTCAAGGTGAACACCGAGGTCAAGGACGCCAACGAGGTCACCACCCAGGTCCGGGACACCATCAGCTCCTCGAAGCAGAACGTGCTGTGGTTCGAGGCCCTGTTCAGCACCAAGGCCACCACCGTCAGCCAGACCAACGCGGCCGGCCTCGTCAGCGGAAGCTTGAGCCCGCAGCAGTTCATGCAGACGGTCCAGGACGCGCTCGCCGCCAAGTAACCGGCCCGGCACGTCTCAACGGATACGAAGTGGACTCCACCCATGCACCGCGTACTCGGTGACCGCAGGGCCATCGCGATCCTGCTCGGCCCCGCTCTCCTCGTCTACACCCTGATCATGCTCGTCCCGATGGCGTGGTCGCTCGGGTACTCCTTCACCCGGGGCAACACCATCGACGGCTTCACCGGCAACGGCGTCGCCAATTTCTCCCGGCTCCTCGCCGACCCGGCCGTGCGCGACGCGCTCTGGTTCACGCTCAAGTACGCCGCCGCCGTCACCGTCGGCCAGGTCGTGGCGGGCTATCTGATCGCCCTGCTCTACGTGTTCTTCCTCAAGCGCGCCTCCGCCCTGGTCCGTACCCTCGTGTTCTTCCCCGTGGTGCTGCCCACCGTGGCCGTCGGGCTGCTGTTCCAGAAGTTCTTCCAGGTCGCCCCGCAGACGGGACCGGTCAACTCCCTCCTGAATGCGGTGGGGTTGGAGTCGGTCGACTTCTTCGGCAGCGCAGGGAGCGCCTTCTGGGTCCTGGTCGTCATGGACATCTGGCGCTCCATGGGCTTCTACGCCGTGCTGCTCTTCGCCGGCCTGGTCGACATCCCCGAGGAGACCCTCGAGTCGGCCCGCCTCGACGGCGCCACGGGCCTTCGCCTGGTCCGCCACATCGTGCTGCCGCTGTCGCTGCCCGTCCTGCTGTCCTCGCTGATCTTCAGCATCAACGGCACCCTCAAGGTCTTCGACTCGATCGTCGCCCTGACGGGCGGCGGCCCCGGCAACGGCACCACGCCACTGACCCTGTACATGTTCCAGACGTCGTTCACCTACAGCGAGTACGGCTACGGCAGCACCATCGCCCTGCTCCTCACCGTCGTGTGCCTGCTGGTGAGCCTGGCCGTCTACCGCGTCTCGCGGCGCGATCTCACGGAGGGCTGAGCCATGGCCACCCGCATGCACGCCCGCCGCTGGTGGGTGAAGCTCGCCGTCGGACTGCTCCTGGTCGTGGAGATCTATCCGCTGATCTGGATGTTCCTGACCTCGCTGAAGTCCAACGACGACTACCTGAACAACTCCACCTGGAGCCTGCCCACCACCTGGGAATGGGGCAACTACACGGAGGCCTGGACCACCGGCAACATCGGCCTGTACGTACAGAACAGCCTGCTCGCCGTACTCCCCGCACTCGCCCTGATCCTGCTCCTGGGCACCGCAGCCGGTTTCGCCCTGCAGATCATGGTGTGGAAGGGCCGGAGCGTGACCCTTGTGGTCTTCCTCGCGGGCATGATGGTGCCGCCGCAGATGATCCTGCTGCCCCTGTTCACCGTGTACTTCCAGTCGGGCCTGTCCGGCACGCTGTGGCCGCTGATCCTCACGTACACGGGAACAGGTCTGCCGCTGACCGTCTTCATGATGGCGACGTACTACCGCACCGTGCCCCGCGAGCTGTTCGAGGCGGCCACCATCGACGGCGCCGGCATCCTGCGGGCGTTCTGGACCATCAGCGTGCCCATGGTGCGCAACGCCCTGCTCACCGTCGGCCTGGTGCAGTTCTTCTTCATCTGGAACGACCTCCTGATCGCCCTGACGTTCACCAACAACCAGGACCTGCGCACCATCCAGGTCGGCCTGCTGAACTTCACCGGCGACTTCGGCGCCACCCAGTACGGGCCGCTCTTCGCCGCCATCTGCATCAACGTCTTCGGCACCCTCCTGATCTATCTCTTCCTCAACCAGAAGGTCATGAAGGGCCTCACCTCGGGAGCGGTCAAGGGCTGACGGCCCTTCTCTTCCGCTCCCGCGCACGTGAACGAAAGGTTCCCCCTTTGCTGCCCTCCCCGCCCTCACCGGTGTCCTTCGAGCACCTCCCGGACGGCCTCGGCATCGGCACCGCCACCCCACGCCTGTCCTGGACCCTGCCGCCCGGCTCCGGCCGGCAGACCGCGTACGAACTCGAACTCCCCCGCGATACGGGGGTGTTGTCCAGCGGCCGTATCGACAGCGCCGAGCAGATCCTCGTGCCCTGGCCGGGACCGCCGCTGCGCTCGCGCGAACGGGCCGAGGCCCGCGTCCGCGTCTGGACCACCGGCGCGGAGGGCCCTTCCGCCTGGAGCGAGGCCCGCCCCGTGGAGGCCGGTCTGCTCGACCCCACCGACTGGCAGGCCGTGCCGGTCGGTGCGGCCTGGACCGAGGACCCCGACGCGGACCGCCAACCGGCCCGCGTCCGCAAGGACTTCACCCTCGAGCGGACCGTCACCCGCGCCCGTCTCTACGTCACCGCCCACGGCCTGTACGAGGTGGAGATCAACGGACGGCGCGTCGGCGACGAGGCCCTCGCCCCCGGCTGGACCGTCTACCCGCACCGCCTGCGCTACCGCACCCACGACGTCACCGGCCACCTCACCGAAGGCGCCAACACCCTCGGCGCGTGGCTCGGTGACGGCTGGTACCGCGGGAAGTACGGCTTCGACGGCGGCACCCGCAACATCTACGGCACGGACCAGTCCCTGATCGCCCAACTGGAGGTGACGTACGACGACGGCACCACGACCGTCCTCGCCACGGACGGCACTTGGCGCGCGGCGCCCGGCCCGATCCTCTCCAGCGGCCTGTACGAGGGGGAGACCTTCGACGCCCGTCTGTACGAGGCGAGTTGGGCCACGCCGTCCGGCGCCGACATCGGTGACTGGTCACCCGTGCGTACGGGTGAACGCGACGCCGGCACCCTCGTCGCCCCGCTCGGCCCCCCGGTCGCCTGCACCGACCAGATAGCCCCGGTCGCCATCACGGCGACCGGCGACGGCCGCCACCTCCTCGACTTCGGCCAGAACCTCGTCGGCCGGCTCCGCGTCACCGTCGACGGACCGGCCGGGACGACGATCACGCTCCGGCATGCCGAGATCCTGTCCGGGGGCGAGCCGGCCACACGTCCGCTGCGGAAGGCGTACTCCACCGACACCCTGATCCTGTCCGGCCGCGGGCGCCTCACCTGGGAACCCCGCTTCACCCTGCACGGCTTCCGGTACGCCGAAGTCACGGGCTGGCCCGGCGAGTTGGCCCCCGGCATGGTGACCGCTCGCGTGTACCACTCCGACATGCGGCGAACGGGGTGGTTCGAGTGCAGTGATCCGCTGGTCAACCGGCTGCACGAGAACGTCGTGTGGAGCATGCGCGGGAACTTCGTCGATCTGCCCACCGACTGCCCGCAGCGCGACGAGCGCCTCGGCTGGACCGGCGACATCCAGGTCTTCGCCCCCACCGCGAGCTACCTCTACGACTGCGCCGGCCTGCTCGACTCCTGGCTCACCGACGTGGGCCTCGAGCAACTGCCCGACGGCACCGTTCCCTGGTACGTGCCCGTCATCCCCGGGGGGTCGATGTGGACCCCGATCCGCCCCGGCGCCGCCTGGGGCGACGTCGCCACCCTCACCCCGTGGGTGCTTTACCGGCGCTTCGGCGACCGTGAACTCCTGCGCCGCCACTACGCGATGGGCAAGGCGTGGGTCGACCTGGTGGCGCGCCTCGCCGGACCCGACCGCCTGTGGGACACCGGCTTCCAGCTGGGGGACTGGCTCGACCCGGCCGCACCGCCACAGGACCCGGCCGCCTCCCGTACGGACCGCTATCTGGTCGCCACCGCGTACTTCGCGCACTCCACCCGCCATCTCGCCTGCTCTGCCGCGGAGTTGGGGCTCGATGGGGACGCCGCACGGTACGCGGCGCTCGCGGACGAGGTCACGGCTGCCTTCCGCCGCCGCTACGTCCTGCCCACCGGCCGTATGACCAGCGACACCCCCACCGCGTACGCCGTCGCCCTCGCCTTCGACCTCCTGACCCGGGAACAGCGCGGGCCCGCGGGCGATCGCCTGGCGGAACTCGTGCTCGCCGACGACGCCCGTATCGCCACCGGTTTCGTCGGTACCCCCCTGATCTGCGACGCCCTCACCGACACCGGCCACACCGACGTCGCCTACCGCCTGCTGACCCAGACCGCATGCCCCTCCTGGCTGTACCCGGTCACCATGGGCGCCACCACCATCTGGGAACGCTGGGACAGCCTCCGCCCCGACGGCACCCTCAACCCGGGCGGCATGACCTCCTTCAACCACTACGCGCTCGGGGCGGTGGCCGACTGGCTGCACCGGGTCGTCGGCGGCATCGCTCTTCAGGCCCCCGGCTACCGGGAGTTGACCTTCAGGCCGCGTCCCGGCGGCGACATCACCTGGGCCCGCACCCGCCATGAGACGCCGTACGGCACGGCCTCCCTGGACTGGGAGCTGACCGCCGACGGCATGAGGGCACGGATCACCGTGCCCGAAGGCTGCACGGCCACCGCCGAACTCCCCGGGTGCGCACCGGTCGCGCTCGGCCCGGGAGAGCACACCCTCGACACCGCCGAACTCCTCCCTGCGGCGGCGTGAAACGACCTCGTCACGGCCGCTGAACCGGCCGCCCTACCCGTACGGAGAGCCGCTTGTGAACCGACGAACGTTTCTCGGCGCCGCCACCCTCACCGCCCTGTCCGTGGGCATGACCCCCGTCCCGGTCCTCAACGAGGCGGCAGCCGCCGACGGGACCACGCCGACCGCCGCCGACGGGACCACTCCTCAGGAGCGCGCCGACGCGCTGCTCGCGCGCATGACGGAGGCAGAGAAGGAGTCGCTCGTACGCTGCGACTTCGCCGCACTCGCGCACCTGGGCATACCGGCCCTGACCATGGCCGACGCCTCCGCCGGACTGCGCGGCGAGCGGGGCGTGACCGCCTTCCCCGTACCGCTGGCCCAAGCGGCCACGTTCGATGGCGAGTTGATGCGCAGGATCGGTGTCGCCATCGGTACCGAAGGCCGCGCGAAGGGCTACAACAACCTGCTCGGCCCCACCGTCGACATCACCCGCACCTGGCACTTCGGCCGCCAGGCCGAGAGCATGGGCGAGGACCCGCTGCTCGCCGGACGGCTCGCGGCGGCCTGCACCACCGGGATGCAGAGCCGCCATGTCGCCGCCACGGTGAAGCACTTCGCCGGCTACACCCAGGAGACCCACCGCTTCTTCACGGACACCAAGGTCTCCGGGCGGGCGCTGCACGAGATCTACCAGGCACCGTTCCGGCACGTCATCGCGGCCGCCCCGGCCACCTCGGTGATGATGGCGTACCCGAAGATCAACGGCGTCTTCGCGACCCAGAACCCCGCCCTTTACGACGACTTGAAGAAGGGCCTCGGACTCCAGGGCTACACCGTCCCGGACTTCTGGGCGGGCGATGACCAAGTCGCCGCCGCCCGGGCCGGGATGGACCTGGCCGGCCTCGGACCGGGCGGAGTGAAGCTCGCTCCCGGCTCCCTCGCCGGCGGCGCGATCCCGGGGACCCGTCTGCACGACGCGGCACGCCGCATCCTGATCACCATGTACGCGACGGGCCTCTTCGACCACCCGCTGCCCGCACCCTCCGCCGACGTGAGCACCAAGGCCCACCAGGACCTCGCCCACGAGGCCGCGGTCGGCTCCACGGTGCTGCTCGCCAACCGCACCGGCACGCTGCCGTTGCCCGCGACGGTGAAGTCCCTCGCGGTCATCGGCCCGGCGGGCACGGACGTGTTGACCGGCGTCTCCGGCTCCACCTACGTGGACCCCGGCACCTGGACCACCCCGCTCCAGGCGATCCGCACGCGCGCCGGCACCGCCGTGAAGGTGACCCACGCGCAGGGCACCAAGGGAGACCTGCCCCTGGACACCGTTCCTTCGTCCGTCCTTCGGACCCGCGCGGGTGCGACAGGCGGCCTGACCGGAACCTATTACGCGGGTGCCGACGCCACCGGCACCCCGCTCGCCACCCGGACCGACGCGACCGTCGACTTCACCGCCGCACCCGTGGACGGACTCCCGGCCGTCTGGTCGGCGACCTGGACCGGCGCCCTCGTGCCGACCACCACGGGCCTGCACCGCTTCTCGCTCCTGACCGCGGGCACCGCCACCCTGAAGATCAACGGCACCACCGTCGTCTCAGGCACCCGGCACACCCGCCGCTTCTTCCTCGGCCCCTACGACTATCCGCTGGGCGCCACCGTCGAACTGACGGCGGGCCGGCCCGTCACCGTGGAGCTGCGCTACACCAACTCCGGTGCGGACACCGGTACGTGCGGCCTCACCCTCGGCTGGCAGCCCGAGTCGCTGATCCCCGCGGCGGTCGAAGCCGCCCGTGCCGCGGACGCCGCGGTCGTGTTCGTGAACCGCGTCGCGGGCGAGGACATGGACCACCTCCGGCTGGGGCTGCCCGGCGACCAGGACCGGCTCATCGGCGCGGTCGCCGCCGCGAACCCCCGTACCGTCGTCGTCCTCAACACCGACGGCCCGGTCGCCATGCCGTGGCAGCACGAGGCCGCAGCCGTCGTCCAAGCCTGGTACGGCGGCCGCGGCACGGGCACCGCGCTCGCCGCGATCCTCTTCGGCGACAGCGACCCGGCAGGCCGCCTCCCCGTCACCTTCCCGGCCGACCCGAGCCAGGGCCCGGGCACCACCACCGCCACGTACCCGGGAACGAACGGAGCGGTCGGCTACGACGAGGGCATCCACGTCGGCTACCGCTTCTACGACCGCCACGGGCAGCGCCCCCGCTTCCCCTTCGGCCACGGCCTGTCGTACACCACCTTCAGCCACGGCTCACTCGAAGCGTCCTACGACGCCGCCGCCCGGAAGGCCACCGTCGCCGTCACCGTCACGAACACCGGCACCCGCGCGGGCACCGAGGTCGTCCAGCTCTACGCGACACTGCCGGACGCGGCGGCGGCCGAGCCGCGCCGGCTCGTCGGATTCCGCAAGGTGACGCTGCAAGCGAAGGCGTCCACTCGTATGGAACTCTCGGTACCCGTACGGGAGTTGATGACCTGGACTGCGGGGCGGTGGGAGCTGGTCCCCGGCACCTACACGCTCGCCGTCGCCCGCTCGGCGCGTGACGTCACCGCTCAGCGGGCCGTGACCATCAGGTACGGAGACCGCCGGGGCTGAGCGGCGGACCGACCGCCGCTCAGCCCGTGACCCGTCGCGTCCCGCACGCCGCCCGCAGCAGGATGTCCGCTGCTCAGTGGCGTGTCCATCCGTGCCGACACCCATATCTGCGCA
Source organism: Streptomyces mesophilus (assembly GCF_011044995.1). GTDB lineage: Bacteria > Actinomycetota > Actinomycetes > Streptomycetales > Streptomycetaceae > Streptomyces > Streptomyces mesophilus. Next base: position 12,941 of record NZ_JAAKZW010000071.1, on the reverse strand, counting down.
CTGTCCGGGGGTGGCAGGATGGCTGGTTTGCGGCAGTACCGGTGTCCTGACACCGGTACTGCCGGGCCCATGAGTTCCTGAGCAGTGATGAGGAGGGCCGGGCTGTGCCCGCTCCACGGATGAGTACGACACCCCTGCCGGGGATCGGTGTGCGCTACGACCTGACCACGCGTGCGCACCATCACCTGTCGGTGGTCGCCCACCGCGACGGCACCCGGACGGTGAACGTCTACCACGGCGACGACCCGGACGCCTGCGCCCAGGCCGTCCACCTGACGGGTGCGGAGACCGCGGCCGTGATCGACGTCCTGATGCCCGCGCACCACAGCCCGAACCTGCTGCACACCACCGATCTCGGCCTGGTGGCCGAGCGTATGGAGGTGTCGGCGCACTCGCACTGGAACGGCCGGGTCCTCGGCGACACACGGCTGCGTACGGAGACCGGAGTGTCCGTCGTCGCCGTGCTGCGCCGGGCCGAGGCGATCCCCTCGCCGACGCCCGACTTCCGGCTCGCCGGCGGGGACACCCTCATCGTCATCGGAACGCGCGAAGGCGTGGACGCGGCCGCTTCGATACTCGGACGTGAGTGAGCCCCATGCACTCTGCTGTCTTCCTCATAGAGTTCGGCGCGATCATCCTGGGCCTCGGCCTGCTCGGCAGGCTCGCCGGGCGGCTGCAGTTCTCGCCGATTCCGCTCTACCTCCTGGCCGGTCTTGCCTTCGGTGAAGGAGGCCTGCTGCCGCTCGGCGCGAGCGAGGAGTTCGTGGCCATCGGCGCCGAGATCGGCGTCATCCTGCTCCTGCTGATGCTGGGCCTGGAGTACACGGCCAGTGACCTCGTATCGAATCTGAAGACCCAGTACCCGGCCGGGCTCGTCGACTTCTCGCTCAACGCACTGCCGGGTGCGGCCGCGGCCCTGCTGCTCGGCTGGGGTCCGGTGGCCGCCGTGGTCCTCGCCGGTGTCACCTGGATCTCCTCGTCCGGGGTGATCGCGAAGGTGCTCGGCGACCTGGGCCGCCTCGGCAACCGCGAGACGCCGGTCATCCTCAGCATCCTGGTCCTCGAAGACCTCGCGATGGCCGTCTATCTGCCCATCATCACCGCCCTGTTGGCGGGCGTGAGCCTCGCCGTCGGCGCCGTCACGCTCGGCATCGCCCTGGGGGTCGCGGGGGCCGTCCTCTTCATCGCCCTGCGGTACGGGCGGCTCATCTCGCGCTTCGTCTCCAGCGACGACCCGGAGAAGCTGCTCCTGGTCGTGCTCGGCCTGACGCTCCTGGTGGCGGGCATCGCACAGCAGTTGCAGGTCTCGGCGGCGGTCGGCGCGTTCCTGGTGGGCATCGCGCTGTCGGGCGAGGTCGCCGAGGGCACCCATGCGCTGCTCTCGCCGCTGCGGGACCTGTTCGCGGCGGTGTTCTTCGTCTTCTTCGGCCTGCACACGGATCCGGCGAGCATCCCGCCGGTGCTGCTGCCCGCCCTCGTCCTCGCCGTGGTCACCACCTGCACGAAGATCGCCACCGGCTACTGGGCCGCCAAGCGCGCGGGCATCGCCGTCAAGGGACGCTGGCGGGCGGGCGGCACGCTGGTGGCCCGCGGCGAGTTCTCGATCGTGATCGCCGGACTGGCCGTCACGGCGGGAATCGAACCGCAGTTGGGCCCGCTCGCCACCGCGTACGTCCTGATCCTCGTCGTGATCGGCCCGTTGACGGCGCGCTACACACAGCCCCTGGCCGCACGCCTGATGAAGGACCGCACGCCGGCCGGACCGCCGCCGCCGAAGGTCCCGGCCGCCGTCGCCCCCGCAGGACCCGAGGCGGAACCGGCGACGGATCACCGGGGGCAGGAGTAGGCCGGCTCATGTCGTTGTACTGGCGGATCTTCCTGCTGAACGCCGTGGTGCTGCTCGCGGCCGCGGCGCTGCTGCTGCTCGGGCCGGTCACGGTCTCCACCCCGGTGCTGCTGACCGAGGCCGTGATCGCCGTCGCCGGAGTGGTGGTGATGCTGGCCGCGAACGCCGTGCTGTTCCGTCTCGGCCTCGCCCCGCTGCAACGGCTCACACGGGCGATGACCACGACGGATCTGCTGCGGCCCGGCCGGCGCCTCGAGGTCTCCGGAACAGGCGGGATCGCCGACCTCATCGGCACGTTCAACACCATGCTCGACCGCCTCGAGGCCGAACGCGCGGCCAGCAGCGCGCTCGCCCTCTGCGCGCAGGAGGCGGAACGGCGCCGTATCGCCCAGGAGTTGCACGACGAGGTCGGCCAGACCCTCACCGTCGTGCTCCTCGACCTGAAGCGGCTCGCCGACCAGGTCCCCGAGCCGCTGCGCGCGGATCTGCACCGCGTGCAGGAGACCACGCGGGCCGGCCTCGACGAAATCAGAGGGATCGCCCGGGGACTGCGGCCGGGCATCCTCGACGAGCTCGGCCTCACCAGCGCACTCACCGCACTCGCCCACGAGATCGCGGCCCCTTCCGGGCTCACGGTCCGGCGTACGTACGCCCCGGACCTGCCCGCGCTCGGGGACCAGGCCGAACTCGTCCTGTACCGCGTGGCCCAGGAGAGCCTGACCAACGCGGCACGGCACGCCGGCGCGACCAAGGTCGACATACGGCTGCTGCGTGGCGCGTACGGAGTGCGGCTCACCGTCGACGACAACGGCGGCGGCACGGGCGGGGCGCCGGAGGGATCCGGTATCCGCGGCATGCGTGAGCGCGCCCTGCTCATCGGCGCCGACCTGTCGATCGGACCGGCACCCGGCGGCGGGACCCGCGTCCGGATGACCGTGCCGCCGGAGAAGGGAGCTGCGTGACATGCACGCTGAACCGACTGCCCCGGAGCCCATCCGCGTCCTGCTCGCGGACGACCACGCGTTGGTACGGCGCGGGGTGCGGCTCATCCTCGACAGCGAACCGGATCTCGAAGTGGTGGCGGAAGCCGACAACGGTGCCGAAGCCGTGGCCATGGCGCGCACCCACCGTCCGGCGCTCGCCGTCCTGGACATCGCGATGCCGCGGATGACCGGACTGCAGGCCGCCCGTGAACTGGCCCGTATCCAGCCGGACCTGCGCCTTCTCATGCTCACGATGTACGACAACGAGCAGTACTTCTTCGAGGCGCTCAAAGCCGGGGCCAGCGGTTACGTACCCAAGTCCGTCGCCGACCGCGACCTGGTGGACGCCTGCCGGGCGGCCATGCGCGGCGAACCGTTCCTCTACCCGGGAACCATGACCACCCTGATCCGCAACTACCTCCAGCGGGCGCAGAACGGCGAACCGCTCCCGGACCGGGCCGTGACGGAACGTGAGGAGGAAGTGCTCAAGCTGGTCGCCGAGGGCCACACCTCCAAGGAGATCGCCGGCCTGCTGTGCATCAGCGTGAAGACCGTCGAACGGCACCGCGCCAACATGCTGCAGAAACTCGGTCTGCGCGACCGTCTCGAACTCACCCGGTACGCCATCCGCACGGGGCTGATCGAGCCCTGACACTCTCGCGGCGGCCGGGAGCCGCCGCGAGAGATTGGCACCCCTGGTGAGGGGCACTCGGCACACGAGGGTCACAACAAAGGGGCAGTGATGGAGATATCAGGTCTGATCAGCGCCATCGTGATCGGCATCGTGATCGGCGTCATCGGACGCCTTGTGCTTCCCGGACGGCAGCGCATCGGCATTCTGTGGACGATCCTCGTGGGCATCGTCGCGGCCCTGATCGGCACAGCCATCGCGGGCGGGCTCGGAGTGGCGGACACCGAGGGGGTGGACTGGGGCGAGTGGCTCATCCAGATCGCTCTGGCAGCCCTGGGTGTCGCGGCCATCGACCGGGTCAAGCTTCGTCGGCGCTGACGTCACGGAGAAGCGGCTGACGTCACGGAGAAGCGGCTGACGTCACAGAGGGGCGGGGGTCCATGCGGCCGCATGGACCCCGCCCCTCGAGGTACCCGCACGCGCATGCCACTCGACCACACCCAGGCACCCGTCCTGCAAGCCCTCGCCGCCTACCGCGACCACCATGAACTCGGCTTCACGCCACCGGGGCACAAGCAGGCGCGCGGTGCCGATCCCGAGGCGCGGGCGGTGCTCGGGGACGCCGTGTACCTCGGCGACGTGCTCGCGTCCGGCGGGCTCGACGACCGGCGCATGCGCGGGCAGGTCCTGGAGCGGGCCGAGCACCTGATGGCCGATGCCGTGCACGCCGAGCACACCTTCTTCTCGACGTGCGGCAGTTCCCTGTCGGTCAAGGCCGCCATGCTGACCGTCGCGGCCCCGCACGACTCGCTCCTGATCAGCCGCGACGCGCACAAGTCCGTGGTGGCCGGGCTGATCCTCGCCGGCATCGAACCCGTATGGCTGGAGCCCCGGTGGGACCCCGAACGGCATCTCGCACACCCGCCGTCCGCCACCACCGTCGCCAAGGGCTTCGCCGACCACCCCGAGGCCCGCGGTGCCCTGGTCACCAGCCCCACCCCGTACGGCGCCACCGCCGACCTCTCCGCCATCGCCGCGGTCTGCCACCGCCAGGGCCGGCCGCTGATCGTGGACGAGGCATGGGGCGCCCATCTGCCGTTCCACCCCGATCTGCCGACCTGGGCGATGGACGCGGGCGCCGACGTCTGCGTCACCAGCATCCACAAGATGGGCAGCGGCCTCGAACAGGGTTCCGTCTTCCATCTCCAGGGAGATCTCGTCGACCCGGCCGCGCTCGCCTCCCGCGCGGATCTGCTCGGCACGACCAGCCCGTCCGTGCTCCTGTACGCGGGTATCGACGCGTGGCGCCGCCAGATGGCCCTGCACGGCCGCGAGCTCCTCGGCGCCGCACTCGAACTCGCCCACACCACACGGCAGTCCATCGACACCCTCGACGGTCTGCGCGTCGACCACCGCGAGGACTACTGCGGCCCCGGCCGCGCCGACGGCTTCGACCCGCTGCCCGCGGTCGTGGACGTCACGGGCCTGGGACTCACCGGCTACCGCGCCGCGGACTGGCTGCGCGCCCGGCACCACATCGACGTCCACCTGGCCGACCACCGCTGCATCAGCGCCCAGCTCACCCACGCCGACGACCACGACACCACCGGCCGGCTGCTGACCGCGCTGCGCGACCTCGTCCACCGTGCCCCGGCGCTGCGGCCCGTGCGCCGGGTGCGGGTCCCGCGGCCCGCCGAGCTGCGTCTGGTCCAGGAACTCCTGCCGCGCGACGCGTACTTCGGACCGGCCGAGGACGTCCCCGCCGACCAGGCCGCGGGCCGGGTCGTGGCGGAGATGCTCACCCCGTATCCGCCGGGCATCCCCGTGGCCCTGTCCGGCGAACGGCTCACCGACGTGGTCCTGACCTATCTCCGTACGGGCATCGAGGCCGGCATGAACGTCCCCGACGCCGCCGACCCCACCCTGCGCACCATCCGGGTCGTCGCGGAGCGGTGAGCCGGGGGAGGCGACGCCGCCGATGGCCGGGAGCACGGTCGGCGCCTGAAGGCGGCCAGGGCAAGGGCCGGTCCCGTCACGGCTGCTGCCCGCGCCTGCCGTACCCCGACCACACCAGCACTGTGCACACCAGCACCACCACCCCCACCACCCTGAGCGCCGACGACATCCCCGCGCCGTAGTCCCCGCCGTCCGCCGCCAGGACGGTCCCGGTCACCGCGACGCCGAGGGCCGCGCCCAACTCCCGTGCGGAGGTACCGAGTCCGGAGCCGAGGCCGGCCGTGTGCGGGGGCAGCGCTTCCAGTACGCCGATCGTCAGGGCCGGCATGCAGATGCCGGTGCCGAAGGAGATGACCAGGAGCCACACCACGTAGAGGCCGTACGGGGTGTGCGCACCGGCCGTGGAGACGGCGAGCAGTCCCGCGCCGATGAGGGCCAGTCCCGTCGTGATCACCGGACGAGGGGTGGCGTGCCACCGGGCCGCGAACCTCGGTGCCAGCGCCATCCCCGCGCTGACCGGCATGATCGCCAAGCCGGCCAGTGCGGGCCCGTACCCCTTGAGTCCTTGCAGGTACTGCGAGTTGACGAAGAAGAGGGAGAACAGGCCGAAGAACCCGGTGGCCAGGCCGAGCGCCGCCGCGCTCAGGCGCGGTGCGCGAAACACGCGCGGGTCGAAGAGCGGTGCGGGGGAGCGCAGGCCGTGTCGCGCGAAGGCCGCCGCGAGCAGCGCGCCCAGGGCGAAGGCGCCGAGGATACGGAGGGACGTCCAGCCGTACGTGGGCCCCTCGATGATCCCGAAGAGCAGGGCGAACAGGGCCGCGGTGACCAGCAGGGTGCCCAGCGGATCGGGGTTGCCCCGGGCCGAGCGCCCGGTACGCGGGACGGCGTACGCGACGCACCCGGCGAGCACCGCCGCCAGCGGCACCATCAGCCAGAACAGGGCCCGCCAGCCGAGGAACTGCCCCGCGAGCCCGCCGGCCAGATTGCCGAACGCCCCGCCCACGCCGATCGCCAGCGTCCACGCGGCCATCGCGCGCGCCCGGCGCAGGGGAGTGTCGCCGAGGTGGACGAGGATCGACATGGTGGACGGGGTGATCAGGGCCGCGCCCACACCGCAGACCGCCCGGCCGGCTATCAGCACACCGGATGAGGCGGCCAGCGCACTGGTCATTGCACCGGCCGCGAACAGCGCGAGCCCGGTCAGGAGCGCACCCTTGCGGCCGTACCGGTCGGCCGCCGCGCCCGCGGGGATCAGCAGACCTGCGAAGGCGAGGACGTAGGCGTCGACCGTCCACATGATCTCGGACGCGGACGGGTGCAGCGCCGAGGAACTCAGCTGGGGGATCAGCAGGTTGATCGCCGCCACCATGCTCTGCGCCACCATCACACAGGCGCAGACGGCAAGCAGCGTGGCCCGCCCGAGCTTGGGGGCGGCCGCCGTCAGGGCAGGCGTGGACATGGTGGCTCCTTCGGGAGCTGGTGCGGTGGGGAGTGCGCTCGGAGGGCGCCCTTTCAACGTAGGCTCGGCACTGGCCTGCTTTCCAGTGCAAGTTGTGCAGGGAGTACTTGCGTATGACGCAATCCGCGAGCCATCCACCCGGCACCGGCCCGGCGACCGGCCTCGACCTCAACCTCCTGGTCGCCCTGGACGTGCTGCTCGAGGAGGAGAGCGTGCGGGGCGCCGCACAGCGCCTGCATCTGTCCGAACCGGCGATGAGCCGCACCCTCGGCCGCATCCGCAAGGCGCTCGGCGACCCGGTCCTGGTGCGCGCGGGCCGGCGCATGGTGCCCACGCCCTACGCGCTGTCGGTCCGTGCCGAGGTGGGTGCGGTCGTCGAGCGGGCCCGGGCGCTGTTCGCCGCGCACGGGGAGCAGGATCTGCGGGCCGTGGAGCGGACGTTCACCGTGCACGGCCAGGACTCGATCGCGGCGCTGCTCGGCCCGCGGCTGCTGGCCCGGGTGCTCGAGGAGGCGCCGGGCCTGCGGATCCGCTTCCTCGGCGAGAGCCATCTCGACGCACCCGTACTGCGCGAGGGCACGGCGGATCTGGAGGTCGGCGTGATCGACTCCACGGCCCCCGAGGTTCGGGTCGAGCCGCTGTCCTTGGACCGGATGCGCGGGGTCGTACGGGCCGGACACCCGCTTCTGAAGGGCAAGTTGACCGTCCGCCGGTTCGCGCAGTCCGCGGAGCACCTCACCGTGTCACGCCGCGGCAAGCTGCACGGCCCGGTCGACGAGGCCCTGGCCGCACACGGGTTCAGCAGGCGGGTGGTGAGCACGGTGGCTTCGTTCCCCGCGTCGCTCTTCCTCGTACGGGACACCGACCTCATCGGCCTGGTCCCCGGCTGGTCCACCCCGATGACCGACGCACTCGGTCTGGTCACCTTCCCTGTCCCGCTGGACCTGCCGCCGCTCGCGCTGGCGATGGCCTGGCACCCGCGCCTCGACGCGGATCCGGCGCACCGGTGGTTGCGGGGGTGTGTACGGGAGTTGATGGGGGAGGGCGAGCAGCGGGGCGAGGGCGAGCAGCGGGGCGAGGGCGAGCAGCCGGGCCCCTGACCGATCAAGTCGGCGGCCCGGCTGCCTGAACTCCCGTACTACCAGGACGACTTGCGCACCCCCGGCAGGAACCCGGCATGCGCCTGCCCCCGCAGGTTCACCCGGGAAAGGCCGAACGTGCGCAGATAGCCCCGCGGCCGTCCGTCGACACTGTCCCGATTGCGTACGCGGGTAGCGCTCGCGTCACGCGGCTGGCGCCGCAACTCCCGCTGGGCGGCGAGGCGTTCGTCCTCGCTGCTCGACGGCCGGCGGATGATCTCCTTCAGCTCCGCCCGGCGGGCGGCATGGCGGGCGACGAGCTCGCGCCGCCGCTCGTTCTTCGCGATCTTGCTCTTCTTCGCCATCAGACCCTCACCCCGCGCGCCCGGATCCGGGCCACGGCGGCCTCGATCCCGATCGAGTCGACCGTCCTGATCCCCTTCGTGCTCAGCGTCAGCCGGACATGGCGGCCCTCGCTCGCCAGCCAGTACCGCTTGCGCTGCACGTTCGGGTCGAAACGGCGTGAACTGCGCCGGTGGGAGTGGGAGATGGTCTTGCCGAAGCCGGGCTGCCGCCCGGTCAGCATGCAGTGCGCGGACACGTGACGTACCTCTCTCGTCGGATCGCGGCTCCCTTTTTGTTAATGGGAACCATTTTCATTTACTCTAGCCGACATGGCCCGCAACGAAGTACGTCCTGTCATCAAGCTCAGGTCCACCGCAGGGACCGGCTTCACCTACGTCACCCGCAAGAACCGCCGCAACAACCCCGACCGCCTGGTCCTGCGCAAGTACGACCCGGTCGCCGGCCGCCACGTCGACTTCAAGGAGGAGCGATGAAGCCCGCCATCCACCCCCCGTACGGCCCGGTCGTCTTCCGTGACCGCGCAGCGAACTACGCCTTCCTCACCCGCTCGACGGCCACCAGCGACAAGACGATCGAGTGGGAGGACGGCGAGACCTATCCCGTGATCGACGTCGAGATCTCCAGCGCGAGCCACCCCTTCTACACGGGCACCGCCCGCGTCATGGACACGGCCGGACGCGTGGAGCGCTTCGAGCGGCGGTACGGGCAGCGCGAAGGCGGCCGCGGATGACCGGGGACGCCGGGGGCGCGGCAGATCCGTCCCCGGGGCTGTCCGTGGTGATCGTCGCCGGGCTGCACGCCGATGCGCGCAAGGCGACGGTCGAGCGGCTGCTCGCGAGCGTGCCGGACAGCGTCGCGCTCCATCACGACCTCTCGACGGCCGTGCACGGCACGGTGGTGCGCACCCTGCGCGACGCCGGTGGCGTGCTCGGTACGGGCGAGGCGCCGCTCGCCAACGACTGCGCGTGCTGCGCCCTGCGCGAGGACCTGGTCCCCGAGCTGGAACGGCTGGCCGACGCCGGCCTGACCCGGCTCGCGGTCGTCGAACTCTGGGACTCGGTCGAGCCCAAGGCGATGGCCGAGGTGGTGGCCGGCCACGGACTCACCGTCTCTTCGGTGATCACGGCGGTGGATCCGGCGCTGCTGCTGCCCTGCCTGGGCAACGGCGACGATCTGATGGCCGCCGGTCTCGCCGCCGCCCCCACCGATCAGCGCACGATCGCCGACACCTTCGCCCGCCAGCTCGAATACGCCCCCGTGCTCGCCGTCGTCGCCGGCCCCGAGGCCGACGACGAGGACCGGGCGCTGCTCGCCCAGCTGCACCCGACCGCCCGCCAAGTCACGCTCGACGGGGACGCGTTGGCGTGGGCCGCCTTGTCGGGCTTCGATGTCGAGGCCGCCGCGGCCGCCCAGCATCCGGCCTGCGCGCTGCTGCCGCAGGAGGCCGACGAGGCGGGCGTGGCCACGTATGTCTGGCACGCCCACCGCCCCTTCCACCCCGAGCGGCTCTACCAGGCCCTGGAGGATCTGACCTGCGCCGCGGCCCGCAGCCGCGGCCGGTTCTGGCTCGCCGACCGGCCCGACACCCTGCTCGCCTGGGACGCCGCGGGCGGAGCGCTCTGCGTGGAGAACGCCGGACCCTGGCTCGCCTCGCTGCCCGACGCGGCCTGGGAGCTCGTCCCCGCAGTGCGCCGCGCCGCCGCCGCGCTCGACTGGCATCCCGAGCACGGCGACTGCTGCCAGCACCTGGTGTTCACCTCGCCGGGCCTGGACCGCGACGGTCTGCGGCAGGTCCTCGACTCCTGTCTCCTGACCGACGCCGAATACGCCGCCGGACGCGACGCATGGAAGCACCTGCCGTCCGGCTTCGACACCCTCCTGGAGGTCTGACCGCCATGTCCCCGCGCCGCGCCACCGAGCGCAAGCCCGTCAAGTCCCGCCCGAACCCCCTGGATGCGGCGGGCATCACCTACATCGACTACAAAGACACCGATCTCCTGCGCAAGTTCATCTCCGACCGCGGCAAGATCCGCAGCCGCAGGGTGACCCGCGTGACGGCCCGGCAGCAGCGGCAGCTGGCGCGCGCCGTCAAGAACGCCCGCGAGATGGCGCTGATCCCGTACGGGACGCGGTGAGCCGAGGGGCGGGCCTCGGGGCTCAGTCCTCGGGGCTCAGCCCTCGAAGCCCGCCTCCTTCAGCGACTTGTCGATACGGGCCCGGTGGTCGGCCTCCCACTCGTCGAGCGACAGGTCCGCCTCCTTGGCGGCCTTGAGGCGGGCGGCCGTGAGGACGTCGTTCGCGCGATCCCGCGGGACGACCACGATGCCCTCCTCGTCGGCCACGACGATGTCGCCGGCGTGCACGATCACCCCGCCGACCCGGACCGGCTCGTTGAACGGTTCGACCGTCCTCTTGTTGCCCGGGATCGGCACAACGCCCTTGGCGTACACGGGAAATCCGCTCGCGCGGACCTCGGCGACATCGCGGATCGCCCCGTTCATCACGAACCCCGCGATACCGCGCCGCTGAGCGATGGCGCACACATTGCCGCCGGCCAGCGCGTACCGCGCATCGGCCGCCTCGACGACCAGCACGGACCCGGGTTCGGCACGGTAGATCGCCGCGTGCAGCCCCAGTTGGTCCCCGGCCGGACAGCGCACGGTGAACGCAGGCCCCGCGATCCGCGGCGCCGGGCCCCACAAGGGGCGGATGTCGAGGTCCATCACCTGGGCGCGGCCGACCGCTTCGGCGAGGGTCGTCGGGGAGAGGTCGCGGAAAGCGGTGTGGTCGGTCATGGCCGGTTCGTCCTCACTGTGTTCGGTCCCTGGGCACCCTGCTCGACCTGATCACGGGTGAGGTCCGTGAAACAAGAGGTGACGGACGCGCGGGACCGTGACCCGTGTCGCTGTTGGGCCGAACGGGTGAGTCTGCGCAAGAATCGAGTGGTGCAGACAATCAGTGCGAGCCACGAGGCCGGCGGAAGCCGACGGCCGGGGCAGGTGGAACAGTGAACCGTCACTACCGCGACGTCACGGACGAACAGTGGGAGGGGCTCGCCGAGGTCGTACCCCTGCGCGGCCGTGACGAATGGCCGTCCTGGCCGGGCCATCGCGCCCTGCCCGAGGCGCAGACCGAAGCGCGCCGCCGCTTCACGGTGCTGCGGGTCAACGTGTTCGCCGACGCGCGCGACGTCGCCCAGTCCCTGATGGGCGGGATACCGGTGCTGCTCGACCTCAGCGGCGCCGAGACCCAAGTCGCCAAGCGGGTCCTGGACTTCAGCAGCGGAGTGGTCTTCGGGCTGGGCTGCGCCATGACCCGCGTCGACCGCAATGTGTTCCTCCTGACACCCGCGGACACCGAGGTGCAGGGCCTGGTACAGCACGCGACGGGGATCGGCCTGCCCCGTTCGTAGCGGTGTCCTTCGATCGTAGGAACCGCGCACTGGCAAAACGGTTCATCATGCGGCGGCCTGCATAGCGTCCCGCTATGACTGTGCTCACCCAGGCGCCCACGGACGCGGGCCCGTCCGGGCCCGTGTCCGGACCACCCGCCGTCAGTGCCCTGCGGCTCTCCGCGTTCGCCGGGCACCGGGGCGCCACCGTCCCGCTCGGGCCGTTCACCCTGATCACCGGGGCCAGTGGCAGCGGCAAGAGCGGCGCGCTGCGGGCGTACGAAGTGCTCGCGCGCCTCGCGTCAGGGGCCGCGCTCGCGGACGCCGTACCGGACCCGCAGGCGTGTGTGCCGGAGTGGGCGCGCCCCGACCGGCAGGGCCGGCGCGGCTTCCGTATCGGATGCGCCGTCGCCGGGCCCGCGGGCCGGGTACGGCTCGACCTCGCCGTGCAGGTCGAACCCGAACTCCGTATCGCGGGCGAGCGGTTGACCCTCGGCGACGTGGTCCTCATGGAGTCCGCCCTGCGCGACCCCGGGCGCCGCACGGTCCAGGCGGCCTGGCACACCGCGGGCAGCGCACCCGTCACGCGCGCGCCGCTGCCCGACGACCGGCTCGCCACCGCGCTGCTTCCGCTGCGGGTCGCCGGCAAGACCGACGGGCAGCGCAGCGTCCTCGCCGCGGCCGAGCAGGTCGTGCTCGCGCTGCGCTCCTCGTACGCCTGCGATCCGCAGCCCGCGCGGATGCGTGCCCCCGTGCCGCCCGGCTCGGGCCGGCTGCTGCGGGGGTGCGACAACCTGGCCGATGTGCTGCGGCGTACGCGCGCGGAGTGCGGCAAACGCCATGCTCAGCTCGTCGCCGCGGCGCGGATGGGGTGCTCGGGGACGGTCACGGACGTACGCGTGGAGAGCGAGGTGGACGGGACGCTGCGGGCCGTGCTCGACCGGGGCGCCGCTGTCGGCACACCGCTCGCGCGGCTCGGGGAGGGCGAGCTGCGGTATCTCGCGCTCTCGGCGGTGCTCCTCACCGGGCCCGGCGTGCTGGCCGTGGACCAGGTGAGCGAAGTCCCTTCGGCGCTCCAGCCGTTGACGGTCGTCGCCGACGGCTTCGACCGCGGGCTCGACCGCCGCCAGCGCGCCGAGCTGCTGCGGCTCGCCGCCCGCATGTGCGCGCGAGGCCACATCCGTCTCATCGCGGCCGTGAGCGAGGACGCGGCGGAGGAGGGGGCGGGGG
>NZ_JAAKZW010000499.1 GCF_011044995.1 Streptomyces mesophilus | reverse complement strand
TGTACTTCGAGCCGCTCACCCTCGAGGACGTGCTGGAGATCGTGCACGCCGAGCAGCAGGCCGGCCCGCTCGCGGGTGTGATCGTGCAGCTCGGCGGCCAGACCCCGCTGGGTCTGTCGCAGGCGCTGAAGGACAACGGCGTTCCGGTCGTGGGCACATCCCCGGAGGCGATTCACGCCGCGGAGGACCGTGGCGCCTTCGGCCGGGTCCTGGCGGAGGCCGGTCTGCCGGCGCCGAAGCACGGCACCGCGACGACGTTCGTCGAGGCGAAGACGATCGCGGATGAGATCGGCTACCCGGTCCTGGTGCGCCCCTCGTATGTGCTGGGTGGGCGCGGCATGGAGATCGTGTACGACGAGGCCCGCCTCGCCACGTACATCGAAGAGTCCACCGAGATCAGCCCCACCCGGCCGGTGCTGGTGGACCGCTTCCTGGATGATGCGATCGAGATCGACGTCGACGCCCTGTACGACGGGCAGGAGCTGTACCTCGGTGGCGTCATGGAGCACATCGAGGAAGCCGGCATCCACTCCGGCGACTCCGCCTGCGCCCTGCCGCCGATCACCC
>NZ_JAAKZW010000070.1 GCF_011044995.1 Streptomyces mesophilus | reverse complement strand
TCCCTGCCGGGCTTCGGGGGCGAGTCGGGAGTTCCGTACCCGGCTTCGGGGGCGGCCAGACCTTGGCGTACGAGAAGATCGCGATCTCGCCCCCTGGGCCGCCCTCCCCGTACGGCATGATCCACTCTGGTGCGCACCGCCGTGCGTGCCGTGCGCGCCGTACGTTCCCGGAAAGGCTGGACCGACGTGACATCGCAGTACCGGACAACGAGCGGCCGCGTACGGGGCAGGGAACCCGTCGGCGGCGTCACCGCGGTGCTCGGGATCCCGTACGCGGACGCACCGTTCGGCCCTCGGCGGTTTCGGGCGCCGGGGCCCGCGCCAGCCTGGGGCGGGGTGCGGGACTGCACCGCGTTCGGGCCCATCTCGCCGCAGTCGGCCGAGCTGCCCGGAGCGCCGGTGTGGCGGCCGGGGGACGAGGAGATCCTCGGCGTCAACGTATGGGTGCCCGAGGGGGCCGATCGCCTGCCCGTGCTCTTCTGGATCCACGGCGGCGCGTACACCTTCGGCTCCTCCGCCGAGCCCGGCTTCGACGGTGCGGCCCTCGCCCGTGCCGGTCTCGTCGTGGTGAGCTGCAACTTCCGGATCGGGTTCGAGGGGTTCGGCCACGTGCCCGGATTCCCCGCCAACCGCGGCCTGTTGGACCAGCTCGCCGCACTGCGCTGGGTGCGCGACAACATCGCCTCCTTCGGCGGCGACCCCGGCAACGTCACCGTCGCCGGTCACTCCTCCGGCGCGGGCTCGGCGGTCTGCCTGATGGCCATGGAGCCGGCCCGTGGACTCTTCCGACGGGTCATCGCCCACAGCGTGCCCGGCGTCTTCTACGCCCCCGAACTCGCCGCGGCCGTCACCGCGAGGATCGCCCGCGAGGCCGGCGTCGCACCGACCGCGGAGGGGCTGCTGTCCCTGCCGCCCGCCGCGTTGGTGGCCGCCTCCGACCAGGTGGCCGCGCAGTGCGGCACCGACCCCGTAACGCCGGTCCACGCGTACGACTCCGTGATCTTCCAACCCGTGGTCGACGGCGAGGTGTTGGCCGCGACGCCGCTCCAGGCGCTCGCGTCCGGGACGGCACGCGATGTGGACCTCCTGGTGTGCCACGCGCGGGAGGAGGCCTGGTTCCTGCACGCGGTAGGGGCGATACGAGAGGTCGCGACCGAACCCGAACTGGCCGACGTGGCAGTCGCGTTGGACCTCCCGCCGCACGTGCTCGACGGCTACCGGAACCTGCTGCCGGACGCCCCCGCCCTGGACCGCTACCTGGCACTCTTCGGCGACGCGCGCTTCGCCGCGTACACCTCCCGCCTCGCCGAACAGCACGCGCGCGCCGGCGGCCGCGCGTACGCCTCCCGCTTCGACCGCCGCCGCGGCCCGGCCCGCCCCTGGCACACCGCGGACATCCCCTTCGCCTTCGGCAATCTGGACGCCACCGGCGCCGGCTTCCTCATCGGCGGCACCCCGGACACCGACGACCGCGCCCTGTCCGAGCGCATGCGCCACGCCTGGGCGTCCTTCGCGACGACGGGCGACCCGGGCTGGCCGCGGGTGACCACGTCCGCCCAGCCGGTCAAGTTGTGGGCCGTTCCCGACGATCATCTGGTCCCGGACGGCGATTCCGCGCTGCGTGCCGTGTGGCGGGACGTTCCCTTCGACGTGCTGCGGCCGGCCCGGCCCCGGGCCGCCCGCGCCAGGCTGGGCTAGCGTGCCCGGACGGACGGACGACGGACAGACGGCCGGGCGGCCGGACGGACAGACAGACAGACCTGGCGGTGAACGGAGGCGTTTCGGTGGGCGAGTTGCGGTACGAGACGGAGCTCGTACGGGCGTTGCTGCGGGAGCAGCACCCCGATCTGGCGGAGCTCGAGCTGCGGGAGGTCGTCGGGGGCTGGGACAACCAGCAGTTCCGGCTCGGGGACGAGCTCGCCGTGCGGATGCCGCGGACCGAGCGGGCACCGGAGCTGCTGCGGACGGAGCGGAGGTGGCTGCCGCAGCTCGCCGAACGGTTGCCGCTGCCGACACCCGTTCCCGTACGGGACGGTGAGCCGTCGGCGCTCTTCGCGCACCACTGGAACATCGTGCGCTGGGTCGAAGGCGAGCCCGCCGACCGGACGCCGGTCACGCACGCCGCGTCGGCGGAGCGCCTCGCGGACTTCCTGCGCGCCCTGCACCAGCCGGCGCCCACCGACGCACCGACCAGCCCCGACCGCGGTGTCCCGCTGTCCGAACTGACGGGGATCGACGGCTGGTTCGAGCTCCTCGACGGCTACGCGCAGGCCGCTCTCGTACGGGACGTATGGGAGAAGGCCCTCGCGGCACCGCCCTGGCAGGGGCCGCCGGTGTGGCTGCACGCCGACCTGCACCCGGCGAACGTCGTCGTACAGGACGAAATGCTCGCCGGAGTGATCGACTTCGGGGACCTGTGCGCGGGCGATCCGGCGGCCGACCTCATGGCGGCGTGGATGCTGCTGCCGGACGGGTCGGCGTCCCGCTTCTTCGACGCGTACGAACGTGCGGATGAGGCGACGGTCGACCGGGCCCGCGGCCTCGCCGTCCTCAAGGCGCTGGTCCTCGTCGACATCGGCATGGCCGGCCGCCTCGGCCGCCCCGGCGGCAAGCCGACCTGGGAACCGGCGGGGTACGCGACGCTGGAGCGGGTGCTGGGGGATGCCGTCGGCGCGCTTGGTGTCTAATAGAGTTTCTATTAGACTTCGGATATGTCCGAAAGTGATGAGACGGTCCCCGGCGCCGGGCCGACCACGAGCGTCTCCGTGTCCTTTCACGCCGGCACGATCGGTGCGGTCCGCTCGCGCGTCGGCAAGCGTGGCGTGTCGGCGTATATCGAGGCTGCGGTGCAA
The DNA here is from genome assembly GCF_011044995.1 of Streptomyces mesophilus. Classification (GTDB taxonomy): domain Bacteria; phylum Actinomycetota; class Actinomycetes; order Streptomycetales; family Streptomycetaceae; genus Streptomyces; species Streptomyces mesophilus. Next base: position 30,770 of record NZ_JAAKZW010000070.1, on the reverse strand, counting down.
CGCCAGATCGAGCGCGACAATCTCCAAGAGCTGATCGACGACCACATCGCCCACCATGGCGACTTCACCGAGGCGGAGCTGGCCGCTGTCGAGGCCGAACTCTTCGGCGCGCGAACCGGCACCAGCGCTCCTGGGCGCGCTGCGTGAGCCGCACCTTAGTGCTGGACAGTGAAGGGCTGTCCCTGCTCCTACGGGACGACCGGACGATGGCGGCACGCCTCGCCGTGGCTGCCAAGCATGACGCCCGGGTCCTGGTCAGTTCGGTGACGCTGGTCGAGGCGCGCAACCCCGCGACGGCGCAGGCGCGTTTCGACTGGGTGGTCTCCCGTCTCAGGGTTGAGCCGGTGTCGGAGCAGATCGCCCGGTCTGCGTCCAAGCTGCCGGCAGCCGCCGGACTGCACGGGCACAAGTACGCCCTCGATGCGATCGTCTGCGCGACGGCACTCGCCCAGTCCGGCCCGGTGACGATTCTGACCCCGGATGTCGAGGGCATCCGGATGCTGACCGAGGGACACCCGCGCCTCACTGTGATCAAGGTCTGACCCCCAGTCCACACCCGGAAACGCACAGCGCCCGGCCGACAGAAACCCCGACCGGGCGCCCCACGTGACCGAACCACGAGGTCACAGCACCGCCAGAACCTCCTTGGCCACCCGCTCGCCCGAGCGCACGGCACCGTCCATGTAGCCCATCCAGTACGTCGACGTCTCCGTGCCCGCCCAGTGGATCCCGCCGACGGGACGCCGCAGTTCCGGGCCGTACGCCGTCAGGACGCCCGGCGGGGCGTACGCGACCGGGCCGCCGCGCGTGAAGCGCTCGTTGTCCCAGCGCTGGAGCAGGAACGCGGTCGGCGTCTTCGCCTTGTCACCGAAGTACGTCGCATAGTCCTTGAGGACCGCGGCCTTCACCTCCGCCTCGCTCGCCCCGTTCAGGGCCCGCATCTGGTCGGCCTCGATGAAGCCCATCAGAGCGCCGTACGAGGCGTCCTCGGGGGAGTTGTCGAAGGTGGAGCGGACCATGCCGGTGTCGCTGAGCGCCTGGCCGTTGAGGCCCGCGTCGCGCCAGAACGGCCGGTCGTAGATCGCGATCGCCTTGCCGACCGAACCCATGGGCAGCCGCTGGGCCAACTGGTCGCGGGCAGCGGGCAGCACGGGGTCGAAGTCGATACGGGCGGCGAGCGGCGGCGCGAGAGCCACGATCACCCGGCCCGCACGGACCGTGATGCCGTCGGCGGTCACCGTGTACGTGGCGCCGTCCTTGGCCACCCGGCGCACGGGCGCGTTCAGGACCACGCTGTCGCCGAGCGACTCGGCCAGCTTGACCGGGACGAGCTGGGAGCCGCCCTTGAAACGGATGGCCTGGGCGCCGTTCGCCGTCTCGGTGAGACGCTCAAAGGTGCCGGGGTTCGTCTCGTTGCCCGCCGCCGCTATGTAGAACAGCACGAACAGCAGCGAGAGTTCACGGGGTTCGGCACTGAAGACCGAGGCGCAGGCCACGTCGAACAGGAACTTCGCCGACGGCACCACCGCGTTGTGCCGCAACCAGGTCTCGAAGGTCTGCTGGTCCCACTCCTGCGCCTTCGCGGCGGTCCAAGGAGCGCCCACCGGGACCTTCTTGGCCATGTCGTTGAGCAGCGCCTGCACGGCCGCGGCGTTCGCGAGACCGGCCACGTCGATCGGCGGGACGGCACCGAGCAGACCGTCCGTGGCGTACGGGGTGTTCCTGCCGTCCTTGCGCAGCAGGTTCTTGCCCGTGTTGTACGTGGGGAACGTCCCGACACCGACCTCGTCGGCCAGCGCCTTCATCCGGTCCTGGGTCGGACCGATGAACTCGCCGCCCCCTTCGGTGACGCCACCGCCCGGGACTTGAAGGTTCAGGACGCGGCCGCCGACGCGATCGCGCGCCTCGAGGACCACGACGTTCTTGCCGGCCTTCTTGAGGTCACGCGCGGCGGTGAGCCCGGCGAGACCGGCACCGATGATGACGACGTCGGCGTCCCGGGTGGCGGCGGCCGCCGCGGGCGCCGCAGCGACTCCCGCAAGGGTGGCCACACCGGTCGCTGCTCCTGCGCCGAGCAGCGACCGTCGGGTGAGGCGGGATCTTTCACGTGCCATTTACGTCCTCCGAGTTCAGGAAGTCGCGGCAGCGATCGCCTTCGCTGTCTTCAGCGAATCGAGAGCGATTTCGCGAAGGTTGCCACTGATGGGGTTGGAGTAGCCGCAGAAATAGATGCCCGAAGCCGCTGTCGGGGACTTCGGCCCATGCGTGACAGGAAGCCCGTGTTCGTTCAATACGCCGAGGTGCCCGACGAGCGGTTCGAGTCCTCGCCGGTAGCCGGTTGCCGCGATGATCGCGTCCGGTTGGATACGCGTTCCGTCCGCCAGCAGCACCTTTCCAGCCTCGAACCCCTCCACTGCTGCGACGGGTTCGACCTTGCCTGCCCGCACGGCATCGATCAGACCCACGTCCTGGACCGGGATCGCGCCCTCCTGGACGCGCGAGTACAAACCCGTGTCCGGGCGCGGCAGCCCGTGCGCGGACAGATCCGGGACCGACAGCTTCGCTATCGGGGCGGCGAGACGGTCGACCAGGCCGACCGGGAGGCGGCGCACCAGGATCCCGGTGCGCTGGGCCGGCCAGCCCGCCGTCGAGCGGCGGACGATGTGCGGTGCGGTGCGCACCGCGAGGCGTACCCGTGAGGCGCCGCCCTCGACGAGGTCCACGGCGATCTCCGCACCCGTGTTGCCGACGCCGACGACCAGGACGTCCTTGCCCGCGTACGGCTTCGGGTTGCGGTACTCGCTCGCGTGCCGCAACTCTCCTTCGTACGAGGAGAGTCCGGGCCAGTCGGGAAGGTGGGGCGTGTGGTTGTAGCCGGTGCAGACCACTACGGCCTGCCCCGTCAGCTGGCGCCCGCCGGTTCCGTGCAGCAGCCAATTGTCACCGTCGGGTGCCCGCTCGACTCGGGAGACCTCGACTCCCGCGACCACCTGGAGCTGGTGATGCTCCGCGTACTTCTCCAAGTAGCGGACGACGTTGTCCCGCGAGACCCAACGGCCGAACTTTCGCGGAATGTCCAGTCCTGGCAGCGCCGACAGCCGGCGCGTGGTGTGCAGGTGGAGTCGGTCGTAGTGCTGCCGCCAGGAGGCCGCGACCGTTTCCGACTTCTCGAGGACGACCGCCGGTATGCCCTGCAGGCCCAGGGCATACGCAACGGCAAGTCCACTGGGTCCGGCACCTATGACGTATACGGGATCGGCCATGGGCGGGAGCGTAGCGGCCCTTGAGTTTGAACGGTCGCGGTCAATGAGGAATCCGGTTGCGAAACGATCACATCGCGGGCGGGAGTCCGGATTGAGAGGTTTCCAGGCCTCTTGCTGCTCGTAGAACCCATGCGTGGAAGGCTCTTGCGTCGGCCGGCGTTCCGCTCCGGAGGAGCGTCGTCGGTGGACTGATCTCCAGCGGAGGGTCTCGCAGAAGCACCGGCAGTCCGGCCAACGGTTCGCAGATCACGTGCAGCTCGGGAATCGTGCGGAATGAGAAAACGGCCTCTCCTGATCCGTCGGACGTGAGGTGCGCCATGAGCGCTTGCCATGTGCCCTCGCGGAACCAGGTTCGCTGCCGCTGGCGGATGGCTTCGGGATCTCCCCATGCGCCCAGTTCGCTCCAGATCGACCCGTGCCGAAGCCGGTGCAGCATCGCGTTGAGGGCCGACCGGAGATCGAGACGAGTCTGTTTGAAGTGCCGTGAGCCGTGCCTGGATCTGAGAATTCCCAGGACCTCCGGCCACTGCGCCTTGTCCACGGTGGCGGGCACGGGGGTTCCGGTCGCTTCGTGCCACGTCCGCACACGGCAACGGGACCCCGGCTGCTTCTTGAAGTCGTGCACGTCAGGGATGATCCACGTGCGGAGCGCCGAGAAGATCTCCTCGGTCTTCCCTGCGGGGTGCTGCTCCTCCAACTGCCGGCGGACCTCCACGAGTTCATGCTGCCTGGCATCGATCTCGTCCTTGAGGCCGCTGAGGGCGGCTTCGGCGATGACGGGATCAAGGCCGGAGGCGACGTACTGCGGCAGTGACTTCTCGATCAACTGCTCGTGGTGATGGATGGCGTCGAGCAGATGTTGTTCCCGTGCTTCGTGCTGGGCGCGGTCTCTTTGGGCTGTTGTCGAGTCGTGACAGGTCAGGGCCTGAAGCGCGGTCGCGCTGAATGCGGTGGAGAGCTTCTCCCGCACTGCGTTCTCCACCGCGTCGGCTTCCAGATAGGTGCACGTGCAAGGTTCACTCCCGGTGGTTCCCTGGCACCGGTACAGGCGACCCGTGGGCCGGCCGCCGCCGGTGTAGCGTCTTCCGCATGCGCTGAGGATGCGCCCGGACGGTGGGTACTGCTGGTTGGACCTGCGTGGTTGGTTGCTCCGTCGTCCCTGTGTTCCGCGCAGCGCCGCGACACGCTCCGGCGTCAGGAGGGCGGGCACCTCGATGGTGATGGTGGGCCCAAGCACCGGTACCCCGTCGGCGTCGACTCTGGTGGCTTTCGCGCCGGTTCCGGGTTTGCGGTAGGTGGCGTAGCCGTCGAGCGTTTCGGAAGTCAGCCGGTGGTGGAGGTTGAGCAGTGTCCAGGGGCGGCCACTGCGGGTGAGCAGGCCCAGGCGATTCAGCTCGTCCGCGGCCGCCTGATAGGTCAGCTCGTGGTCGACCACAAGCTCGACGGCTTTGAGGATCACGCGGGCTTCGTCCTCGTTGATCGACAGGAACGACTCCTTGGGGCCGAGCTTGTCGATCTTGTAGCCGTACGGTGGTGGGCCCGCGGGCCAGCCACCTTCGCGGGCCTTCTGATCCCGGCCGGACGAGGTCCGTTCGCAGATGCGCCGCCATTCCGCCTCAGCTGCGGCTACCGACTGCCGGAAGAGGGCCCAGCCCTGGGGGTCCTCGGTATCGATGCCCTCGTCGAGCGCGATGACGTGCACGCCGATCTGCTGCATGCGGCGGGCCCAGTCGAGCGTCGGGCCGACCGTGCGGCCCAGGCGGTCGACGCTGGATACGACGATTCGTTCCGCTGAGGTGTAGCGCGCGTACTCCTTCAGCGCGTCGAGGGCGGGGCGGCGCGTGGTGGCGCCGCTCACTCCCCGATCACTGAACACCTTGAGCAGCGTGTGGTGCGGGGCAGCTGCCTCCCATGCGCGCAGCTTGGCTTCCTGGATGCCGAGCCCATGGCCCGAGACTTGAACTCTGCCCGAAACGCGTGTGTATCCGAGGGCTGGAACGGGTCTACCGGCGACCGGGTCCCTCATAGGGTTGCTCATGTCAGTCCTTCCCGACTGGCCGGACCCCGGAGCGTTCGCCCGCTGCCGGGGTCACCTGTGCAGGGCGACCCTAGGTTGGGATTTCGTACATGTTGTGCCGATGTGTGCACTTGATCGTTGCTGGCGCGCGCAGGTGCGACAACAGGCCATGGAACTCAAGTTCGCTTCGAACGTGATCAGTTCGACTGCTGACCCCTTGCGGAAAGCCCCCCCATCCGCTGAACTGACGTACCGTCAGAAACGGCTCGCGCGTGAGGTGGTGTACAGGCATGGACACGGTCTGGCTCAGCGGAGCCGAGTGGGCAGCCGTACTGCGGATCGGTCTCGGTCTGTGGTGGCTGGAGAGCTGGCGGCACAAGGACAAGAAGGGCTGGTTCGAGCGCGGTACGGGGATCGCCTGGGCCGCCGACGTGGCCGGGAAGCACAAGTGGCCGTTCGTGAAGAGCGGGTTCACCAAGGTCGTCGAGCCACGGCCCAAGGTGATGGCGTACATCGTCGTCTACGCCGAACTCGCCCTCGGCCTCGGCCTGATCGTCGGCTTCCTCACCCCGATCGCGCTGATCGGCGGTCTGCTGCTCAACCTCCTCTACCTCGTCCTGATGATCCACGACTGGGCCGAGCAGGGGCAGAACGCGATGATGGGGCTGATCTCCTTCGTCGCGCTCTTCGCCATGTCCTGGCAGACCTGGTCCCTCGACAACGCGATCGGACTCTTCTGATGGCCGCCACCACCGAAAAGGGCGCCTCCTCCGTACGGTTCGACCTCCCCGAACCCGACGCCTTCACCGAGCCCTACTGGGCGGCGGCGGCCGAGGGCCGGCTGCTGGTGCGCCACTGCCGCGACTGCGACCGGACCCACCACTATCCGCGCGAGTTCTGCCCCGGCTGCTGGAGCGAGAACGTCGACTGGGCCGAGGCGAGCGGACGCGCCACGCTCTACACCTGGTCCGTCGTGCACCGCAACGACCTGCCGCCCTTCGGTACACGCACCCCGTACACCGCGGCCGTGGTCGATCTGGCCGAGGGGCCGCGGATGATGACCGAGGTCGTGGACTGCGCGGAAGAGGACCTCGCGGTCGGGATGGAGCTCGAGTTCACCTTCCGGGAGGCGGAGGGGTTCCGGGTGGCGGTGTTCCGGCCGGCCTGATGACGTGCGGGCCGGGCTGATGACGTGTGGGTCCGCCGGCTGACGTGCGGGCCCGCCTGATGACGTGCGCGGGCCCGCCGGCTGACGTTCGGGCCGGCCGCTCAGGGCCACAGGAGCTCGCGGACCCAGCCGGCGCCCTCGCGCCGGTAGCAAAGGCGGATGTGGCGGCGGCGGGCGTCCCCCTGGAAGAACTCGACTTCCACCGGGTCCAGGGCGTACAGCGTCCAAGTCGCCACAGGCGCGGACGGCTCGTCCTGCGCGCGCTGCCAAGCGGCCTCTGACTCCCGCGCCAACTCCTCCTGCGATACGAGGAGTTCGCTCTGCCTCCCGACGAGCGCCGCGGCCAGCGCCCCCGTCGAGCGCGCGTGCAGATCCGCCTGGCTCTCGCCGGACGGGGCCTGCGCGACCGGGCCGCGCAGCCGGATCTGGCGGGCCTGGGCCGGCCAGTAGAAGTGCAGGGCCGCCTCGGGACGGGCCGTGAGCTGGCGGCCCTTGCTGCTGGTGGCGTGCGAGGCGAAGTGCCAGCCGGCCTCGTCGGCGCCGTGCAGCATCAGGGTGCGTACGTCGGGACGGCCCGCCGCGTCGGCCGTCGCGAGCTGCATCGTGTGCGGCTCGCTCTGGCCCGCGGCGACGGCCTCGGCGAACCAGCGGCGGAAGAGGGGCAGTGGCGCGTCGGGCGCCGCGGCCGGGTCGAAGACCGGCAGCTCGATGTCCCAGACGCGCTGGGCCCGGAGCAGCCCGGTGAACTCCTCGGCCGTGGGGTGCCCGGCGGCTGCGGGCTCTGCGGCGGCGGGTGCGGCGGCCTCTTGCGGTGCGTGTCCCTCGTACGACGTCATACGGGGATTCTCATACGGCTCCGGACAGCCCCGACAGCCCGAACGGCTCCGACAGCCCGAACGGCTCCGGCAGCCCCGGCGGCCCGGGCACCCCGGGCCGCCGTACCCGCCCGTGAGCTCAGAACGCGCCGAGGTCCGAGGAGACCCAGCGCTCCGGGCGCAGCGTGATGATGACCGCCTCGCCGTGGTTCTTCTCCGAGAACTCCACGTATCCGTCGACCTTTTCGGCCGGCATGTAGCGCGTGGAGATCTCGACCAGGTGCTCGCGGGTCGAGGGGACCGTGGAGACCACCGGGCCCTCGACGGAGGCATAGCGGACGGTCGGCTCCACGCGGTCGATCATGAGCGTGAACCGGCCCGCCTTCTCGATCAGTTGATGCTTGCGCGAGCCCTTGCCGGTGTGGATCCAGATGTCGCCGCCGGGCGCGTACTGATACCAGACCGGCACCGTCAGGGGCGCGCGTCCGTCGCCTGCGTCGACGGACAGGGCGGCCACATGCGGCTCGGCGAGGAACTGCTCGCGTTCTTCGCGGCTGAGTGCCATGACAAACGACTCCCTCTGTTGCGGTCACGTCTTCGGGTCCGGCACACGGAACAACGTCTGCCGGGGCGCCGGTGTTCCGACGGGCTCCGACCGGGGCCGGGCACTCCTGTTCGGACCAGTGCGGTTGCGGAGCGTCATGGAGGGTCACAGGCTGTGGTCAGGGCCGGCCCGTTCCCCCAACCCGCTCGACCAAGAACCCCGGAAGGGACCCCCCTCATGCACAAGCACACCACCGCCCGCGCCCTCATCGGCGCGGTGCTCGCCGGCGCCGTCGTCCTCGGTACCGCGGGTGCCTCCTACGCCGCCGTCGCCCAGGCGCCGGTGCGTGCCGCCGTTCCGGCCGACCACCAGGCCGCGTACGAGGACATGCTGCGCGCGGTGCTCACCACCGCGGACGAGCTGGTCACCGCCGCCGGGCAGGGCCCGGTCGACACCGCCGCCTACCGTGCGGCCTTCGACCGCGAGCTCGCCTCGGCGCCCGCGCCTGAGGACGTCCCGCAGCTGGAAGCGGCGATGGCGGGTCTCGCCGTCCAGGCGAGCGCCCTGGTCGACGCCATCGAGAAGAAGGACACGGACAAGGTCCTGGCCTCGATCTCCCTGGTGAACACCGCGGTGGCCAACATCGTGAGCGCGCTCAGCCTGGACGCCGCGATCAAGCTCGTCGCCAAGCCGCTCGACCCGTCCAGCATCAAGCTGCCGACCGGGACGAAGCTCCCCGAGTTCAAGATTCCGTTCTTCGGCTGATCGCTCGGGGCTGACGCCCGCTCGGGCTGATCCCTGAGGCTGACGCGGCGATACGGGCGGGGGCCGACGGTTTCGTACCGTCGGCCCCCGCCCGAGTGCTGTCCCCTCGCCGAGCCCTGACCCGAACGGCTCAGCGCCCGACCACCGCTCCCGAGCTCAGCGCCCGACCACCGCTCCCGAGCTCAGCGCCCGAGCACCACCGTCCCCGACGAGCAGAACCAGCCGCCGGTCCCCGACGCCACCGCCAGCTCGGGCAGCCGGCCGCCGGCCTTGCGGACCTGGCCCTCGCCGGCCTCGCCGCGCAGCTGCCGTACCGCCTCGACCAGCAGGAACAGTCCGCGCATGCCCGGGTGCTGGGCGGAGAGCCCGCCACCATCCGTGTTCACGGGCAGGTCCCCGGTGAGGGTGAGCCGCCCCTTCTCGACGAACGCGCCGCCCTCGCCCTTCGCGCAGAAGCCGAGGTCTTCGAGGGTCACGAGCGTCATATACGTGAAGGCGTCGTAGATCTCGGCGATGTCGATGTCGGCCGGGGTGACGCCGGCCCGTTCGAAGGCGAGCTTTCCGCTGACGGCCGCGGGCGAGACGGTGAAGTCCTCCCACTCGGACATCGTGGTGTGCGAGATGTGCTCGCCCGCCCCGAGCACCCAGACCGGGTCCTTCGCGCAGTCGGCCACGTACTCCTCGGCGACCAGGAGCACGGCCGCCCCGCCGTCGGACCGTATGCAGCAGTGCAGCTTCGTGAACGGGTCCGCGATCATCGGGCCGTCGAGGACGTCGTCCACCGTGATCGGGTCGCGGAACATCGCGTCCGGGTTGGCCGCGGCGTTCGCCCGGGCCTGTACGGCGACCTCGGCGAGTTGCTCGAGCGTCGTGCCGTACTCGTGCATATGGCGGCGCGCGGCCATCGCGTACTTCGAGATGAGGGTGTGGCCGTACGGGACCTCGAACTGGAGGGGTCCGCGGGCCCCGAAGGAGAGGTTCGAGGTGCGGCGCCGGGCCTTGATGTCGGCGCGGGCGGTGGAGCCGTAGACGAGGAGGACCGCGTTGGCGTGGCCGGCGGCGATGGCGTCGGCGGCGTGGGCGGCCATCACCTCCCAGGTGGAGCCGCCCACCGAGGTGGAGTCGACCCAGGTGGGCTTGAGCCCCAGGTACTCGGCCACCTCCACGGGGGCGAGGATCCCGAGCCCTGCCGAGGCGAAGCCGTCGATGACGCCCTTGTCGAGCCCGGAGTCCTTCAGGGCTCTGCGGGCGGCCTGGGCGTGCAGGGCGTAGGGGGTCGCGTCGTCGACCTTGCCGCAGTCGGAGAGGGCGATTCCGGCCACGGCTACTTTGCGCCGGGGGGCGCTGGTTATGACGGTGGACATGAATCTGACGGTACATCAGATTCGGTGGGCGGGGCAGGGGTTGGAGACCAGGGCGGAGGCCGGGTGGGACGTCGGAGTGGACGCCGAAGTGGACGCCGGAGTGGAGGTCAGCCGGGCCGGACGCCGGTCAGCCGGGCCAGACGCCGGTCAGGCGGCGGGTGGCGGTGGCGCCGCCGCGGTCGACGGCCGCCTTGACGCCGGCGAAGATCGCGCCCTGCAGCACGGCCGCCGTGAGGACCTCGCGCCAGCTGCGGTGTTCATCGGTGGCGTCCGGGGCGTCCTCCTCGTTCGCGACGCGTTTCCAGACTTCCTTGAAAACGGCGCCGGCCAGGACGCCGCTCAGGGCACCCAGGGCCATGCCGACCGGCTTGTAGACGATTTTCGAGGCTTTCATCGGCGTCTCCAGGGGGCGGGTGTCGATGTCGGTCGTCCGTGTCTTTCGGTCTGTCGGCTCTCGAGGCGGGGGGTGTTCCGGTCTGTCAGCTCTCGAGGCGGCGGCGGTCCTCCTCGTCCCATGCCCGGGTGTCGCGCGGCTGGACGTAGGGCTCGTCGTCGGCCCGATGGCCTCCCGCGACGGCGCGCTGGCGGGCCATTTCCGCATCCCACTCCAGGCCGAGCAGGATCGCCAGGTTCGTGATCCACAGCCAGACCAGGAAAATGATCACGCCGGCGAACGTGCCGTACGTCTTGTTGTACGAGGCGAAGTTCGCCACGTAGAGCGCGAACCCGGCCGACGCGAGCATCCAGATCGCCAGCGCCAGCAGACTGCCCGGCGTGATCCAGCGGAACCCGCGCACCTTCGCGTTGGGCGTCGCCCAGTAGAGGATCGCGATCATGATCATCACCATGATCACGAGGACGGGCCACTTCGCGATCGACCACACCGTCAGAGCCTCGTCCCCCAGGCCCAGCGCGCCGCCGACCTGCTCGGCCAGTCCGCCGGTGAACACGACGATCACCGCACTGGCCACCGTGAGCACCATCAGGACCACGGTCACGCCGACGCGGACGGGCAGCACCTTCCACAGGGGGCGGCCCTCCGGCATGTCGTAGACCGCGTTGGCGCTCCTGATGAACCCGGCCACATAGCCGGAGGCCGACCACACGGCGAGCAGCAGACCCACGATCGCCATCAGCGAGCCGATCCCTGACTTGCCCTGCAACTGCTCCACCGCGGTGCTCAGAATGTCCCGCACCGCACCCGGAGCGAGCTTTTGGATGTTGTCGAGGACTTCCTGCGACGCGGACTTCCCGAGGACCCCGAGCAGGGAGATCAGCGCGAGCAGCGCCGGGAACAGCGCCAGGATCCCGTAGTACGTCAGCGCCGCGGCCCGGTCGGCCAGCTCGTCCTTCTGGAACTCCTTCGCGGTGCCTTTGACCACCCGCCACCAGGAACCCTTGGGCAGCCCCGCCGGAGTGTCCGGCGCCCGCCGCTCCACCTCCGCGTCCGGCCCGGTCCGTTCCACAGGCCCCTCCGGCCCGCGCTCCTCTGCCGGTCCGTCCGGCTCGCGCCGCTTCCCCGTCGATGTCATGCCGCGCGAGTATCCGGTTGAGCGCCGGCCAACCACCGGGGATGCTCGGACCATGGTGCAGAGCGACGCCCGGGACGTGGACGCCTACCTCGGGGAGATCGAGGACGACAGCCGACGCGCGGCGATGACGCGGCTGCGGGAGCTGTGCCGCGCCGAGCTCGCGGGGTTCGAGGAGGTCATGGCGTACGGGATGCCGGGCTACGTACGCGCGGGCGGCGGGCAGGAGATCGGGCTCGCCAGCCAGAAGCAGTACATCTCCTTCTATCTGATGCGCCCCGACGTGCGCGAAGCCTTCGCGGCCAGGCTCGAAGGGCAGAACATGGGCAAGGGGTGCCTGCGTTTCCGCAGCGCCGCCAAGGTGGACTACGACCTGGTCAGGGACCTGTTGAGGGCCACCGCGAAGGAGCCCGGGCGGATCTGCTGAGGGCGCGGGCGCGGACCGGAGTCGACAAAGCGCCCTCCACCCCTGTGCATCTGGCCGCGCAAGTCCTAACATGACGCGCCGTCAGATCCGGGGCCGCCAGAGGGGACCCGGGGGAGGAGCCCGCTCATGGACGCCGCGTTCACTGCCGAGCAGGACGAAATCCGCCGTACGCTGCGCGAGCTCATGGCCAAGCGCGCAGGCCCCGACGAGGTCAAGGCGGCGGCGCGCACCCCCGCCGGTCACGACGACGAACTGTGGCGCACCCTCGCCGCCCAGCTGGGCCTGCCCGGCCTCGCCCTCGACGAGGAGCACGGCGGGGTGGGCTGCACGACCACCGAACTCGCCCTCGCCTGCGAGGAGACGGGACGTGTGCTGCTGCCGTCCCCGCTGCTGTCCACGGCCGCGCTCGCGCTGCCCCTGATCCGCCGGCTCGGCAGCGAGGAGCAGCGGCGCGAGCTGCTGCCGAAGATCGCCGAGGGCGCGCTGACCGCCGCGCTCGCCGTGCCGGGCGCCGCGCTCGCGACCGCGCTCGGTCTCGCCGGCACCAACCAAGGGGACTGGGCGGGCGGCGGGCGCGCGGGCGGGGTGCAGGCGCGCTGCGGCGAGGACGGCTGGCGGCTGTACGGGCAGGCCGAGCAGGTCCTCGACGGGCACACCGCCGATCTGCTGCTCGTCGCCGCGCACACGGGCGGCTTCGCCCGCTCCCGTACGCTCCTTTTCCTCGTACGGGCACAGAGTGAGGGCGTCGTCCGCGTACGGCAGACGACACTGGACGAGACGCGGCCGCAGGCGAGGATCGAACTGCGGGACGCCGCCGCCGAGTTGCTAGGCCCCGACGATGCCGCGGTGGTCGCCGAGGCGCTCGCCGCGACCGGGAACGCCGCAGCCGCCGTGCTCGCCGCGGAGGCCGTGGGGGCCGCGGACCGCGCTCTCGAGCGGACCGTCGAATACGCCAAGCAGCGCGAGCAGTTCGGGCGGGCGATCGGCTCGTTCCAGGCCGTGAAGCACCGGCTCGCGGATGTGTACGTGGCCGTGCAGGCCGCGCGGTCGGCGGCCTACTACGCGGCCTGGGCCGCCGCGCGCGACGACGGCGAACGGGTGGGCGGACTCGCCCTCGCGCAGGCGCTCGACGCGCTGCGGACCGCATCGGGGGAGGCGATCCAGCTGCACGGCGGGATCGGTTTCACCTGGGAGCACGAGGCGCATCTGTACTTCAAGCGGGCCGCGAGCGACGAACTGCTCTTCGGTCCCGTGCACCGGCTGCGCGCTCATGCGGCCGACCACGCCGGTCTGTTCGTCGCCGAGGAGGTCGCGGTCTGATGCCGCCCGGAGTCAAGCTCATGCAGAAGGTGTCGTCGAGCAGACTGTTCATGAAGGTCGGTCCGCATTTCGTACCGGCGATGGACCGGGCCGTGCACAAGCTCACGCGCGGCAAGGTGATGCTCAGCGCGCAGATGCTGCCGGGGGTCATCCTCACGGTGAAGGGCGCGAAGAGCGGGATTGCGCGCCGTACTCCACTGGCGTGCATGCCCGAGGAGGACAACGGCACCTGGGTGCTCGTCGGCTCCAACTTCGGCCGCCCCGGACATCCCGTATGGACGGTGAACCTGCTGAAGAACCCCGACGCGGAGATCAGCTGGAAGGGCACGGACATCGACGTCACGGCCCGGCTGCTCGAAGGCGACGAGCGGGCCGCGGTGTGGGAGAAGTGCCTCAAGTTCTGGCCGCCGTACGCCACTTATCAGCAGCGGGTGGACCGGGAGATACGGCTTTTCCGCCTCGAGCGGCGCACACGGGAGCAGTGAGGCGTCCACGGGAGCAGTAAGAAACAGGCGGCGGTCACCCTCGCCCGGAGGGTGACCGCCGCCCGTATGACAGGAAGGGTGCGAAAGGCTACTTCATCGGCTTTTTGCCGGTGATGCCCAGATGCACCAACAGCGCGAGATTCGGCTTCAGTTCGGCCTGCTTCACACCCCAGGTCGAGAAACCCTTCTGGTGCGAGGCGACCGCCGCGAGCATCGCGACGAGGGAGCCGGCCATCGCCGCGGCGTTGACGTCCTTGTCGACCTTGCCCTTGTCCTGAAGGTCCTTGACCGTGTCGGTAAGGGAATTGGTCACCGAATTCAGGATCTTCATACGGATTTTGTAGAAGCGCTTGTCGCCCTCGGCCGAGCCGAGGTCCACGACGCGCATGATCGCGTCGTTCTTGCGCCAGAACTCCAGGAAACCGTCGACAAGTTCCTGCGAAGTCCCCCAGCCGGCCTTGCCCACCCAGGAGCGTTCGGCGAGCACATCGGTCAACCCGGCGCCCTCCGTGGCCATTTGCTCCGCGATCTCCAGGACGGCGCCTTCGACATCGGGGAAGTACTGGTAGAAGGTCGCGGGCGAAGTGCCCGCTTTCCGCGCCACATCGATGACCTTGACGTCACGGTAGGGCGAGGAACTGAGCATCTCACTGAGGCAGTCGAGCAGCTTCTGACGCGTCGCCTGCCCGCGCCGTCCGGCCACACGGCCGTCGACGGTACGCACTTGTCCTGTCATGCCGTCAGCTTACCGAGGGGTGATCGGGGCGCGATTCGGCCGACTGCAAATGGGGACGGGAGAGATACGGGGGAGTTAGGGGGACTCGGGGTATATGGGAGATCTTGGGGTCGCTCCGGGGGCCTGACCCGGACGGCGAACTGGCCAAGTGTTCGATTCGTTTTCCTGCGGTACGCCGGGTACGGCACTAGCTTGGCTGTGACGGGCGCCACAGGGTCCCGTGACTCCGGGAGGTGGGGCCGTGGCCGCGTATACCGAGGGTGTGCCCTGCTGGGCGGACGCCCTGCTGCCCGATGTCGAGGCCGGCAAGCGGTTCTACGGGGAGCTCTTCGGCTGGACCTTCGACGAGGGCGCCGGACCCGAGTACGGGCGCTATGCGCAGGCGTACAAGGAGGGCAAGGCCGTCGCCGCGCTCGCGCCCAAGCGGGACGGGCGGATGCCCACGGTGTGGAACGTGTACTTCGCGACCCCGGACGCCTTCGCGAGCGCACGGAAGATCAGGGACGCGGGCGGCCGGCTGGTGACGGAGCCGATGCCCGTCGGCCCGTTCGGCACCATGGCGCTCGCGGCCGATCCCGAGGGCGCGGTCTTCGGGCTCTGGCAGGGCGGTACGCACGAGGGCTTCGAGAAGGCCGGGGAGCCGGACTCCTTCTGCTGGACCGAGGTGAAGGTGCGTGACGCAGCGCGGGCCGACGCCTTCTACGAAGACGTCTTCCGCTTCGAGGGCTTCGACCTGGACGGCGTGATCGACGGTTTCCGCACCTGGTCGCCTGCCGGCGCCGAGGCCGGCCCCGATACGGCCGTCGGCGGGCGTGAGCTGATGGGCGAGGGGGTGCCGGCCGAGCTGCCCGCGCACTTCCTCGTCTACTTCAATGTCGACGACTGCGACGAGGCCGCCCGTGTCACCCGGGGGCTCGGTGGCCGGGTGCAGAGCCCACCCGTCGACATTCCGTACGGACGTATCGCGACGCTCGTGGACAATCAGGGCGCCGTCTTCGCCGTACTGCAGGATCACGCGGACTGACCCTCGACGCTTTGCCCCATCTCATCCCGTAATGGGGTGAGACCTCCCGATCGGGCCCCGGGTTCGCAACCGCCGCTCGCGCCAGGAAGAATCAGGGTGCGTGCCGCCAGGGCGGCTCGGTGGTGAGACGCTGACGATGGGCACGAGCCCGTTCGCTCGGTGGTGTCCCACGGTCAGTTACGGGGAGGTGGCAGGCAAGTGGTGGAGCAGCTGACGCAGCACGATCCGCGCCGGATCGGGCCGTTCGAGGTGCTCGGCCGGCTCGGTGCCGGCGGCATGGGTCTGGTCTATCTCGCGCGCTCGGCCTCCGGCCGCCGGGTGGCGATCAAGACGGTCAGGACCGAGCTCGCCGAGGACCAGCTCTTCCGTGTCCGCTTCACCCGTGAAGTGGAGGCGGCCCGTGCCGTCTCCGGCTTCTACACCGCGGCCGTCGTGGACGCCGATCCGCGCGCCGCCGTGCCGTGGCTGGCCACCGCGTATGTCCCCGCGCCCTCGCTCGAAGAGATAGTGAATGAGTGCGGGCCGCTGCCGGCCCAGGCCGTACGGTGGCTGGCCGCCGGGATCGCCGAGGCGTTGCAGTCCATCCACGGCGCGGGTCTGGTGCACCGCGACCTCAAGCCGTCGAACGTGCTCGTCGTCGAGGACGGCCCCCGCGTCATCGACTTCGGTATCGCCTCCGGTGTCTCCAATACGCGTCTGACGATGACGAACGTGGCCGTCGGCACCCCGGCCTACATGTCGCCGGAGCAGGCCAAGGACTCGCGTTCCGTCACCGGTGCGAGCGATGTCTTCTCGCTGGGGTCCACGCTCGTGTTCGCCGCGACCGGACATGCCCCCTTCCATGGCGCGAATCCGGTCGAGACCGTCTTCATGCTGCTGCGCGAAGGGCCCGACCTCGACGGGCTGCCCGAGGAGCTGCGGCCGCTGATCCTCGACTGCATGCATATGGAAGCGGCGATGCGGCCCAGCCCCGCCGACCTCCAGGCCCAGCTCGCCCCGCACCTGTTCGCGTCCGGCTCCGACGACTCCGGTACGGCCTCCGCGTGGCTGCCCGAGCGGTCCGTCGCGCTCATCGAGGCGCGCCGCGGCGGGCGTCCGCCCGTGCGGACCGGCCCTTCCGGCCGCAGCGGCGGCCGTGGCGTACCGCCGCAGCCCGCGCAGCCCCCGCAGCCGCCGCCCCGGCCCTCTCGGCCGGCCGGCGGCGAGGACTGGGACGAGGCCTGGCGCCGCACGCCCGACGCCCCCGACCCCTCGCCGGTACGGCTGCCCGGCGCGCAGGTGCCGATCGGGCCCGGCCCCCGGGTCGCCGACGCACGGCGCGAGGCGGACAAGCGGGTGGGCGCCCCCGAGGCGGCGCTCGCCGCGTCGTGGTCGCGTTCGGCGGGCGTCAACGGCGCGGAGCCCGCGCCCGTGGTCCCGGCGCCGTCCGCGGGACCGGCGTCCTGGCGGCCGTGGCGCTTCCGGATGTCCAACGACGTCTGGGGCACGCCGCATGTCGTCGGCGACCGCGTGTACGTCACGTCGTTCGAGGTGCACGCGCTCGATGTGGCCACCGGGCGGCGGCAGTTCAAGACCCGTGACGTGGCCTGGTCGATGGCGATCACCGACGGCCGTATCCACGCCTCCGACGGGCCCACGCTCTTCACGCTGGATGCGGCCGACGGCACCGATCTGTGGCGCTTCGCGACGGAGGCCTGGGTGTACTCGCTCAAGGCCGGCCGCGGCACGGTCGTCGCCGGGCTGCGCGGCGGCGCCGTCTGCGGCTACGAGGCGGCGAACGGCGAGAAGCTCTGGGAGATCACCGGGGCGCAGACCGACTTCGAGACGCCGGAGGCCGGGCCCGTCATCCACGAGGGCACGGTGTTCCTGTGGAAGGACGCCAGGCTGCGCGCCGTCGAGGCCCGTACGGGTGTCGAGCGGTGGTCCTATCCCATCGGGGACGCCGCCTCCTGCGGAGGTGTGCCGGTCCGGCTGACCCCGGCGTCCGACGGCGCGGTGTACGTCGCGGCCGGGACCCGGGTGCTGGCCATCGACATCACGTCCGGGCAGGTCCGCTGGCACTTCGAGGCACCCGCGGTGTTCCTGTCGCCGCCCGCGTACGCGCCCGGCGCCGCGGTCACCGGCGGCGGGGTCTACCTCGCGGACTATCTGGGCACGGTCTACGCCCTGGACGCCAAGGACGGGCGGGACCGGTGGCGGATCGCCACGGAGTCGCGGTCGTCCATCGACCCGGTCCTCGTGGCCTTGGGGCATGTGCACGTGGGCGCCGGCAACGGGCTCTACACCCTGGACGCCGTCACCGGTACGCCCAAGTGGCGCTTCCAGGCGGGCGGCGAGGTCATCGGCTCCCCGGTCGCGGCCGAGGGCCGGCTGCACTTCGGCTCCGCCGACCACTGCCTGTACACCCTTGACGCGGTGGGCGGTCAGCTCCGCTGGAAACTGGCGACGGGCGGCGAGATCACCGGGGCGCCGGTCGCCCAGGCGGGCGTCGTGTACGCGTGCAGCAAGGACCGGTGCGTGTACGCGCTGGACGCGGTGAAGGGGACGGGGACGGCGCGGTAACTCGACCGCTTCCAGCCCCTGGGCAACTCAGCCGGAGCCCGAGCCGGACGGCGGCGGAGGCTTGTGCCAGGCCGGGGGAGGGCCGTCCTGCTGCTCCGGGGCCGGCCGCCCGTCCGCAGGAGGCATCGGAGGCGGCGGGGACGCTGCCGGAGGCGTCGACGACGGGCGGTCGCCGTACGCGTCGAACGAATCCGAGGCGTACGGGTCCGAGGCGTACGGGTCCCGGTCCGGGGCGTACGGGTCCGGGCCGTCCAGAGTCGGCACCGTGGACGCCGGGGCCACCGGCGCAGGAGCCGCCCTGCGGGACCGGCCCGACATGATCAGGGCGGCCAGCAGGATCATCGCCCCGCCCACGAACGCACTGCCCGCGCCGACATCGAGCCCGTTGCCGTCCGCGTCCACGGAGAGCGAACCCTCCGCCTGTCCCACGCGCACCATCCACAGGACCGCGAAGCCCATCGCCACGATGCCCGCGAAAGCGAGCAGCAGACGCGAGCGCACGAACACGCCCACCAGCGTCACGATCGCGACGAACAGGAACGGCAGGAACAGCGAGCCGAACAACTGCGCCTTGTCGTCCGTGACACCGTCCGCCGAGAACAGCTCGTCGATGCGGTAGTCACGGCCGAGACGGCCGTCGTACCAGGCACGGAAGGGGCTCCAGACGACGGCCGCCGCTCCGGCGAGAGCGAGGATCGACCCGAGGACGTTGCGGACGCGGCTCATCGGTGACCTCCCATGAGGGGCTCTCGTTCCCGACGCTACGCCGCACCCCCGGGTCTCACCACCGGGAACCGGGTCCGTTCGCTGCTGCTAAGGTGCCGCCGGTTCGATTCGTTGATCGGGGGAGGGGCCCGCAGTGCGGCTTCGTCGTGTCAGGTTCGCAGTCGTGCTGGTCGCCGTGGTGCTCGCGCTGACCGGCTTCCAGACGTCGTCCACATCCGGTGGGAAGAGTGGCAGCGGCAAGAGCGGGTCGAGGAGCGGTTCCGGCGGTGGCGGATGCTCGAGCAGCAAGTCGAGCGGTTCCTCGACGGGCGGATACCGCGACCACGACAACGACGACTACGACGACGACTCCGGGTACGAGGACACCTCCTCCGGCGGCGCCGAGGAGCCGACCGAGGAGCCCGAGCCCACGGTGGCCAGTGACGGGGCGTATGCCGTCGTCGTGAAGTGCCTCGGTGACGACTCCCGGTCCGCGAAGAAGAAGCGGCAGGGCGGCAAGCTCCGCAAGCCCGGCTACGACAAGGCCTCCGAGGTCGAGGTGCACGCGGTGAGCGGTGGCAGGTACCGGGTGGGCGTCGGGTTCGTGGACGTCATGGACGTGGGTCAGGACGCGAACGACACGACTCTGACGCTGAAGGCGGGCGAGACGCGCAAGGTCCGGATCCCCATGAGCGACTCCTCGCAGGCACCGAAGGTGCAGGGCTGCGAGGTCTACGAGGTGACCCTGCTGGACTGACCGGCACGGCGCAGGCGTAAAGCTCAGCGCAGCCGGAACCCCGGCTGCCGTTTGCCGAAGAGCCCGGCCTGTTCGCCGGACGGCAGGTTGCCGAGGCCGATCAGCTGGGGTGCCTGGGCCGCCGCCTGCGCCCGGGCCGGAGCCGACGCCGCCCACACCGCACGCACCGTGCCCTCGACGGCCGCGGGCGGATACGAGGCGATGACCTCCGCCGAGGACACCGCGGCCGCCAACACCTCGCCCGGCTCGGTGAGTTCGGAGACGAGACCGACCTCGTACGCGCGCCGCGCCGAGACCCGCTCGGCCGTCCCCATCAGGGACATCCGCGCGACCTCCCCGAACGGCATCCGCTGCGCCATGTAGATGGCCTCGTACGCGCTCACCATCCCGTACGTCGTATGCGGATCGAAGAACGTCGCCCGCTCGTCCGCGACGATGAACTCGCTCTCGCCGAGGAGGTAGAAGGCCCCGCCGCAGGCCATCCCGTTCACCGCCGCGATCACCGGTTTCCACAGGTCGCAGGCCTTCGGCCCGATCGCGACCAGGGGATCGTCGATGGTGTACGGGGACGGCGGCTGCGGCACGTCGACGCCCCGGTCGATCCCGGTGCAGAAGGCCTTCTCGCCCGCTCCGGTGACCACGACGGCCCGTACCGACGTGTCGAACCTGAACTGCCGCCATGCGGCGGTCAGTTCGGCGGCCGTCTCCAGAT
Source organism: Streptomyces mesophilus (assembly GCF_011044995.1). Taxonomy (GTDB): domain Bacteria; phylum Actinomycetota; class Actinomycetes; order Streptomycetales; family Streptomycetaceae; genus Streptomyces; species Streptomyces mesophilus. Next base: position 10,577 of record NZ_JAAKZW010000070.1, on the reverse strand, counting down.
CGATCGCATTGTGCTTCTCGGGCCGGTCCAGGGTCAGGACCGCGACCCCGGTCTCCTTGTCGCACTCCACACGTAGGGACATCAGCGCTCCAGGACCCACTGCGGCATCGTGAACTCGCCGATCCGCGCGAACACCACCTGCACCCGCGCCCCGATCTTCAGCCGGGACGGATCGACGGAGTTCCACGGGGCGCCGGCCTCGGTGACGAGGTTGCCGACGAGGCGGATGCGCGGGGCGTCGGCGAGTTCGACGACGATCGCGTTGTACGGGGCCATCTCCGCGTACGCCGGAAGGAGCGGCGGATGCGGGAAGACGTACGACCAGATCCGGCCCTTGCCGCTCATCCGCCGCCACTCGCTGTCGAAGGACCGGCAGTGCGGGCAGCAGGGGCGCGGCGGGAAGCGGAGCTCGCCGCACTCGGGGTTCGCGCAGGCCTGGACGCGCAGTTCGTGCTGGGCCGTGTACTCCCAGAAGGGCGCGCCGTCGTCGTCGACGACCGGGGCCAGGAGGTCGGAAGAGGTCATCGGGGATCAGCTCCTCAGGAGTACGGCCGATGTGGGGACGCCCTCGCCCGCGGTCACCAGGCAGGTGGCCGCGTCGGGGACCTGGGCGGTGGAGGTGCCGCGCAGCTGCTTGACGCCCTCGGTGATCAGGTTGAAGCCGTGCACGTACGCCTCGGAGAGGCCGCCGCCGCTGGTGTTGATGGGCAGCCGGCCGCCGATCTCCAGGGCGCCGCCCTCGGTGAACGCCCCGCCCTCGCCGCGTCCGCAGAAGCCGTAGCCCTCCAGGGAGAGCGGGATGAGCGGCGTGAACGCGTCGTAGATCTGCGCCACATCGATGTCCTCGGGGCCGAAGTCGGCCTGCTTCCACAGCTGTCGGGCGGCGGTCCAGGCGGGGCCGGACAGCGGGTCGTCGTTCCAGTAGTTGACCATGCCGTGGTGCTGCGCGGGCAGGCCCTGGGCGACGGAGTGCAGATAGACGGGCTTCTGACGGCAGTCGCGGGCGCGCTCGGCGGAGACGATGACGGCCGCCAACGCACCGTCCGTCTCGAGGCAGTTGTCGAAGAGGCAGAGCGGATCGCTGATCATGCGGGCCGTCATGTACGACTCGCGGGTCATCGGGCGCTCGTACATCTGCGCCGCCGGGTTCTGGTTGGCGCGGTTGCGGCAGGCGAGCGCGACGTTGAAGAGGTGGTCGCGGGTCGTGCCGTACTCGTGCATATGGCGCCGGGTGAGCATGCCGATCTCGTCGGCGGGCCGCAGCAGACCGTACGGACGGGTCCACTGGCCGGGTGTGGGGAGTTGGACCTGGGTGTTGGTCCACGGGCGGCGGCCCGAACCGCGCTTGCGTGAGCGCCAGGCGACACCGACGCTGGCCTGCCCGGTCGCGACGGCCGAGGCGAGATGGGCGAGCGTGGCGCAGGAACCGCCGCCGCCGTAACCGACCTTGGAGAAGAAGGTGACGTCGCCCGCGCCGATCGCCTTGGCTATCTCGACCTCGTCGGTCTCCTCCATCGTGTACGAGGCGAAACCGTCGACCTCGGCGGGGGAGATGCCCGCGTCGTCGAGCGCCGCGAGGATCGCGCGGCAGGCCAACGCCTTCTCGGATTCCGGTAGTTGTTTCGCGAAGGGGGTCTGGCCTATCCCGACTATCGCTGTAGCGTCCTTCAATGCGCCCGCGGCCATGGCCACCTCCGAGATCACGCGCCTGCATCCCTGCTGACAGCGGAGGAGGCTACAGCTAATCTGACGGATAGTCAGCTACTGCGGTGGGAGGGCTTGCGATGCGCGGGGAAGAGCGAGTGATGCGCGGCGACCTTGAGTGGGGCAGCATTCCGGGCCTGGTACGTGCGGCGGCCCGGCGTTACGCGGCGCAGGAGGCGGTGGTCGAGGGCCGCACCCGGATCACGTACGCGGAACTCGGCAAGCGCGTCGAACGCGCGGCGGCGGCGTGTATCGCGAGCGGGGTCGAACCCGGGGACCGGGTGGCGGTGTGGGCTCCCAACACCCTCGACTGGATCGTCTCCTCGCTCGGCGCGGTGTCGGCGGGCGCGGTGCTCGTCCCGCTCAACACCCGCTTCAAGGGCAGCGAAGCCGCGTATGTCCTCGGCCGCTCCCGCGCCAAGCTGCTGTTCATCACGGGGACGTTCCTCGGCACCTCGTACGTGGCTTCGCTGCGGCGGGCGACCGCCGAGGGCGAGGGCTCCGGACCGCTGCCGGCGCTCCCGCACCTGGAGCAGGTGGTGGTCCTGTCCGACGACGCCCCGGAGAACTTCCGTACATGGAAGGACTTCCTGGCGGGCGGGGACGCCGTACCGGCCGCGGAGGTCGAGGCGCGAGGAGCCGGCATCGACCCGGCCTCACCCTCGGACCTCATCTTCACCTCGGGCACGACGGGCCGCCCCAAGGGCGCCGTCATCACCCACGCGCAGTCCCTGCGCTGCTACGACATCTGGAGCGAACTCGCCGGCCTGCGCGAAGGCGACCGCTATCTGATCGTCAACCCCTTCTTCCACACCTTCGGCTACAAGGCGGGCATCCTGGCCTGTCTGATGCGCGGCGCGACGATGGTGCCGCAGCCGGTCTTCAGCGTGGACACGGTGCTCGCCAACATCGCCAGCGAACGCATCTCGGTCCTGCCCGGACCGCCCACCCTCCACCAGTCCCTCCTCGACCACCCCGCGCGCGCCAAGCACGACCTGTCGGCGCTGCGGCTCGTCGTCACGGGCGCGGCGGTGGTCCCGCTGCAGTTGGTCGAGCGGCTGCGCTCCGAGCTCGGGATCGCCACCGTCCTGACGGCATACGGCCTTTCGGAGGCCAGCGGGGTCGTCACGATGTGCCGGCGCGGGGACGCGGCCCAGGTGATCGCTCAGACCTCGGGGCGGGCGATACCCGGCACGGAGGTCCGTGTCGTCTCCCCGGGCGGCGAGACGCTCGCGACGGGGAAGTCAGGTGAGGTGATGGTGCGCGGGCACAACGTGATGCAGGGGTACTTCGAGGACCCCCAGGAGACGAAGAAGACCATCACGCCGGACGGCTGGCTGCGCACCGGGGACGTCGGCGTGCTCGACGAGGAGGGCAACCTCCGGATCACCGACCGCATCAAGGACATGTTCATCGTCGGCGGCTTCAACGCGTATCCGGCCGAGATCGAGCAACTCCTCGGGCTGCACCCGGACATCGCGGACGTCGCGGTGATCGGCGTGCCGGACGCGCGCCTCGGCGAGGTCGGCAAGGCGTACGCGGTACGGCGCGCGGGCTCGACCCTCACCTCGGACGATCTGATCGCCTGGTCCCGGCGCGAGATGGCCAACTACAAGGTGCCGCGACAGGTCGAGTTCGTGAGCGAACTGCCGCGGAACGCGAGCGGGAAGGTACTGAAGACGGAGCTGCGGGGGCGGCGGGGCTAGGGGCTCGGCTCGGCGTCAGCTCGGCGTCTGGTTCTGGGCCTGGCTCGGCGGCTAGTTCTGCGCCTGGCTCGGCGTCTGGGACGCGTCGATCTCGGCTTGGCTCGCCTCGACGCAGAACTCGTTGCCCTCGGGGTCGAAGAGCGTCTGCCAGCCCCTGCCGTTCGGGCGGCGCATATCGTTCGCGAGGGTCGCGCCGAGGGCGAGCAGCCGCTCGACCTCTTCGTCGCGGGTACGGTCCTGCGGCTGTACGTCGAGGTGGACGCGGTTCTTGAGCGTCTTGCCCTCGGGCACGGTCACGAACAGGATCGTGTCGCCCTCGTGCTCGACGATCGCCTCGGGGTCACCGGGATTGTCCTCGTCGCTCAGCTTCCCGCCGAGCACTTCGGCCCAGAACCGGGCCTGGGCGTAGGGGTTGTGGCTGTCGATGGTGATGTGCCGGATACGTGAGGTCATCCGGGCATCCTCGCCTGTGGGACCAGTCGGGGCAACGGAGTTGTTGCGCGCCCGGCAGCCCCCGTAGGCGCACGCCTCCCGTACCCATGCGGCGGCCGCGGCAGTGGGCTCCCCCTCCGCACTGCCGCGGCCGATCCCCCGTCGTGGAGTGCGGTCTCAGACGCCCTCGCCCGTGGCGTGCTCGTCGAGCGGCTTGATGGGCTCGCCGGTCGCGTGCTCGTCCAGCGGCTTGACCGGCTCGCCGGTCGCGTGCTCGTCCTCGGGCTTGACTATGACGGGCTCGGTCTTCTTCTCGTCGCTCATGCGTGGCTCCCCTGTGTAGTGCAGCGCGAATCGATGACGCCGCCCGCCCGGCAACTCCCCCGAGGATCGCCGGACGGGCGGTGTGGGCCGCTCACATTAGTGCGCGGCCCCGCGGTTGATCCGTCTGCCCCCCGACGCGGCGGATCGACCTCATGAGCATCTCGCGCCGCGATAAACGAACGATGAACGTCCTGTCCGGGACCGGCCACACACCTGTCACGAGGCGATACGAGACGGGATGGGTCCTTCCGCTACGGCTCTTCCGCCACGGCCCCTTCCGCCACGGCCCCTTCCGCTACGGCCGCCGGACGGGAGCCGCACCGGCCCGCGAACGAGTGAGGGCGAAGGAGCCAGGGGCGGGCGAGCGCCCGGCGAACCGACGCCCCCGGGCTACGCCGCCGCCGCGGGACTCAGCAGCCCTCGGACCTCGTCGGCCTCGGGCGAACCCAACTCCGCGTAAAGATCCAGCGCTTCACGCCAGCAGGCCGCCGCGCGCACGCTCATGCCCACGGCGGACAGCGCACGCCCGAGCACGGTCAGCACATTCGCCCGCCGCCAGTCGCCGCCGATGTCCTGGAGCGCCAGGGCCTGTTCGGCATGGGCCGAGGCCTGGGCGTGCCGGCCCGCCGCCAGGTGCGCCTCCGCCATCCGGTAGTGCGCCATGCCGAGCCACAGCGACTGCCGGCTCTCACGGAAGGTCGCCAAGGCGTTGGAGAGCTGGGTCAGCGCCTCGGTGGACCGGCCGGCACGGGTCAGGGCCACACCGAGGGCGTACTGCGCGTTGGCGATCCGCAGGACCGAGTCCAGTTCGGCGTAGATCCGTACGCCTTCGAGGGCCAGCTCCACCGCGCTGTCGATCTGGTCGAGTTCGAGCTGGACCCGGGACAGATTGCACACCGCGCTCGCCTCGCCCGGCCGGTTGGCGTCCGCGCGGAAGGCCTCGATGGCCTCGCGCAGATGGGCCTGCGCCTCCTCGTAACGGTGCTCGTAGAGCGCGATGATCCCCCGCTGGTTGGGCACGCGGCCCAGCGGCACCGGATCGGCGGCGGTCCGCCCCAGCTCGTACGCGAGCCGCGCCTCGTCGTCGGAGCGGTGGAACTCGCCTGCGAGGCTGAGCACATGGGCGAGGAAGGTCCGCGCCCGGCCCTCGGCGAGCGCGTCACCCGCGATGTGCGCGGCTTCGACGACGGTGCGCGCGGTCGCCTCGTAGCGGCGGGCGTCGACCCGGGACTCGGCGAGGTCCACGGCGGCCATCAGCAGATCCGCGGACCGCCGCAGCATCGCACCGTCCGCGGACTGCTGGACGCAGGCGAGCAGGCAGCCGGCCTCGGCGAACAGCCAGTCGACGGCCTGGGAGCGGGTGGTGAAGTGCAGGCCCTCGCGTGCGGTCGGTGAAAGATGGTCGACGAGCCGGTCGCCCGGCCGCTCGATCGCGTACACCTGCGCCGCCGTCGCCAGATAGAAGTCGAGCAACCGCGACAGCGCGGCCCCCCGCTCACTGGGCGGCTGCTCGTCGCGCTCCGCGCAGGAACGCGCGTAGAGGCGTACGAGGTCGTGGTAGCGGTAGCGGCCCGGCGCCGCGGATTCGAGGAGCGAGGCGTCGACGAGGGATTCGAGGAGGTCCTCGGCCTTCTCCTCGGCCAGGTCGAGGACCGCGGCGGCCGCCGCGAGGGAGATGTCGGGGCCGTCCGCGAGACCGAGGAGGCGGAAGGCACGGGCCTGGGACGGCTCCAACTGGCCGTAGCCGAGCTCGAAGGTGGCCTTGACCGCGAGGTCGCCCGCCTGGAGTTCGTCCAGGCGCCGGCGCTCGTCGGCGAGCTTCGCCGCGAGGACCGAGACCGTCCAGGTCCGGCGGGCGGCAAGGCGGGACGCGGCGATACGGATGGCGAGCGGCAGGAAACCGCAGGCGGCCACCACATCGAGCGCCGCCTCGCGTTCCGATGCCACCCGCTCCTCGCCGACGATCCGCGTGAAGAGCTGAAGGGCCTCCTCGGGCGACATCACATCCAGGTCGACGAGATGCGCACCCGCCAGGTCCACCATGCGGTGCCGTGAGGTGACCAGGGCCGCGCAACCCGCGGTGCCCGGCAGCAGCGGCCTGACCTGCGCGGCGTCACGCGCGTTGTCGAGCAGGAGGAGGACGCGCCGGCCGTCGAGCACCGAGCGGAACAGCGCCGAACGCTCCTGAAGCGTCTCGGGAATCGCCGCGTCCGCGGTGCCGAGCGCCCGCAGGAACGCACCGAGCACCGCCTGCGGCTCGGCGACGCGGGGGCCGGAGCCCTGCAGGTCGACGTACAGCTGCCCGTCCGGGAAGTGCACACGCGCGGCATGCGCGACATGGACGGCGAGGGTGGTCTTGCCGACGCCGCCGATCCCGGCGACGGCGGAGACCGCCATCACCTGGCCCTCGGCGGAGGCGAGCACATCGCTGAGCTCGGACACGAACGCGCCGCGCCCGGTGAAGTCGGCCACGGTGGCGGGAAGTTGGGCGGGCTGGATCGGGGCGGCGGCGGGCTGGGACAAGGGGGCCGCCGGCTCCGCGAGCAGCGGGTCCGCCCGCAGGATCCGCTGGTGCAGGTCCGCCAGGTCCTGACGCGGATCGACGCCCAGCTCCTCGGCGAGGAGACGGCGCGTGTCGTCGTACACCGCGAGGGCCTCCGCCTGGCGCCCGCTGCGGTACAGCGCGAGCATCAGGAGCTCGCGCAGCCGCTCCCGCAGCGGGTGCGCGGCCGTGAGCGCGGTCAGTTCGGAGACGGCCTCCGCGTGGCAGCCCTGCTCCAGATCCATGTCGAGACGGGTCTCGAGGATCTGCAGCCGCCACTCCACGATCCGGGTGCGCTGCGTGTCCGCGTACGGTCCTGGGACATGGGCGAGCGGTTCGCCGTCCCACAGACCGAGCAGCTTGTTGATGAGCGCCCGCGCCTGGCAGAGATCACCCACCGCGCGCGCCTTCTCGGCCTCCGTCCACAGCTCCTCGGCCACGGCGAGGTCGAGCGCGTCGGCGGAGCACCGGATCGCATAGCCGCCGGCCTCGCTGACAAGGGAGGCCGGGTCGAGGATCTTGCGCAGCCTGGAGGCATACGTACGCAGCGCGGCCAGGGCCTGCGACGGCGGCTCCTCACCCCAGATGCCGTCGATCAGCTCGGCCGCCGTGGCCGTCCGTCCGTGCCGGAGCAGCAGCGCGGCGAGCAGCGCCCGCTGCTGCGGGGACCCGGTCGGCAGCGGATCGCCGCCGCGCCAGGCCCGCACCGGTCCGAGCAGGCTGAACTGCAGCGGCGCCACGGTGCCCGGGGCCTGCGTCGGAGGTGGCGTCGCTGCCGGCGCAGGTTCCGGGCGCCGCTGGGGCGGCACGCGCGGTATACCGTCCATCGGTGTTCCCCCTGGCCCCCGTTTTGCCCCTGTTTGGGTAACTCCCGTCGGGTGTACGGGAATCACCTGGCCCAGTTTGCCCTCTGTACGGCCGTGCCGTCAGCTGCGCGCGCCACCTGTTGCGGGGCCCACACCTCGTGAAGTCGGCGAACCCCGGCTCGGCGGGGTGCGGCACCCGGTCCGTGCAAGCGGCCCCGCCCAGACAGCTGACGATCCGTCAGATAGCAGCTACCGTGGGGACCATGGAGACCTTCCCGAAGATCATCTCGGTGGACGACCACACGGTTGAGCCCCCCAACGTCTGGCGGGACCGGCTCCCGTCCAAGTACCAGGACATCGGCCCCCGGATCGTACGAGCGCCCCTGAAGGAAATGACCTTCCTCGGCGGCAAGTTCGCACCGGTGATGGGCGCACCCGGAGACGACGGGCCGATCGGCGACTGGTGGGTCTACGAGGACCTGCACCGCCCCCTCACCCGCCTCGACACGGCCGTCGGCTACTCCCGCGACGAGATCAAGCTCGAGGTCATCACGTACGAGCAGATGCGGCCCGGCTCGTTCTCCGTGCCCGAGCGCCTCGCGGACATGGACATCAACCACGTCCAGTCCGCCGTCTGCTTCCCGACCTTCCCGCGCTTTTGCGGCCAGACCTTCACCGAGGCCAAGGACCGCGAACTCGGCCTGCTCGGCGTACGCGCGTACAACGACTGGATGGTCGAGGACTGGTGCGGTCCCGACGCCAAGGGCCGGCTCATCCCGCTGACCCTGATCCCCTTGTGGGACGCGCGACTTGCGGCCGAAGAGGTCCGCCGCAACGCCGCGCGCGGGGTCCGTGCGGTCGCCTTCTCCGAGATACCCCCGCACCTCGGTCTGCCCTCGATCCACACGGACGAATGGGACCCGTTCCTCCAGGCCTGCGACGAGACCGGCACGGTCATCGCCATGCACATCGGCTCCTCCTCGAAGATGCCGTCGACCTCGGCCGACGCCCCGCCGGCCGTCGGCTCCACCATCACCTTCGCCAACTGCTGCTTCTCGATGGTCGACTGGCTGATGAGCGGCAAGTTCGAGCGCTTCCCCAACCTCAAGATCATGTACGCGGAGGGCCAGATCGGCTGGATCCCGTACATCCTGGAACGCGCCGACGTGGTCTGGGAGGAGAACCGGGCCTGGGGCGGAGTCGCGGACAAGGTGCACCGGCCGCCGTCGGAGCTCTTCGCCGAGCATGTCTTCGGCTGCTTCTTCGACGACGCGTTCGGCCTGAAGAACCTCGACGCGATCGGTGTCGACAACGTCCTGTACGAGACGGACTATCCGCACTCGGACTCGACCTGGCCCAAGTCCAAGGAGGTCGGCGAGGACCAGATGGGACACCTGGCCCCTGACGTGGTCGACGCCTTGGTGCGCGGCAACGCGATCAAACTCCTCGGCCTGACGGAGGACGGCCTCTGGGGGCCGTCGGCGCCCAAGGCGTAAGTCGACGCGGAGGTTCTCCCCGGCGGGTGCTGGGGAGAACCTGCGCATGACTCTCACCCCCGCCGAGGCCGAGAAGATCCTCGCCGCCAACTTCGCCCCCTGGGTGCTCGATCTGGGCCTCACCGTCGTCGAGACCGGCGAGCTGCACGCGGTCCTGCGGCTGCCGTGGTCCGCGCGGCTCGCGCGCGAAGGGGGCGGGCTGTCCGGGCAGGCCCTGATGGCCGCGGCCGACACCGCGACCGTGATCGCCGTGGCGGCGGCGCGAGACGGGTTCGTACCGATGACCACGGTGCAGCAGTCGACCAGCTTCCAACGGGCTGTCCTGGACGCCGACGTGCGCGTGGCGGCCCGGATCACCAAGCTCGGCCGCAGGATGGCCTTCGCCGACATCACGATGACGGCGTACGGCGCGACGGAGCCGGCGGCGCGGGCGAGCACGGTGTACGCGTTGCTGGGGTGAGCGCGTCGCTGAGGTGAGCGCGTTGCCGGCGTAAGCCGTGCGGGCCGGGCAGGGGCGGCGCGCACGGCTCCTGCCACGGCCCTTGTCTGATGCACCGTCAGGTACCACGATGTCCCCGTACCTGGACGTGACGGTTCGTCAGATAAGGGGAGCCCGGCATGACGTACGAGCAGGGGCGGCTGGTGTACGGGATGCAGCTGCCCATCCAGTCGCAGAGCACCATCTTCGCCGAGGCCTGGGAGCCGGACGCGCGCGTCGAGGATCTCGTCGAGATCGCCCGCACCGCCGACCGCTCCGGGTTCGCCTACATCGCCAACTGTGACCACGTCGCCATCCCGCGCCGTCTCGCCGACGCGATGGGCACCACCTGGTACGACCCGGTCGCGACCCTCTCCTTCCTGGCCGGCGTGACCGAGCGCGTGCAGCTGCTCACCCATGTCGGCGTCGTCGGCCTGCGCCATCCGCTCGTCACGGCCAAGGCGTACGCGACCCTCGACCACCTCTCCGGCGGCCGCCTGGTCCTCGGAGTCGGCGCGGGTCATGTGGAGGAGGAATTCGACGCGGTCGGCGTGGACTTCGCCGGGCGCGGCCGCGTACTGGACGAGACCGTCGACGCACTGAAGGCCGCACTCGGCCAGGAGGAGTTCCCCGAACACCACGGTGAGCGCTACCGGTTCAGCGGACTGGGGCAGCGCCCGCGCCCGGCGCAGGAGCGGGTGCCGATCTGGGTCGGCGGATCATCCCCGGCGGCGGTGCGCAGGGCCGCGACCAAGGGGGACGGCTGGCTGCCGCAGGGCGATCCACGGACGAAACTGCCCGCTCAGATAGCCAAGTTGAGGCAACTGAGGGAAGCGGCCGGGGTGGAGGAGCCGATCGTCATCGGCACCATCGCCGAGCCGATGTACATCGGCGAGCCCGACTGGGACACCGGCAAGTGGACGCTCACGGGCAAGGCGGAGGCGCTCGCGGAGTCACTGCGCGAGTTCAAGACGATGGGCGTCCACCAGATCCAGGTCCGCTTCCGCAACCGCAGCCGCACCGAACTCACGGACCAAATGGCCGCGTTCGGAACCGAGGTCGCCCCCCTCCTGAACACCTGACCCCGCC